>DLCF01000100.1 GCA_002480485.1 Planctomycetaceae bacterium UBA7805
ACCATGCTGATCAACCAGCTTGGGCTCTGGCGCAGCCAAATGCCAAATCCGCTCTCTTCACCCGGTTCTACTTCATCATCTTCATCTTCTGCATCAGACTCGGTAGCCGTCGCAGCTTTTGCACGGAGCGACTCTTGCTCTGCCGAGCGTTGTGCATTTCTTTTCGGAGGCTTACCCATCGTTTTAGTGCCTTTAGGAAGTGGTTAGTGATGCTCTAAACCGAGCTTTTCGCAGACAAATTCAATGTTTCGTGCTACAAATCATTATAAAAAAACGAGACGCCACTGACAAACCATCACTCAGTAAAGTACCCACTAAAGCGGGAAAAATTGCTCGGAATCAGGTCTGTGGCAGCAATTCCCAGACTTTCTGTCAAAATGCCGGGGACTGTTCGCAGGATGCAATGAATCGATACAATAAGGTTCGACAGAAGGGCGAACGACGGTGAAGATTTCGCACTTTTTATCAGGACTGAATCTTAGTAGAAGCGAAGACGATGGCGAAGAAAAAAATGGAAACCTTGTTTCTCGTCTGTGAAGAGACAGGCGATTACAACTACACAATCCGCAGGAAACCGGGTGGCGAAAAGCTTCGTCTTAAGAAGTATAGCCCCCGTTTACGGAAGCACACTTTGCACGTGGAAAAAAAGAAATAGGCTGTTTGGTGAGCATACAATGCCCACCAGAGCCAGAGCTGGGCGACCTCCGGCCTCGAGAGACGCATGCAGGATGCACCCGAACGCAAGTGGCGGATAGCGCCCCACGATCAACAGAAAATCAATGCACTGCAACAAACAGCAGGCATCCCTGCGATCGTCGCGCAACTACTCCTCACCCGGGGAATCGATCAGGCCGAGGCTGCCGAATCTTTTCTGCATCCCAAGCTATCGGACATGCGCGACCCGGAGAATTTCCCGGGGATCGGTCCGGCCGTCAATCGCATCATGGATGCGATCGCGAACAAACAATCTATCATGATCCATGGGGATTATGATGCCGATGGGATTACAGCAACAGCAATTCTTTATCGGTGCTTGAAATTGCTCGGTGGTGACGTTCGCTATTTCATTCCCAACCGACTGGGCGATGGCTACGGACTGAAAGCGGATCGCCTGGCACAATTTGCCGCAGACGGGATCGCATTAGTAATCACAGTAGATTGCGGGATTGCTAGTGCAGAAGAGGCGGAGGTCGCCCAACAACTGGGACTTGACCTGATTGTGACTGACCACCACGCGCCGGGAGAACGACTGCCTGATGCTGTCGCGATCCTGCATCCGGGCCTTCCCTCCATGCCGTATCCATTTGCCGGTCTATGCGGGGCTGGCGTTGCCTTTAAACTGGCATGGGGGTTGTGCCAGCATAAAAGTAAAAGTAAGCGAGTTACTCCGCAACTCAAAACATTTCTTCTACAGGCGGTTGGTCTTGCGGCAATTGGTACGGTGGCTGATGTCGTGCCACTGCTGGATGAGAATCGATCATTAGTCCACCACGGCCTGGGCAGTCTTCTGCGACAACCCGTTCCGGGGCTCGCAGCCCTGATGAATATCACCGGATTATCTGAAAAAAAACGCCTGGGCGGTGAGGATATCGGCTTCACGATTGCACCCCGCCTTAATGCAGCAGGCCGCCTGGGGCAAGCACCCCTGGCAGTTGAACTTTTGACGACCGATGACCTGTCGCGCGCTCGGTCATTAGCCGATTATCTGCACGAACTCAATAAAAGCCGTGAGAGTATTGAGCGCAGCGTCTATCTTGCTGCCAACAAACAGGCTCAAGCACAACTGGATGCCGGCAGCCACAGCGCACTGGTCCTGGGGGGCACAGGCTGGCATAAAGGGGTCATTGGAATTGTCGCCGGCAGATTGGCTGAAAAATATCATTGTCCGGTTCTGGTCACCTCCCTTGATGAGATGGGCGTTCAACCAGGTGTCGGGAGTGGTCGCAGCATCCCCGGCTTTAATCTTGTGCGGGCTCTGCAGGCCTGTGATCCTTACCTGCTTGGTCATGGCGGGCATGCCGCAGCGGCCGGATTCCAATGTGAGGCAGATAACCTGGATCGGTTCCGAATTGCCTTTTGCGAGTATGTCGATGCTCAGAGTAACGGTGCAACACAGCAATTAGACCTGAACATTGATGCCGAGGTCCCCCTCAGTGGGCTCACACTGCAGACAGTCGAGCAAATGGAACGCTTGGAGCCCTTCGGTCAAGGAAATCGTCGGCCGCTTCTTTGCAGCAGCCAGATCGAAATTCGCGATCCCCGGACCATCGGTAATGGTGATAAGCACCTGGCGTTGCGGGTAGTGCAGAACGGCCTCGCACTACGAGGAGTTGCCTTTGGAAAGGGTTATTGGGCCAATGAATTACAACAACTTACCGACTTGGTCGCCGTAGCATTTCGGCCGGTGATTAATACTTTTCGTGGCCAAAGAAATGTTGAACTGCATTTGGAAGACTGGCAACGCACCGCAACCAGCAGCGATGCTCCTCTCGTCACCTCAGGTGAAACTTTCGATTGATTGTAATGGCCAAGTCACTATCGTGGGACTATTTACGGGAAAGAATGGTCGCCGATCAACTTACGTGCCGCGGCATATCTGATCCGCTCGTGATCGCGGCGTTGCGGAAGGTGCCGCGTGAAATCTTTGTTCCGGAGGAGATTCGCGACCGCGCCTATGACGACGCAGCGCTACCGATCGCCTGCGGTCAGACGATCAGTCAGCCGTTGATCGTCGCGATGATGAGTGAGGCCCTCGGTTTGACGGGTAGGGAACGGGTTCTTGAAATAGGTACAGGAAGTGGTTACCAGACAGCCATCCTGGCGGAAATCCTCGGTACACAGGGGGCCCTCTGGAGCATAGAACGACACGCCGATCTGTTGCGGACAGCCAGCGGCAAACTTTTACATCTGGGCTATACGAGTGCCCGACTGCGAATTGGAGATGGATCGTTGGGGCTTCCGGACTACGCCCCGTATGACGCTGTGCTGCTCGCAGCGGCGGCCCCGCGGTGTCCGCCTGCACTTTGGGAGCAACTACGTGTCGGTGGACGGATCGTGATTCCCATCGGGCAACAGCACCAGCAACTCCAGCTGCTGGAAAAACAGAAATCCGGGAGTCCTCTGATCAGATCAAACGTTTCCTGCCGATTCGTACCCTTAATCGGCGAAGGGCTCTGAGCAGTAAATTATTTTCATCGCCCCCAGGTAGCTAGATCCGCTGAAGGAATCGCCCGTCGAGGTCCGATACCAACAAAGAGCATCAAAACGGGCCCATCCCCAAGGGCGGTTGTTTTGAAAATGAAAGCCCTTTTGTGAATATCTGCCACGAGGAAAGGTATCCATGTCGCGTTTACTGAGGGAAATTGCCATCGGTGCTAGCACCTATTTGTCTGTACTTTTTATTCCCGGTGTGCTGCTAGCACAGCTCGTTCCGGGCACCGGCCAAAAGATTGAGCATGTGGGAGACAACTTCGAGGATCCCGAGTGGCACTACATCGGTAACTGGCCCAAAAGTACCGAGGAAAATAATGACCGACACAATTATCCCTCCGGCAAGTCGGCCAACGGGAGATGGTATGAGGGTATGAAAAGAGGTCAGCCTGATTTCATTCGCAGAGTGCCTACCCCTTCGGGTGGACTCCCCGGGAGTGAAGGATCCCTGATGTTGCGATCGTTGCAAACAGGTATCCCGGGCGTGCCGAGTTACCGCACTCAACAAGACGATTTTATCGCCGACACGATGTATCGCCTTGGTCGCCCCATTTCATCAGGCCGTATGCCCAGTGTCGTCACTCGGGTTTATCTTGCACCGTTCGACCGGTGGGAAAGACGCAGCGGGGCGACTTTTGCTTTCCGGCTCGCCTGTGAGCCAACAAATCCACGGTCACGCTCGCGCCATAGCGACGAACCGGACACTTATTGGCCGGGACTGCTAATCGATTTCCACCCGAAGCGAGGCGAGAAGCAGCCGCAAGACATGGCATCTTTTCGTGTTCGGGCGAGCCGCAATGGAGATTACCGGGGCCCCGCAATCACGGAGACCGGTTGGTGGACCCTTGGCATGTCGGTAACGCCCAACGGCATGGTTCACTATTATGCCCGTAAAGGAATTGAAGATCTTACTCCCGAGGATCGCATTGCATCGCAATATCCTTATGGTTTTCGGGCGCGAGAAATGCGAACCTTCTTTTTCAATGTCCTCAGCGGCGACGATGGCAAAACGTGGTCGACCCCCTGGATCGTGGATGATCCCTCGGTCTACGTAGCCCGTTAGGGCGATCGTGGTACAGGCACTGCATGAACCATTCTCCCGGTTTTCTACCTTTTACATTTCGTCGAAAACCGCATCGACCAGATCCAACTCAGCTGCTCGATCGAGCGTGCTAATCCGCTCAACTCGGATGGCATCGGCCACAGCGTATTGATTAGGATTGGACCCGGGTCCTAAGCGAACGACAAGATTACCATCGGTCACTTGTACCGTTGCCAAGTTATCCCACGTGGATCCCTCATACGCAAACTCGCTTGGGGCATTTTGCTGATTCACCGTCTTGGTTGCCAGCAGAGAACCGCTTGCATCCTCTAGCTCGAAAGTTGCATCGACCGCATTATACTTATTGTTGTATTTGTGGGCCCAAGTGGCGGCAACCTGATAGATTCCATCATCCAGACCGACAAAATTCCAACTCGCTGTACCGCTATCACCCCGTAGGGAGTAGTTATCACCTCCATAAGCAGCGGCCACTTGCTGGTTGTCCTGATAACGGAAGCCACTCTGGCTGAATCCGACATCTAGGTTGTCGACAACCGCCACTAGCGAGGCTTCATCATCGGTGACCTCAAGAGTGGCATTGCCCGGGGCATAACCGAGCGCTGTCGCCGAAATCGCTACCAACTGAGTCCCGTCAGCGACGTTGTCGTCGACCGTGGTAATGTCAAATGTTGTACTATTTTGACCATCTGCAATGGTAACGGTTGCGGGTACTGTCGCTTCACTCAGATCATCGCTTGCTAGGCTTACTACGAGGTCGCCGCTGGTATGGGTGCGAGTCACCGTGACGGTCGTTGTCGCAGTGCCGGCTGCCTCCGAGATTTTTGCATCGGCAATCGATAGCGAAATGGTCGGGGCAATATCTCCAATTTTTTCTATTCGAATAGCATCGGCAACTGTATACCGATTACTGTTTGAGCCAGCCTCCAAAGTTACGAAAAGAGATCCCCCGGTAACGTTGACCGTTGCGAGCGAATCCCAGCTTGAACCATTGTCAACAAATTCATCCGGGGTATTCATCTGGTTCACCGTCTTCGTCGCTAACACAGTGCTATTCACGTCCTCGATTGAGAAAGGCGCGTCGATAGCGTTGTACTTATTACCGTATTTATGTGCCCAGGTCGCTGATACTTGGTAAGCGCCATCGTCGAGATCTGAGAAAGTCCAACGGGCCCAGCCATCGTCACCTCGCAGGTTATGATTGTCCTCGCCACGTGCATCGACTACTTGAGCATTGCTCTGATAGCGAAAGCCACGTTGACTGAATCCAGCATCCCCATTGTCCATAACGGAGATCATGGTGACATTCTCGTCGGTAACAGCCAGCAATCTGCTGTCACCGGTGTATCCGACTGCAGAAGCTGAAATCGTGACATTCTGAGTGCCATCGACGAGACTGTCATCAACGGCCGCAATCTCGAACGTCGCACTGTTCTCTCCATCGAGTAAAATGACCGTCGCCGGAACCGATGCCTCGCTCGGATCGTCACTACTGAGCGTTACCACCAGATCACCACGCACATCGGTCCGATTTACCGTTGCGGAGGTCGCTCCAACGCCGGCACTCTCTGCGATCGATTCATCAGAAATTGACAAGCTCAAAACGAGCGGTACATCATCATCGTTAATATCGAGTGTGCTGCCGGCCCCTGTGTATCCTGCGGCAGCAGCAGAAATTGTGACATTCTGGGTGCCGTCGACAAGGCTGTCATCAACGGCCGCAATGTCGAACGCAACACTGCTTTCTCCGTCAAGCATGGTTACCGTGGCTGGAACTGTCGCTTCACT
>DLCF01000034.1 GCA_002480485.1 Planctomycetaceae bacterium UBA7805
AACAAGGGTTTTGCGCAACGAAAGAAATTGGCAATTGACTCAATCCGTTCAATGGTCGGCCCGTAACCGGATTAGACTTTGAGTCGCACGCTTGGGGCTGTTGTTTCGAGCGATGATCGTAAAGCCTGCGTCTTACGAGGTTCCCTGCTTTGCGATCGCAGGAGTGAGGTGAACCAGATTTGGTCACATGAACTTGTGAGCTTATTCAGATTCAGATTCAGATTCAGGAAAATTTTCGCGCAGCCATTTTTGATCTCGTTTGCTTAATTTTTCGATCGGCACCCGCTTGATTTTATCGTTCTTGTCCTTGAGTACTGCGACACCATTTTCAACGCCAACGCATCTTGCCGGCATTCGATATTTGAGGGTTATATCCTTAAACACTCTGTGCTGCGCCGATGGCGGTTGGATGTCGCCCTCAGGGAGCGATTTTTTTTGGGCAGGGCGTATTTGTTTTTGATCAGGAATTGTTTCTTGTTGGCCCGGTTCATCTGGCCCCAGTATGCGGCTTATTTCTCTGTCGTTATCGTATTTGATCGTTACTGTCCTGTTGCCATCCTTATCCCACTGGGTTTCTAGGCCATGTTTCTGACCTAGCTTGAAATTAATCCTTGTTGCCATCTTGCCGTTGACGTACCATGTCGTGCTCAGGCCGTCTATCAGGCTAAGATTAAATACTTGCTCTGATTTTTTGTTGCCATTTTTATACCACATGATCGTTGAACCATGTGCGACGCCATTATTAAAGCTGGCCATCATCTCTTTATTGCCGTTTTCGTACCACGTGGTCAAAACACCATGAGCCCTGCCTTTGATATAAAAACACTCTGTCTGAATCTTTCCATTCTTATGGTAAGTAACATGCCTACCGTTAATGGGTGATCCATCTGTATCTTCCGGCGTCACCGTGATAATTAGAAGAAAGGAAAGCAGCGTGAGTCTGCTGTACGTCTGCATAACATTGCGTCCTGGGTCCATCGCCAAGTATTGAAAGCCCGTAGGTAAATCAATTATCACTTTTTACACGGTCGTTCTCTGTTTCACCATCCTGCTCTTTATCGGGTAATCGCTCGACGGCACCGGGGTGTTCCAACTCTTCTTCTTCCAATAACCGGAGTAGCCTTTCGGCAGCGGCTTTCATTATCAGGTGTAAGCCCATACGAATTGAAAGAGCTGATGAGGCATGCTGACATAAAGACAACGATGGCCTACTACATCGACCTGTCTCATGAGGATATCGCCGCGAACCTTCACAGGCGATTTACGGCTCAGGATGCAACACTTGGTGATACTTTTGGTGATACCTCCGACCCTGACCCGACAACCAAAAAATCAAAACCTCTCGTTTTCAGCAGAAATAAGAGCGGAGGGCAGGGGACTCGAACCCCCAACCCCTTGCGGGGCACCTGATTTCGAGTCAGGCTGCTAGCCAATTCGCGTACCCTCCGTCGAGCGTGTTTCATCTCGAATCGATTTGACATCACTAACAATGTACGTTTGCTCAGAATGTCGGGCAATACTCCTGTAATCGCTTTGGAAGCGAGAATCGTCATAAACGATACTTGCCGTCGTTCTCAGCCGGCATGATCGCTCGAGGTGTTGCCAGGGGGTGCCGCTGGTGTTGGCTGTGAAGCTCGTACCCAAGGCGACGATTCTACGCATCCTGCCCTGTATGCAGCGGAATCCCAAATAGTTGCAACTCTCACGGGGTAGAGGTCGATGCTGGAGGTGCGGCTGAGTGTCGCACTGCTGCCCCCGCGAAGGGATGCTCAAGGAGGCACGGTCCACGGATGGACCTTTAATGAACTGCAACCTAAGGAGCTTCCTGATGCCCAAAAGTATTTATCGCATTGTCACCCGTGGTACGGACGGCGAAATCCAGACACGAGATTTTGACCAGGCCGACCCGATTCTCAAAATGCACACCCAACTCGGAGTGGATGACTGCAGCACTGACCTGGCACTTCGAGGAATGCCGGTTTTTCGTGGTCTGGTAGGGCCCATGCCCGAAGGCAAACACATCGTTCGCTACGAGTCGCCGGAGGTCTTCGAATCGTTGACGAAGGAGTGGGGCAACGATAGCCAGAGTGGTCGCAAGTCGCGGCGTCGTGCCGCAAAATAATCAATCAGTATCTTGGCCTTAGTTAGCCCGGGTGTCAGCGCGTAGTGCTGCCACGCCAGGCTGACCCGTAACGAGGTGGATCGTTTTCAATGCGGTGAACGCCTCCGATGGCACCGCGACCAGAAACTGTGGTGGTTGCTTGTCTGTCGCCCCCATGCACCGGGGTTCGATGCACGATTTCTTCCTCGACATAGCGATGTGTTGTGATCGGAACCTGATAAGTTTGTTTTTCGGGCACAAGATTACGCCGTGTAACTTGCCGCTGCGTTTGTTCGGTTCGTGTTTCCCATCGGGTTTCGGGAACAAGATGATAACCGACATATGGGGTCTTGAAGGGATTCAGCACGTCGTGCCAACGACCTTCCCAACGATAGGTAGTCACGGGCGTATAATTTAATTGCGTATGCGGTTCATAGCTGGTGGATATTTTTTCGCGGTAGACAGTTTTCTCCCGCTGCTCCATTCGCTTTTCGACCACAGGGCGACGCACCGTGCTGCGGGTTTCCTTGTATGTAACGCCGTTTTCCGTGTAGTAACGGACAGAGGGTTGTGCATCGGCAGCAGGGGCGATGCAGGTAAGGCAGAGCATGCCTATGCTGAAGCAGGAAATCGGGGACAATGCCCCGCGACGCATCCTTGCTCGCATGACTGGCCTCCCTTCGCTTGTTGACCACCTCTACTATCGGATGAAAAAGCGAGGGGGCTTTAGCCAAGAAAGATAAAGCAGGTCGTATTTTAAATAAAATTGTTAACCCGGCCACAGCGCATTGGGGCTAGAATCGCTCAGTTGCCGGCTGGAAGTCGATTGCGTGGTCGAGGCTTAGGGTTAGTCAATTTATTGGATCGCGGATTGAAGTGCTTGGTCGCAGCCAATGCATGACCTTCAGCAAGGATAGCTGCATCCATCGCCTGGAGGTCATGTATCCAGACGCTTGTCTGCATGTTGCCCACACCGCGGTTGTTATTTAAAGACCGTGTCGGCGTGAGCGGACTTACGAAGGGTGACGCGATCCGCATCCGACTTTGCCCTGTTCCGGCGACGCCACCGAGGTTGATCGTGCCACGATTGGGAACGACCAACGTGGCCCGCACCGCGCGTCGCTGGAGGGCCGGCATTTGGATGGTCTGCGCCTGAGTCATCGCTGCATTCAGGGGCATCAAAATCCCCAACACGCCGATGGTCGCATTTTTTCCCGACAACTTAAACACCGCAGAGATAGACGGCTGCAACAGTTGCATAAATACTTTCTTTCGTTTCCCATTCCACGGCCCAACCGCCTCGCGCATTGTACCGACCGCGGTAAAAAAAACACAATAAAATTCGCATTCTTTTCGGCTGATGGGGTGCCCGCTTTTGCGAAGGTGCCCGTCTGCTATGGACTTTCGACAATCCTTGTGTGCTAGCGTAAGGTAGACGGGGGCATTTCAAGTGCTGTTCTCGCTGCGAGGGAATTGGTATTCTTTGGATATCCCGAGGGCGCACGGCGGTTGTTCCGATCGGGCACAAGCGTACCGGTTTTTAGTCCCCTCCGGAGCCCATCTTCTTTGGAGCCAATAGGAGCAAATCGATGAAGAGTTTAATCAAATTTGGTCTGTTGATCGCGGTGATCGCCATGGCCGTGGTGTTCGCCGCGCCTGATCGGGCAGAAGCGCGCCGATATTATTCCTACTACCCGGCGTATCCCGCATATGGTCCGGTTTACACGGCTTACTATCCTCAGCGCGTTGTTTATCCACGGCGTGTTGTTTATCCGAGGCGTGTCGCTTACTACGGAGCACCGGTTGTGTATCCGGCCCCGGTTTATTACGCCCCGGCACCTGCACCTTGCTGCTGCAACTGAACTGCTACAGCTTGCGGGCGGAATCTAACAGTTTGTTCTGGTCTTTGAAGCCGCTGTCGGGTCGGCCCGGCGGCGGCTTTTTCATGGGATACTTAGACTGCATTGTTAGGTTCCGCAGAACCGGCGTTGATTGCTGCCTCTCCGCCCTACCGTTAAAATCGATTGGCTAACTCGGCGTTTGATCAACAAGCGATTGTATAATGGCAAAAAAGTTCGATCCTTATCACAAGTGGCTCGGCATTGCACCGGAAGAGCGACTGCCGACCCACTACCGCCTGCTCGGGCTAAATCTCTTCGAGTCTGATCCTGACGTGATTGAAGCGGCGGCAGATCGACAGATGACTTATCTGCAGGAGGTCTCGCAGGGCAGCGAGTTGGATCAGGCTCAGAAACTGCTGACTGAGGTCGCTGAGGCCCGACTCTGCCTTTTAAACGGTGAAAAAAAAGCGGCCTACGATGCGAGGCTTCGTACGCAGCTCGAAGCCATTGAAGGGGGCGAGCGATTGCGGCAGCAGTCAAAATCTGCGGCCGAATCGACTGCGCGGAAATCCCAGAACAAGTCAGCAAACGCAGCCGGCGATCGGCAGCTACCGGCACGCAAAAAAAAGGCGACTGCATCCTCGACCGCAGCACGGGAGTTGAAAACGAAAAAACAGAAGCAGGGCCAACAGCCGGATGCCGCCGCAGATGCAGCGCAAAAATCGGCACCTGCGAGCGGGAGCGGCAATCGGAGTAAGGTTTACAT
>DLCF01000148.1 GCA_002480485.1 Planctomycetaceae bacterium UBA7805
CGGTGCCATGGTCATGCCGTGCGCAACAGGCATGCGGCGGTTGACCGAAATTTGCGTCGGTTCGCGGCGGTAGCGGGCGGTGACCGGTTGCAGTCGACTATCGGCCTCGGCGACCACCTCGGCAAACTGACCGGGCAGCGTCTGGTGCCACGGCTTGTCTTTAGCTTTTTCCCACTGTTCGCTCCAGGGAATTGTCAGCGGCGAGTTATGGTTGTGGCTGCAGTTGATCATGATCTGCTGCTTGGGAATGCCGGTCTTTTGATGAATCGCATCGACCAACCGGTCGTTGAACTCGAAATCAAATCCCAACAGATCGTTCGAAACGATCGCAAGTTTGGTTTGTCCATCGGTGAGCACCAGGGCGCGGATAAAGAGGGGGTCGTTTTGGCCGTCGCTTTTCTGCATCGGTCCGATCAGAAACGTGCCTTCGGCCGGGATATCGGCCTCGGTTTCTGCTGCGCCGGCCGACCAGACCGGTTTGGATTTTTCTTGCTCAGCGGCTTGCGATCTGGCGAGCGTGATGGCAGCGGCACCGGCACCGGCAACCTGAGCGAAGACACGGCGATTGAGTTTATTTTTTTCCATCGAGAACCTTTTTAAATCCTGGGATCGAGCGCGATTTTTATGTTCATTATCTACAGCACAACACCCACAGTGTAACACCAACTGTCGATCGAGCACCAAGGGACGAGCGACGTTTTTGCACAATTGCCCGGTTTAGATACAATATGTGACATTTAACCTTTAAAAAAATCCGTGTGGGCGGTGACGACCAAGCATACCATTCATCGTTGATACTTGCGTGCACTGAAGGGACTCGGTTTGTGAACATTCGCTGGCTTTTGATGATTCTTTATGGCTTGTTCGTTATCTGGACCGGGCTTGCCCGCAGCGTTGAGGCACAGGCGTTCAAGCCAAATGCATTTTGGTTTTGCCTCCTTACCGGCCTGCTTGCCATCGCAGCCGGATATCTACTCAAAGCCGAAAAGCAGTGGCTTGGCCGACTATTGGCACTTACCGCTACTTTAATCGTATTGGGATATTACACCTTCACTTTTATCAGCGAGCCTGAGAGCGATGCATCCACCCGCGTTGCGCTAGTCATCATTGCCTCGATCGGCTCACTTTGCGTGGTGACACTTCCCCGCAGCTCACAGCGCAGTGCGTAAGGTTCATCGCTAATCGAGTTCCAATGCGGCTAGCGATTTATTGCACTTGAAAGCTATCCAAAGAGTACATTCTCAACAGCTTGAAAGCTCGAATTTTCCGACGACACCTCAGCTTATAAACAGAAATCTTCCAACATGCACAACTTCATTCGATTGACTTTAATTTCCACAGCCCTCCTCATCGCTGCCTCGGCAGTCGCATCAGACTCGCTTCCCTCGTGGAATGACTCGGGTGCAAAACAGGCATTCCTGGCGTTTGTCGAGCAGGTCACCGACCCATCACAGAGCACCTTCGTCCCCGAATCGGATCGCTTGGCGGTATTCGATAACGATGGGACACTCTGGCCGGAATGCCCGATGCCATTCGAGCTTGCCTTCACAATGGACGAAGCAAAACGTCTTGCCGATGCGCAACCTGAACTTGCACGCGATCCGGTGATTCAGGCTGCTATCAATCGCGATTTCGAAACATTATTCGCCGGCGAGAAACACGATGGTTTTTTAAAACTGATGGCTTTGACCCACGCCGGCATATCAGCTGACGAATTTAAGCGCCGCGTGAACGCATGGTGGGAAACCGCAAAACACCCCGAATATAAAGAGCGATTTCGCGAGCTTGCCTACCAACCGATGCGAGAAGTGATTGCGTATCTACGATCCCATGGGTTTAAGATTGCAATCGTGTCGGGTGGCGGAATGGACTTCATGCGGGTCTTTGCGGGACCTTTGTATGGGGTCGAACCAGAGTGGGTGCTGGGTTCCAGTGCCGATGTAACGCTTGAGATGGAAGATGGAAAACCTGTTGTAAAAAAACAGTCGAGCGGACTGTCCATCAATGACCACGAAGGAAAAACCAAACGGATCTACAATCACCTGGGACGCCGGCCGATTGCCGCTTTCGGCAATTCGGATGGTGACCGGTCGATGATGGAGTATACAACGATTGATAACCCTTACCCTAGCTTCGCTATGTATATCCACCACACCGACCCCGACCGCGAATATGCATATGATTCTCGGCCTCCGTTCAGTGGCAAACTAACGACCGGCCTGGAAGCGGCAAAGCAACATGGCTGGTCGGTCGTGGACATGAAACGCGATTGGAACAAAGTATTTTCCAAACCGATCACGAAATAAATTGCGAAAAAGAGAATTTACGCCAAGCACCGCAAAAGTCGATCGGCTCTCTGGCCTTACGCTCCGCAACATGACGCCGGCCGATGAAATGGCGGTTCTCTCCATGAACCGACTTGTCGAGCAGGTCACCAGCCCGCTCGACGCCGCACGTTTTGCCGCCCTCTTTACCGTAAGCGATCTGAAACAGGTGGCCGAACTCGATGGCCAGGCGGTCGGATTCGTGCTGGCCATCACCGGTGGCAAGCCGTTTGAAAACCAGAACTATCGCTGGTTCACACGTTGGTTCACAGAACGCGCCGAACGCTTCATCTATATCGACCGGGTGATCGTCTCACCTGCCTGCCGCGGCCAAGGCGTCGGACGAACATTTTATGCGGCCGTGTTCGATGCGGCACGCCAAAGCGGAATCGCGCACGTGTGCGCGGAGATGGATCTTGAGCCACCCAACCATGGTTCGCTGCAGTTTCACCGCAAGCTGGGATTCACCGAAATCGGCACGCGCGACGTGGAGAGTGGAAAACGGCTCTTGATGCAGGTGTGTGAGGTGGGCACACAAAGCGAAACCGCATAACCAACATTCCCTGCGGCGCAGCTTTGCGGTGCCGGCTCTCAGGCTCTCCGGCTGTGACGACAGGAAGATAGATAGTACCCCGAGACGTGCGGGCCTGTTACATTAACAGTCGCGCAGGTCGCACCGCGGCTCTGCCGTATACGAATCCTGACGCGTTGGCGGCCCGACACGGGGCAATGGGAGAGCTTGCTGTGAACAGACGCTGTGGCCTGAAACGATTGTTGCTCGCGACTTCTCTGCTACTGCCGTGCATCGCACTGGCAGATGAAGCGAGCCGGCACCAGATCCGCGACAATGCACCGGCCGCCGATTGGGATACGGGCCACCCGGTCGGCAACGGCAGGCTTGGAGCGACGGCCTTCGGCCGCTTCCCCCAAGAACGCATCCTACTGAACGAAGAGACGATCTGGGCCCGCGGACCGCAAGGCGTCATGGCCGACGATAGCTTCGAGCATCTCGAAAAAGTCCGCACGCTTGAGGCCGAAGGCAAATACGAAGCGGCCGATGCCCACTTCACCAAGCACATTCAGGCCGAACACCGACCCTATAGCTATCAACTGCTCGGCAACCTCTCGATCGAACACACAGATAGCCCGGAGGCACAAAAGATCGATCGCGCGCTCGATCTGGCCACCGGCCTATCAACCACGCGCATCGAGCTTCCCGAAAATACGATCACCCGCACTCTCTACGCCAGCGCACCGGACGATGTGATGGTGCTGCACCTGGTGGCAAGCAAGCCGAAGAGCCTCAACCTGCGGCTCTCGCTCAATCACCCGGCCAAAGTGAATGTGCAGACCCGCGATGAGGACCTGCTGATCGACGGGGTCGCCCGCCGGAAGGTGAGTCAGAATGCGGATGGCACTCCGGATCCGGATGGCACGCATTTTTTAGGCCAAGTGCGGATTGCCGAGCATGATGGCACGCTCACGACCACGCCCGATGCGCTGCAGCTAAAAAACGCGACCGAAGCGACCATCCTGATTGCCGCTGCCACCAACTTCAATCAGGCCAACTGCGATGCGCCGCTGCCGGACGGCTGGCAGCAGCGGGCAACCGACGCGGTCGACCGGGCCGCCGCCCGCGATGAGCAATCGCTTCGCCGCCGTGCAGTCAATGATCACCGGCAATATTTCGACCGCCTGGCGATTGAACTCGGAGAGACGGCACCGGAAATTGCAGCCCTCACCACGCCCGAGCGGGTCGAGCGGTTCCGCCAGGGCAAGAGCGATGACCCGGACCTGATGGAAACCTACTTCCAGTTCGGCCGCTATCTGCTG
>DLCF01000001.1 GCA_002480485.1 Planctomycetaceae bacterium UBA7805
ATCCATTATGCGCAACTCTGTTGTAGGTGGGAATTGGCGACTTCTTTTTGTGGTTGTTGTGGCTTGGATCGTCATCAGTGCAAACAGTCTCGCGCATGGTCAAGAGCAAAAGCAGTTGTCGTCCGAAGAGTCTTCAGATCAGGCCCCTGCAGTCCACGAGTTCCATTTTACGGCCGAGGCTTTCGCCGGCCATCCCGATGGTCGTTCCAAAAAAATGTGGGGCTACAACCGTCAGTTTCCCGGACCAGAGATCCGAGTCCAGGAGGGCGATCTGATTCGTGTGCACGTGAAGAATGAGTTGCCGGTTCCCACATCGATCCACTGGCACGGCATGAAACAAAGGAATAACTGGCGGATGGATGGCGTGACTCCGGTTTCGCATGTGCCGATTGAGCCGGGCGACATCTTCACCTATGAGTTTGTGGCCGAACCTGCAGGAACGCACTGGTATCATTCACATACCGGCATTCAATATTCTGAGGGATTGTATGGTCCGTTGATCGTCGAGGCAAAGAAGAACCAATACGAATACGATCGCGAAGAGGTTTTGATGGTCGGCGACTGGTTCGTTGAAAACGGCGACAACATTTTTAACAACATCAAAGAAGGTGTGTACATCGATGCGGAGAAATTCGGTAAAGGCCGCACCAAGCCTGATTATGGCGATGTGCCGTTCGAATCGTTTGTCTTCAACGGCAAAGGGCGTTCCCCCGACCGCTCGCAGGGCGAACTCAACACGTTTGTGGTTGAAAAAGGAGAGACCATCCGGTTTCGCATCATCAACAGCTCATCTACATACGCTTTAAAGTTGCAAATCGACGAGCACCCGATGACGGTCATAGAAAGCGACGGACATCCGATCGCTCCGGTCACCGTCGATGGCATCACGATCGACATCGGTGAGCGATTTGATGTATTAGTTAAGGCAAACGGCAGCGGCACGCACGCCATTCGGGCCGCCACTCTCGGCGGGCAAACCGGCCTGGCACTGCTGCAATACAAAGCTGACCCCGTGAAAAAATCGTTTAAAGATACTTCCTGGGGTTCGACGGTTGCTGGCCCTGCGTTGGTCGCGCCGCAGCGGGTTGATCTTCCGGCGACCGGAGAGCGGAGCGTGGAGCTTAAATTCTCGGGCAGCATGAAGCCTTATGCCTGGCGGATCAATGGCAAAGAATTTCCAGATCGGGCCCCGGTTCGTGTGAGAGAGGGAGAACGGATCCGGTTTGTTATAAAAAATCCGACGATGATGGCTCACCCGTTTCATTTGCATGGACACTATTTTCGGGTCCTCGGTCGGCCGGATAAGATCAATCTAAAAAATCCACCACTTAAAGACACGATCACTGTGCCGGCGAACGACGAATTGGTAATACAGTTTGATGCGGACAATCCGGGAAAATGGTTCTTCCATTGTCACATTGAGTGGCACTTGGGTATCGGCATGGCAATGGTGGTTGCCTACCCCGATCTTTGACGGCTGGGTATTCTACCGCCACGGGCGACTGGATTTGGCAGGAACGTTAGAACGCTCGGTCAGCACCAATGTCTTGGCCATCAGTTGCTAAGCCCAAAAAATTGCTGCTGCCACTGAGTCTAAAGTCGCCATTCTGCCAATCGACAAACCCTACTTCATCCAAAGAGTCAACAATCAAATACTCGAATGGGTTGTAGTTACTTTCGGGTACATTTCGACTGCCACCGATAATGACATTGTGTCGCCAGTCGAAGACTCCAATATAGGTATCAACGATCGGTGTATTTCGGGAAATATGGTGACCATACTTCGAATGACTCATGATGTTGTCTTTGATTTCAAAACGCTCCACAACGGGCCATGGAACCGATTTTCCATCTGTTGCTATCATCGCGTTACCTAAAATGTTTGGCGCAAAAAGCAATGTGTTATGCGTGATGCTCAGATCAATGATTGGGCCTGCACTGTTGGCATTCAATTCAATCATTCGGTATGACACATCCGTTACCAGGTTGTTTTTGACAGTGACACGTTCGAGTTGCTGCGGGAAAGCCGGTGCATCCGCATTTCGCGCCCCCGACATACTGATGAAGACGCGAGCGTCGGTGACAATATTACCTCGGATCGTCACATCTTTCACGGAAGTCCAAGTTGCTGCAGATCCCTGAATGGTGGGCGTGAGCAGAATGGCATAACCGATTTGTGCGTCAGCCCAACTATTTTCGAAAGTATTGCCTTCCAGAAGCACACGCTGGGCATTCTTTAGCTCAAACAGATTTTTGACGCTCCAGTCATATCCGTTGTAATCCGGTGAATATTTATTCCAGACGTCCGGTTTGAAAAAATAGTTTCCACGGAACTCAAAGTCAGAAGGTACAAGACCCTCGATTCGTGGCTCCTGGCCTCCAGATATAAAGTTTTCACCGGTGGCCTCAAGTCGATTGTTGACAATCTTAAATGGGCCCGGACTATTGGTAACGATAATTGCTTGCGCATCTCCCAGGCCATCGTCTTTGATCTGATCGATGTGGGAGTCAACAACTGCCATGTGCATGCCCTCAAGTACAATACCGTGGCGCAGGTGGTTGCTTTCGGTCCCTGTGATGTACACGCGATCAAAAATGATGTGGTGGTTCATTTTTTCGAGGCGATCGGCTCGTTCGCCATTGTCATATCCCAACTGAACCAATCCACTACCATTTTTTTTCTCGGTAAAGAATTTTATGCCAGTGAATCGATAATGATGCGCGCCCGCCTCCGCCTGAATGACTGGCAGCCAATCCGAAGTGACCTCGAGTGTCGGCATATGCATTGCGTCCTCCGGGGCGACCCTGTTCCCCGCAGTTGGCAGTTGATCCAGGTCAGAGGATTCGACGTAGATCCATTCGTTGCCCGGTTTTTTTCGTAATGTAAAGCTGCCTGCATAGGTCGCGCCTGCATCTAGTACAATTACCTCTCCTCCTTGGGCGTTGTCGAGCGCTGCTTGGAATGCAATACCGTTTTGTAACGGATCACCCGTGTTTCGGACCTCGTGTACTCCTCCGATCGGGCGATTGTAAGTGCTTTGCACCCATTTCTGAGGTAGCAGTGGTATGTTCACCTCGCTGCCGACGGTGACGTAGACTGCGATGAGTTCTTTGCTTTCGGTAAGTTGGTAGGCAAAATGGTCCAGTCCTTGGAAGCCTGCATCAGGGGTGTATGTGACTGTGCCGGAGCGAATATCACCACTTAGGCTACCGTGTTCGGGCAGAGAACGGAGTGTTGCCGTATTTCCTTCGATGGTAATTGGCAACGAGGTATCGATCGCAGTTGTGAGATGATTGCGTGCTGCCACTTCCGAAAGGTTAGGTCGGACGAGTTCGATCTTATCGGCGATCAATACTTGCTCGATGTCTCGGTAGTTCGAATTAATACTAACTAGGTCGTGTTTACCAGCCGACGTGGCATCGAAAGTATATTCAGAAACCGCACTGCTCAAAGGTTCCACTGTCACACTACTCATCTGGTGCCAGGTCCCCTCCATCCCGGAGATATTTCGGTCCATATCGTCAAAACTGATCTTAGGTGTGAGTGTGGCCGCATCGGACGTCGAATTGTTGTACCAAGTCACGCGGATCTTCTGGCCAACGAGAAAATCTTTTGCTGTGGCTCCGGCAACGCCCTGGAAGTTGTAATTTGCGTTGCCTCCGCGTTGATAGATGCCACCCGGGCCGGCGGGAGAGTAATCGGCATATCGATCTTTTATGATGGTTTTCCAATCTGCCCAGCCGAACTGACTCTCTTCGGGCGTATTGCCGAATTCGACGAGCAGTTCAATCTTTTCCGGGTCGTAAACATTGATTTGCTTAGTGTCAACAACCCGTTCCGCAGCAACACCGCCGTTATCGGTGACTGTGAGTTTTAATGTGTAATTTCCTGGTTCCTCGTAGGTATGATGTGTTGCAATCCCTAGGTCATACGACCCGTCTCCCCAGTCCCAACGGTACTCAACGATTGTCCCATCCGGATCAAATGTCCCGGTTGCATCAACGAGGATTGTTAATGGATCGCTCCCATTTTCCGGTAAAACACGCCATGTGACCTCCGGCACCGCGTTGTATGGCGGGACAATAATCCCGTTAATTTCCAGCTTGTCAAAGATAAGTGCGTCACTGCTTACGTTCGAGTTGATATTTACCAAGTCATAATCACCTGCCATCAAAGCACCCACGGTAAAGGTAGTCACGCCGCTTTGACCGGCACCGATTGTTAGCGGTTTCATTGGGTGCCACGTACCGTCAGGGGAGGACTGCTTCCGATTGGGATCGTCAAAACTGATCAATGGAGTGAAGGTAAGGGGTGATTCGCCATTATTAAAGTAGGTCGCAGTCAGCTCTTCACCGGGCAAGAATGTTTTAAGACTGCCGGTAACGCCTTGATAGTTATATTGGGCACTTCCGCCGAACTGATAAATTCCGCCGCGGCCGGATTCAGTACGACGAGCGTAGACATCTTTAATCACCGTTTCCCAGCCTGACACATTGAATATGTCATCGGTAGGTCCTGTGCCGAAGTCCACTAGATTGCTCCGCACGCGTACAGGAGACAATCCAATTTTGTCGATAATGAGTGAACTGGAGCCGGCGTTAGAATTCACATTGACAACGCCGTAAACTCCACTAATTGAATCATCGATCGTAAACATCGTAGTGCCACTGCTGCCCGGCTCAAGGGTGATCGATTCCATGGCATACCAGGTGCCACCGGGATTGGAAATGCGTCGGTTGGTGTCCTCGAGACTTAGTTGGGGAGTGAATGTGATGGCCACATCCCCATTGTTGTACCAAGAGGCAATGATCCGCTCGCCTGCATAAAAGTTCCGGGCAGGCCCCGTGATTCCTTGATAATTGTAGACCGCACTACCGCCGATCTGAAAAAGTCCGCCGGGTCCAATATCGGTGTGAGTCGCGTACTTGTCCTGAATGATCACATCCCATTCGGCTACTCCGAACATATTGCGCTCGGCCGTGACCCCAAAATCAACCAGGTTCAGATAGTAGGCTGGTATCACCTCGAGCGTTACACTTGCGCTGTCGAACCGGCCACTTCCATCGGTCACAACATATGTAAACTGATCCTGGCCGAGGAACCCGTTTGCCGGAGCATACGTCAGTGTGCCATCCGTATTTGCGAAAACGTTTCCATTTTCAGCCTGCTCGAATTCGAAAATCTGCAGCGAGATGGCTTCATCGAAAGACCGATCATTTTCAAGGACAGTGATGATAATCGCACTCTCCTCGTGCGTTACATAAAAATCATCTACTGCCTCCGGTGCGCTGCCAGTGAGCATTAGTCGCGGTTCAAGAATTTCCAAATGACGACCGATGCGACATGCCGTGAGACGATATCGAGAATTGTTTTCCCTGTCGGCGACCGATTTAAAGCACTGCAGGGCGCGATGGGCACAGGAAAGTATAGTTCGTAAAGGCATGAAGTCAGTCGCGAGTACCAATGTGGCCCCTTCCACAATGGCTACCCCGCTGTAGCTTCATTATTTTCAGATGGTGCTTGGCAGCACAATAGAATGGCTCAAAAAAAGGGCGATATGCGAAAAGTTCGCACCTTTTCAGTCTAGGCAGATCAGGAAGCTACGCCCTGTAGATTGTTAGTCTGTCCATCGCTTCCCCGCCTTATCACGCTGATTTTTGTCGAGCAACGAAACGGGCGTAGTCCTCGGGCGTGTCGATGCCGCACGTTGCGGTGTCCACAATCTCGATGGCAATTGTGAAACCTGCTTCCAGCGCTCGCAACTGCTCAAGTCGCTCGCATTGCTCAAGCGGTGATGGAGGTAGAGCGGCGAACCGCAATAGTGCCTCACGGCGATAAGCATATACACCCAAGTGCATTAGCGCCCGGCTTGCCGTGTTGTCTGGCGTATCTCGTCGGTGGGGAATCGCCGCGCGGCTGAAGTAAAGCGCTCTCCCGCAGGCGTCTGTGACTACCTTTACGCATGCCGGATCATGAAAGAGCGATTCATCTGCGATCGGCGCGGCCAGAGTCGCTATTTCCGCTTCGGGATGATTTTCCAGTCGCTCGATCAATAGGTCAATGACATGCGGATCAATCTCGGGCTCGTCACCCTGCACATTGACTAGAATTTCAAAATGGCGCAACGCTTGACGACGTGCCAGTTCGGCGACGCGATCAGTCCCGCTCGGAAGATCTGGATCGGTCTGCTCGCAGCGTCCGCCAAAACGCGTCACTTCGCGGGCAATCTCGGCATCGCCTGCAGCTACCCAGACCCCCAGCGGACGCGTCGCACGACAGGCTGCTGAATACGTGTGTTCGAGCAAACTTTTGCCGGTTTCGCGTAATAGCAACTTCCTTGGCAAGCGGGTCGAGGCGATGCGAGCGGGGATCACCACGGCACTCTGCACCGATTCCGAAATTAGTTTTGCCAAAATCAAGGGCTCCTTTTCGATTTATTCGGTGTAACCGGTTCTCGATTCGGATTGCCAGTGCCGGCAGAACCGACCATTTCATCGCATGAAAACCAGTGTGGTTGTATGATTATGTAGTCGATCTGTAGCGGGCCGCATAGATCGAATTGTGGCAGATCAAGCCTTGCCCGCACGGGCAAGGTAGTGAAAATAGGGTTCGCCGGAGCATTCCTCCTGCTGGGAAGCATCGCTAGCGACCATGCAGAGCTAAATTACGTCCGCTAAGTCAGCGTTAGACACAAATTTGAACACGCCGAGGCAAGCATTCTATGTGTGGCATTGTTGGATACATCGGACACCGTGAGGCATCACAATTTTTGATTGAGGGCCTCCGCCGTCTAGAGTACCGCGGTTACGACAGTAGCGGTGTGGCTGCGATAGATCGCAGCGGTAATCTCGCCGTGACAAAAACGCGAGGTCGTATCGACAATCTGGTTGCCCGCCTTACTGAAGAACCGATCGCAGGAAAGATTGGAGTCGGACATACTCGCTGGGCCACTCATGGACCGCCGAGCGATGAAAATGCCCATCCGCATGTCGGTGGTAGCGAGGTGTTGGCGATCGTCCACAACGGTGTGATCGAAAATTACCAGCAAATCAAAGAACGCCTCGCTGGTGAAGGTTATGTCTTCAATTCGGCAACCGATAGTGAAATTATCGGTCATCTGATTTCCGACACATTGAAAAAGAACGCTGAGTCCGCCATCAATGGAAGTGCTCAAGTGGGCGGTCCCGCGGGAACTTATGCACCACTTGTGGCTGCCGTGCAGCAGTCCATTGGCCAGTTGCGGGGAACTTACGGAATTGTCGCTTTGTTTCGCGAGTATCCCGATGTGCTCATCTGTGCGCGGCTTGGGAGTCCGATGGTGATCGGGGTCGGAGAGGGGGAGCACTTCATTGCTAGCGATGCGACGCCGATGGTTGGACATACCGAAAAGATTGTATATCTGGCCGACCATGAGATTGCGGTGATTACGCGCGATACACTGCAGGTCATGCATCGCGATCAGGGCCACGTAGAGCATGCAATTCATGCTCTGGAACAAGATGGGGATAGCGTGAGCCTGGGTGGTTTCGCCCATTACATGCTGAAGGAAATTCACGAGCAACCGCAATCGCTCCGCAATGCGATGCGAGGACGTTTGAGTGATGACGATGCTACGGCTGTTTTCGGTGGACTCAATCTCGGCACGCAACAGTTGCGACAGGTTGACCGCATTATTCTCACCGCCTGTGGCACCAGTTGGCATGCGGCGTTGGTCGGCGAATATGTAATCGAAGAACTGGCCGGTATCCCAGTTGAAGTGGAGTACGCGAGTGAACTACGCTACCGAAATCCGCCGATCGGAGACAAGACGCTCGTATTCGCTATCACACAAAGTGGTGAAACAGCCGACACACTTGCGGCACTTCGCGAGTGCAATCGTAAGGGGCATCACACGCTCGCCATCTGCAATGTGGTTGGCAGCACGATTGCCCAGGAATCCGAGGGCGGCATTTATCTGCATGCTGGACCCGAAATCGGCGTTGCCTCCACGAAGGCGTTTACCGCACAGTGCACCGTACTCACAATGCTCGCACTGTTCTTTGGTCGCCAGCGGCATTTAAGCTTCGGTGCCGGTCGGGCAATCATTCGCCACCTCCGACAATTGCCAGAGCAAGTAGAAAAAGCACTCGACTGCGATACAGCGGTTCGACGCATCGCTGAAAAATATCAGCACTGCAATAACTTTCTCTATCTGGGTCGTCAATATAATTTCCCCACTGCCTTGGAAGGCGCATTGAAACTTAAGGAAATCAGCTACATTCATGCCGAGGGATATCCGGCAGCTGAAATGAAACACGGGCCTATCGCACTAGTCGATGAAAACACTCCGAGTGTGTTCGTTATTCCACCGGATTTTGTCTACGAGAAGGTAATGGCGAACATGGAGGAAATTAAAGCAAGGGGCGGGCCCATTATTGCTGTGGTTAGCGAGGGCGATACGGAGGTCTGCAAACTTACCGATGACATCATCGAAGTTCC
>DLCF01000039.1:0-658 GCA_002480485.1 Planctomycetaceae bacterium UBA7805
CATCCGATTTTTAAAACAAAAAAAGAGGCGCTGCTATTTTCTGCACAACACGAAATGCTTCACGCCGGCCAAATTGGAATGCTGCGTCGCCTTCTGGGAAAAGCGCCAATCCGCTAGCGGCAGGACTGCCGTAAATCGCTGTTAGTGCTGTTAGTAATGCAGTCGTGATAGTCAAAACTAATCGGTTTTCATAAACGCCACTTTCTGTATGCGACCCGACATTGCGAAGGCTTTGTAAGCCGCAATGATCCTGAAAGTATTTGTCGAAAGTTCATGCGTATCCTAGGCTTGTTACAATTTCTGTCAGGAAGGAAAAGATCCTTTGTGCCTTCGATACAGGACGTTGACGCCAGCATGGGTCCCGATAAAATGGTGATCGACCGTAGAGTTGATCCGAACAGCGTGAGAGTCGGGCAACGAGCAGAGACTTTTTTTGAGGGATTCGATTGATGCCAGAAGGTACGATTAAGCGTTTGACTGATAAGGGCTATGGTTTTATTGACACTGGCGGAGGTCCTGGAACGGACATGTTTTTTCATTCCTCCAACGTGGACGGGACCACGTACGACGATCTGACCGAGGGCCAGCGGGTATCCTACACGGAGGGGACGGGACCCAAAGGACCACGCGCAGAGAATGTGACACCGGTCTGAGTCGC
>DLCF01000039.1:1047-9846 GCA_002480485.1 Planctomycetaceae bacterium UBA7805
GCAATCCACACCTGGTGCCTTGTGTGTTTCTTCTTTTTGTGTCCTCCGCTGCCTCGCCTCGTGTCAACAGGTTGAGCCCCGCAATGCGATTCATTTCTCTTCAGTCCGGCAGTAACGGAAATTGTTTCTACGTGGAAACAAAATCCACCCGTTTGCTGGTCGATGCTGGTATTTCCGCGCGTCAAGCAGCTTGTCGTCTCGCAGCGACCGGCAGAGAAATTCAAGCGGTAGACGCCCTATTTATTTCCCACGACCATAGCGATCATGCCCGTTCAATGGGTACGTATCACAGAAGGTTTGACGTACCAGTCTATGCGACAGAAAAAACACTTCAGGCAATCCACCGACGTTCGCGGCAAGGAGTGTTGCGTGAGGTGCATACTTTCCGATCCGGGTCAAACATCCATTTCAGGGAATTAACAATTGAGTCCGTCTGCACACCGCACGACGGCGTTGATGGGGTCGCGTTTATTATTGATGATGGTCTGTGTCGGCTGGGTATTTTTACAGACCTCGGTCATGTCTTCGCTGGGCTTGCCGAATGTATCGAAACGCTTGATGCCATTGTTATTGAAAGCAATTACGATTCGCAGATGCTTGAACACGGACCTTATCCGGCAGATTTGAAAAATAGAATCCGCGGTCCGGGGGGCCATCTCTCGAACCTCGAAGCAGCGGAACTGCTGGCAACATTAAACCGAAATAATCTGCAATGGGTGTGTCTCGCACACTTATCAGAAAAGAACAATCACGCCCAGCTTGCGTTACGCACACATCAGGAAATTTTAGGGAAAACCATTCCTCTGTACGTTGCAGATCGTTATCAAGAAAGCGAATGCATTGAAATATTACCCTCCGTATCCAACACCCCATAGAGTCTAAATTCAGCGTGCGAATCGGTTAGGTGCAATTTAACAAGTAGCACTAACTTACTGTGCTCGGAAGTATTCATGCTTTATTCTTCGCTGATTTTTGATTTAGATGGAACTTTGCTGGACACTATCGACGACATCGGCGCTGCTGCGAACCTAGTGTTGCAGGAGACTGGGTATCCGACCCACCCGCTTCCCGCCTACAAAGGATTTGTCGGCTCGGGGGTAGCCGCGCTCTTTCAAAGAGCGTTGCCGGAGGATGACCCACCGCAAATTCTTATTGATGATTGTGTCGATCGATTCGATCGGGTCTACGCAAACTGCTGGAATCACGCGAGTAAGCCATACGATAAAATTCCCGAATTGTTGGATCAACTCTCAGGATTTTCCTATCGATTAGCAATTCTCTCAAACAAACCAGATGCATTTACAAAGAAATGCGCATCGCATTTTTTTCCCGCCTGTCACTTTGATCCAGTTTTGGGACAACGATCGAATGCAGGTCGCAAACCAGACCCGCAAGCAGTTTGGGAAATTATGCGATACCATCAATCCTCCGCAGAGCAGACAGTGTTTGTGGGCGACTCCGAAATAGACGTGCAGACAGCAAAAAATGCAGGTATTTTTTCAATTGGAGTTGCCTGGGGGTATCGGGGATCTGAGGTCCTGCTTGCTCGAGGCGTTGATTTGCTTATAGAACACCCTTCCGAGTTGCTTGCTTTTCTCAACCGGCAGTTCTAGATAGACTCCCCCCGGGTGATTTTTGGAGTGATGCTAGAAATGGGCATTGTGGAAGTATTTTTAGCGATCTTCACCACTCAATGCGATATTTTATCCCCCAAAAATAAATAGAATAATTGATCGATATCATCGGCATATCAATGAGCATCCATTGCCCGGAACAACCATGAAACTGACTGCAAAAATTGTATCGATCTATTTCATCGGCATTCTCGTCGTGTCTGCAATCTTTGCTTGGATTGCGATCCGGTGGGAAGAGGAGGCTTTTTACGAGCAGGCCAGCCAGCGCGCTGCACAGATGGGGAATTCATTGCAGGATAAAATTGTGTTGGCATGGAATGAGCATGGTGAAGAGGGTGTTTTTAGATTTATTAGTCAAGTGAGTGAGGCGGACCAACATTGGAAGCTCAAGTGGTTTTGGTTTCAGCCGAACGCCTCGTTGAATGAGCGATTGACACCAAAACGTTTTTGTCACTACCACGCTATTGTTTTAGATGGAGATCGGAGGGGTCAACTTGAAATTTCTCAAACGCTACACCAACTTGAAAAGAACAAACGGAGTGCCATCCACAAAATTCTACTCTTCTCTGCCGCGCAAGTTGTGGTGACCGGATTAATTCTCGCGCTTTTTGGAATTCGATATATTGGACGCCCGATGCGACAAATAATCGAAAAAACACGAGCTATCGGCCAAGGTGATCTTGCCTCCCCACTTCATTTAACCAGTAATGACGAGTTAGGTGAATTAGCTCAAAAAATAAATACTATGTGTTCCGAATTGTATGCGTCTCAAAATCAAGCTCAGGTCGAAGCCGCGGCGAGGGTGGAAGCTGTTGAACAACTTCGTCACGCCGATCGCCTTCGGACTGTTGGTCGCCTAGCATCGGGGCTGGCCCATGAAATGGGAACCCCTTTGAATGTGGTTTCCGGCAGAGCGGGCTTAATTCATTCTGGAAAGCTTTCTGATACAGAGATTATCGAAAGTGCGAAAACAATCCGTAAGGAAGCGGAAAGAATGACAGTAATCCTCAGGCAACTTTTAGACTTTGCGCGTCGCAGCCCCCCTCAAATCAAGGCAACCGAATTGAAAAAAGCAGTTAGCAGCACAATTGAGTTGCTTGCCTCGCTTGCCGAAAACAACCACGTGAAATTGCGATTTAATGATCCGAAAGAGGCGTTCCTAATATCGGTGGATCCGGAGCAATTCCGGCAGGTCGTGTCCAATTTATTGATGAACGCCGTGCAATCCATGCCTCGGGGTGGTGAGGTTACAGTAGCGTTGATAAAAAAGCGATCTGGAGCAGTGCCCACACAGGCATGGGAGCTTGCCCGGCCGGTAAAAGTGGATACCACCTACTATTGCCTTACAGTATCTGATCAAGGATCCGGTATAGATCAGGAGAACCTGGAGCATATTTTCGAGCCTTTTTTCACAACCAAAGGGGTCGGTGAGGGAACAGGATTAGGGCTTTCGATTTCTTACGGCATCATTAAAGAGCACGGCGGTTGGATTGATGTTGAGAGTGTACCCGGTGAGGGAACCTGTTTTTCTGTCTACATTCCGGTAGAGGATAAGTCATGACCGGTAAAATTTTAATCGTTGATGACGAACAACCGATGTGTGAGTTGTTGGAAGCAGACTTACGCCTTCGTGATTTTGAATGCGAGTGGTTCACGTCTGCCACTGATGCAGCCCAGGCAGTCAATCGCCAGGACTATGATGTTGTGTTGACGGATTTAAATATGCCGGGAACAAACGGCATTCAACTCTGTGAGCATATTGTTACTAACCGCCCGGACATTCCTGTTGTGATGATGACCGCGTTTGGCAGTCTTGAATCGGCAGTCGAGGCAATCCGTGCAGGAGCTTACGACTTTGTGACCAAGCCGATTGAAATGGACCTTTTGCACGTCACCCTCTCGCGAGCAATTAAACATCGGGAACTCGAAGAGAGAGTTAAATTTCTCAATGAAGCGGTTGAGCGAACAGAGCGCTTCGGAGACATTCTCGGAACTAGTCCTCCCATGCAGGAGCTTTTCGACCAACTCCAGCGAATCGCCGACTCCGAGACCTCTTTGTTAATAACCGGAGAGAGTGGCACCGGGAAAGAGCTCGTGGCCCGCGCGATACATCGGAAAAGTCGCAGAGGTGAAAAACCATTTGTTGCGGTGAATTGCGCTGCTTTACCCGATGCGCTATTGGAAAGCGAATTGTTTGGTCATGCTGCGGGTGCCTTCACTGACGCAAGGGGCGAAAGAAAAGGACTTTTAATGCAAGCGGAGGGAGGCACGTTGCTGTTGGATGAGGTTGGTGAGTTACCTCCGACTGTGCAGCCAAAATTATTGCGTGCGCTCGAGGAAAACTGCATGCGTCCTGTTGGCAGCGACGAAGAAGTTCCGTTCGATGTGCGTATTATCACGGCAACCAATCGAGATTTAGAGACAGCAATCGAAGAGGGAAGATTCCGGGAGGATCTGTATTTTCGCATTAATGTGATTCAGTGTGACCTTCCACCGTTGCGGTCACGTGGCACGGATACGCTTTTGTTGGCACAGAATTTCCTGCAAATATTCGCTAATCGATCGGGTAAAAAAGTAACGGATTTATCGAAAGGCGTTGCGGAAAAATTACTTGCCTACACTTGGCCCGGCAACGTGCGGGAATTGCGAAATGTCATTGAACGGGCTGTTGCGCTCACGCGGTATGATCGTCTGGGTGTAGAGGATCTCCCTGAAAAAATCCGTGATTTTCAGAGTTCGCATGTTTTTATTGGTGGCGAGGATCCCAGTGAAATGGTTCCGCTGGAAGAAATTGAGAGGCGGTATATTCTTCATGTGCTCAACGCGGTCGGAACTAATAAGACAATGGCAGCCCGCATTCTGGGCCTTGATCGTAAGACTTTGTACCGCAAGCTCAGACAATACCATCCAGGCGGGGACGAATCGATCACTGAGTCGCTCTCCGAGTGATTAAAACCCAAAGGGTTATAGGTACAGAGTCAGATTCGATAAACGGGCCCTCCTAAGGGAATACCGGATATGGGGCAGCTTTCCCCTCCGGGGAGAACTCTGAGGCATTCTGCCCCAGCAAATGTCACGTGCTTTTTTTCTATGATTTCTGCATCGTCTTTTGCAGTAACGCATTGCGCCTTATTTGAAAAATATTTTCCGCTCGGCACACTCCTTGCGTCTTCAGAAAGCAGGTTTTCGGCGTACCGCTTGCAGTGAGCGGCGGGCTGAAAAAGGTTTTCCGAGATTTCTGAAGCTAGGAGATTCGTACCATGTCTTCGTCAACAGTCAGCAGAAAAGAGCGCGATATTGTCGGACATGATTCGCGTCAGATGACGGATGAGCAGTTGTTGCTCTCGTATCGCCGTACTGGAAATAATTCGCATTTCACCGAACTTGAAGAGCGTTACCGCCAACCTCTACTTTGTTTCTTGCGACGCCAAATCGGGAATGACTCCATCGCGGAGGACGTGCTTCAGGCAACATTCATGCAACTGCACGTCAAATGTGATCAGTTTGAAGAGGGTCGAAAGGTGCGTCCCTGGTTATATCGGATCGCGATGAATCAAGCGATCGATAGCAAAAGACGTAATCGTCGCCACGAGAATATCAGTTTGAATCAATCGACAAATTCGGTGGATGGTCAGCGCTACGAACTTGTAGAGATGATCCGAGGAGAGTACCCACTTCCCGAGGAAACATTGCAGGTCAATGAGCAACGCCAATCGATACGAAAAGCGGTTGATAGTTTACCGCAATCGCTCCAGACGATCGTATCTCTGGTTTTTTTTCAGGGCCTGAAATATCGTGAAGCAGCGGAAACGCTTTCGATTCCGGTTGGCACGTTGAAAAGCCGTATGCACTCCGCACTCTTGCAGTTGCGTTCGGAGTGGCCGGAGTTGCAATTTTCTGAGGCGGCATAGGCCAGCATTTGAGTCGGTCAGTCTAAATTAATTTTTGAAGAGAGTGAGGGCCGGATGTTTCTAGAGAACAAGTTCGATCGCTATAAACCGACCTCGGGAGGTGGGCCGACCAAAAAGAGTGACAACTCCGGTAAGCGACCGGCAGCAGATCGTAGGGTGCCAAGCCATTTGATTGAAGATAATCCGGTCCGATTATATCTGATGCAGATGAGCTCGTTTCCAATGCTGTCCCGCGAGGAAGAGTTATCTGCCGCCCGGCAAATTGAAGTTTCTCGCCGGAAATATCGTCGGGAAATGCTCGGTAACTACTATATGATTCTCGGTGCAATGAAGGTTCTAGATAATATCGAGCATGGTAAGTTGCGCGTCGATCGGACACTTGATTTTTCGGTGTCTGATAAGGAGAAGCGTAAAAATATCGAAAGAAGGATGCAACCGAATCTCAAAACCGTTCAGATGCTTGTGCACATCATGCCAGATGACTTTCGACTTGCTGTAAGTCGTCGCGCGACTCTCGAACAAAAGCAAAACGCCTGGCAGCGATTGACTCGAAGACGAAAAAAGGCAATGCGTTTGATCGAAGAACTCCAGATTCGTATCGAGAGATTAGAACCCCTGTTGAATGAACTGATGTGCATCAGCCATGAAATGAATTGGTTGAAACAGGAAAACCCGCCGAACTCTAAATGGAGTCAAGATCGCGGTGTATTGTGCCGCTTGATGCTCAGCACATTGGAATCGCCGGCAACATTGAATCGTCGCCTGGCGAGAATTACCGAATATCAGCAGTCGTACAATCTGGCAAAACGTTCTTTGGTTGCCGGCAATCTACGTTTAGTGGTGTCGGTCGCGAAAAAATATTGTAACCGTGGCCTGAGTATCATGGATCTTATACAGGAGGGAAATTCAGGGCTTATTCGAGCCGCAGAAAAATTCGAGCATAAGCGGGGATATAAATTTTCTACCTACGCCGTTTGGTGGATAAAACAGGCGATTACCCGTGCGATTGCAGATCAAAGCCGTACAATCCGAGTCCCAGTCCACGCAATTAGCAAAATGCGATTAATTCAAGACTGTGTACGTGAGCTGGTACAGCACTTAGGTCGGGAGCCAAGCCTTGAAGAAATCGCGGAGGCTACGCAACTCAATATTTCGGACGTGCGATCGCTAACTCGGATGCGACAACCGTTACTTTCACTTGACCACGCATCTAGTACCTCTGAGGAAATGCCATTTCGGGAGGCACTTCAAGATGATCAAGTGGTAGATCAAATTGAATTTATGCAACATGACCACTTACGTGAAAGATTGGATGACGCAATGCGAGTGTTGGATAGTCGTGAGCGAGAAATATTGCGTCTGCGCTTTGGATTGGCGGATGGATCTTCCAAAACGTTAGATGAAGTTGGGAAAATTTTTTCCGTTTCGCGCGAACGCATTCGGCAAATTGAGTGTCGTGCGATGGATAAATTGAAAGAACCTGAACAGGCCGGCAGACTTAAAGTCTTTTTAGGTGATCCATCCGTAAATGATGTGCGAGGTGATTAACCGTCAGGAGTTGCACGATGATTTCACTCGATCACCGTTTTCATCAAGGAGAATCTCCTCAGGTTATTTGGCCTCGATGCTTTCGCTATACGCCCATTGGGACGCTTTCACCGCGGCGCATTTTTTTGGCAGAGCCCGACTGTGAAAAAGCATCTGCTCGTGGTCACCTATTGGAACGTTACGGCTATGAAGTGCTTTCGTGTTGCGATGTGTCATCCATAAAAAAATGTTTTCAGGGGATGGCTCAGCATGCAACGTGTCGGAAGTTCGTGAATCTTATCATTTGCGATATCCGATTGATCGATTCGTCGCTGACCCATTTTATTCGAAGCGGACAAGCGAGCGTTGATTTTCCTCCGCTGCTACTGCTATCAGACCAAAGTGGTTTTAAATTGCTTCAAAATATTAAAGAAAGAAAACGCATAAAGTACCATGACACGCTAGAGGGTAATGCGGATGCTCATGATCAGGTGCTACTGGTGCGACAATGGGCTCCCTATTGAGCAAGGTAGGGTTTGCTAGCTGTTTTATTAAGTTGTAAAGATGTAACGATCGCAAAGAGTGGCTATTTACGAGCAAATTTGACGATTCCTTTGATTCTGCCGAGCGTAGCGAATCTGCTATCTCAATAGGTGTGATTGTACCGATACTGCCAATCGTAGGAACTGTGTCGATTGTATTGGACTGTGCTTGGGCTCGCAGGACCATGCTCGGCGATTGTCTCGGTGGCAAAACCGGTAACGCATGCCAAATTCTCTTACAACTGCAGTAATGAAGCGGCGAGTTGACACGCGTACCGAGAGTAAACGTGTCCAACTCTCTCTCGTTGTTTGTTGCCTCGCCATCCTTGTGGGCGTTTCAGGTTGTACTCGGTTTGGTGGTTCAAGCCTGCTCGATTGGTATCGCAACGGTTTTAAGGTAGGTCCCAATTATGGCCGACCGGCAGCGATAATCGCGGATGATTGGATTGAGGCCGAGAATCAACATGTCCAATCGGACCCGACTGAAGATATCTTCTGGTGGACTCGCTTAGACGATCCAAATCTTAATCAATTGATCAGGATTGCCAGTCAACAGAATTTAACGCTGCAATCAACCGGCATGCGGATCTTAGAAGCCCGCGCAATTCGGGGTGTGGCGGCGGGCTTACTCTTTCCACAACGCCAGACTTTCGGGGGTCAATATTTAACAACGCTGCAAAGTACGAATCAGGGTCTCGCGCTTCCGACTGCAAGTGATTTTAACTTACCGCGTAACTGGCAAAACTTCGACGGTATGTTTGGCCTTGGCTGGGAGATTGATGTTTGGGGCCGGTATCGTCGTAATTTGGAATCAGCAACCGCGGATTTTGAAATGACTGTCGAGGATTATGATGGGATTCTCGTGAGCCTACTCGCTGAGGTTGCTAGCAACTATATCCAATTACGGACTAATCAGCAGCGACTCATCTATGCCCAAGCAAATGTTACGGCACAACAAGGATCGCTCCGGATTGCCACGGTACGATTCGAAGCGGGAGAAACAGATAAACTTGATGTCACGCAGGCGAAATCAAACCTCGAGAGCACGAAAGCGCTGATTCCCGAACTTGAAATCGGAGTCCGCCAGGCGGAAAACGCTATTTGCGTGTTGCTCGGGATGCCACCGCAAAAACTTAATCAGCTGATCCCAGCTCGCAAAAAACCGATTCCTAATGTGCCCGCAAA
>DLCF01000003.1 GCA_002480485.1 Planctomycetaceae bacterium UBA7805
TCAAAATCACCATCCTCGAAGCGAGCCTCGCCTCGGTCACGTGCTCGTCGCAGCATGAAAATTTCTCGAAGTTCCATCGGATCAACCCGCCCATCGCCATCTCGATCCAACTGGCCTATTCGCTCGGCAAGACTCTCAATCTCATCCGGCGAGAGTGCATTGTCACCGTCAGTATCGAAGGCCTGTAGCGGTTGAGGCAATCTGGTGGTGTCAATTCGTGGCTGGTCGCGTGACGATCGGCGTTTCGCACTATCAGAAACATCGGATTTATCCGCCCCTGCAACCGCTGCAATCATTATTAAGATGGTGAAACATGCCGAGCTTAGACGCCTCATCAATATCTCCCTTTCGCCAGCGGTTAGAATTTTAATCAACCGTAAACCAATCGATATGTTCGCGACGCCAGCCGCTCCGATGAGTAAACCCCCATTAACCCGTATGGTTCCGCAGCAATGAGGGCGTTCTATCAAGAATTGAGAACAATCGCTACCAAACCAAGAACCACGAGAAAGACTATCAAAAATCCACCAATCCATAAGAACAGATTTTTTTTATGCTCGACCGTGCTTTTGCCACGATCGCGTGGCCGCAACTCAGCACTTTCGGAAAGGTCGACTGATGTGCTTTCCCAAAGAACATCTTCTTGCAGGGGTCTTAGCACAGGCACGTCAACAGCTGATAATGCCTCCTGCTGACTGGCAGCGAGAGCCGAGCGTACACCTGGCAACTCTGCTTTTGCCCAATCTGCATATTTTTCAAGACCAGCAGCACGATTGTCCGCAATTTGTTTAAGCAGATTAACTGCCGTGCCAAAATCTTTATTGCTCAAAAACTCACGAACCCGCCGGCACTTTTCTCGAACATCTTCAATATTTGTGGATTCCTCACCGGTATTGGTTTGCACCGAAACATTCGTATCAGAGGAATCCGCTGCCAGTTGAATTTCGGGCGAAGCTTCTTGCTCAGTCGGCGCTGTCGGTAACGCGGACCAAGTCTGAATATACTGATCTAATGCCGCAGCAAATTGCTGCATAGAGTCATATCGCTCCGTAGGATGCCGTGCCATCGCTCGCATACAGATCTCACAGATGCGTGGATCCAAATCTCGTCGAATTTCGCGCGGATAAATCGGTTTTTTCGAAATCACTTCTGTGATGAGCGCGACGATCGAACCATTTCCCTTAAACGGAAGGGTGCCGGTGAGCCCCTCGTAAAACAAGACGCCAAGGCTATAGATGTCAGACCTCGGATCGATATCCGCAACCTTACCCTCCAACTGTTCGGGGGACATATACGCTGGCGAGCCGGAGATTGCGCCCTCGCGGGTGATTCGAACATCCTCATGATCACTGCGACGTGCTAAACCGAAATCCATTACAACGGGCTCTCCGCGGTGATCGATCATCACGTTGTCCGGCTTCAAGTCACGATGTACCAGCTTGTGCAGATGCGCTTCATGCATCGCAAGTGCGATCTTGCGAACTACGATTGCTACCTGCTGCTGAGGTTGGCGATGTGACTCAACGTAGTCTGACAATGAATGGCCCTCTACGTATTGCATCGCAATAAAATATGTGCCATCTTCCTCACCAATGTCATAAATCGCACAAATATTCGGATGAGTGATTGCCGCGGCGGAGCGTGCCTCTCGATAGAATCGCTGAATCACCTCATCGCCTGCTCCTTCAGGAAATTTTGGGATTTTTATCGCTACACGACGATCGAGTGTTTCGTCGCGGGCAAGATAAACGGCGCCCATGGCCCCGGTTCCTAAAACCTTTTCAATCTGGTACCGGCCTATCTTCTCCCTCGCCACCGGCTCACTCCCTTCCTGCTCGCGTGCCGTATCCTTACCCGAGTTGCCGGCCATCGTCTCTGCCAGAAATCGCTCCTCGGTCGGTACATCCGAGATAGGCCGTTCGTCTTGTGAGTGCTTGTCGCACATTTTTCACTGAACCGTTCGGTCAGTGTCGCAATCGATGCGACCGCCCTTGCGGATTCGAAACAACGAAAATCTGATTACCAGCTCTATTGTAGCTAGCACCCGACTTTCGGCCTAGAGAGCGCTGCTCGGGCGACATTCCACAAACTGCGAATGAATCGCTCACCGCTCACGCGAAAAGGGGCGAATGATTTGGCGAATGCTCCCACGCGGCACCATCTGCCAACCCCGCTCGTGCAGGTAGTAGAGCAACATCTTCAGAAAAAAATCAAAAACGCCGACGACGCCTGCAGTTGACATATCGCCAGTTACGAAATACGTAACTGTCATGGTCGTTGCTGTGGCAATGATCCGCCAAGTAAACGCCTTGAGGATACTCCTCAACCGCGATTCTTTATCTCGCTGCTCGATACTGTCGGCCCCTTGATCACTCATGCTCTTTAAAACCTCGTAGATTCTATTCTAAGTTAATTGAAATACAAAAAAACAACGAGTTATTTCAAATAGCCTCGCAAGGTTGAGTTTGGCAGGATCAAACACCAATCGTAGATACTGTAGCACCGACCGCCTTGTAACTTGTACGAGTCCGCCGAAATCCGAGGCGTTCGTAAAGACGAATCGCTATTGTATTATCGGCCGTTACCTCAAGATAAACGCGAGTTAAACCGGCTTGCTGGAAGCCCTCCAGAGCTCGCCGCAATAGAATTTCTCCCAACCCCATGCCACGGCATTCTGGAATAATTCCAAGGTTCTGAACAGCGCCGAAACCATGCCGATCTCGGATACCTTGAATCGTACCACAAGGTTCGATTTCGCCGTCGGGAAGGGTCTGGCGACAAAGTAGCCAGGTAGCGGTGGGGAGAAATCCTTTTTTTCTGGAAATTTCTCGCATCAAACGCTCACAACCATCCCGGTCGCCTAAACACGGGAAAACTTCTGCATCGATTTCCCGATGAAAACTCTGATGTTTCACCCTGGCATGAGCCACGATTTCACCACGATTCCACTCAGAAAACCCGTATCCAGTCGGTAGGTCGGTAGGGCCAAAGTGTCGATCTTGAACACTTAATTCCATGCGATATCGTTTGAAATAACGGACATTCATCATGGGTCTCAATGTCGCTAAGTAGGGGACAATTTCCGCGGGATGACGCTGCCGGGCACAAGATTGCCAATAAACTGTACCGCCCAAACCAAGGACGGTCAACTTTTACGTGCGGAACAGTGAATTCAAAGCGGGGGATACTCGAATTACCTTTTTTGATTAGTCAAAACTTTCATTTTTGGAGCATAAAGCCCGAATCTGTCTACTTCCTGCGATAAATGGGTACCACCCCCGTATTTTTTGCAGTTGGCATTCTCCTGGGCACTGCAGTTCCAAAGGGATAACACCTTGATTTGAGCTGCTTTCTATCGAATGGCACGATTCGCCCTCGACAGGGCGAAAGTACCGTGCCACAACTAAAACGCGAGGTACAAATTTTTCGCTGAAACGTCGGCATCGTTTTCACTGAAGCAAGAACCTAACGGGAATAGAAATGGTCCGATCGCGACGGCCGCTGGAATCCTGTCTTACGCGAAATGCCGGCGTGCGGGTGGAACAACCACATGCCCAGGCAGACGTACTCGATCGCCTCCAAGACCTAGCCTGTAAATTGATATCTACCCAGGGCACCCGCAACATGATCCCCGTGGGGAAGCAATTCAACGATCGCCAAAAATATCGGCTAAAGTCATAAATTACTCGGGATCATAGCTTAGGTTCGGTGAGAGCCAACGCTCAACGCGATCGGTGGGCCAACCCTTTCGCCGAGCGTAATCCTCAATTTGATCTCGAGTAACGCGATCCACTGTGAAGTAACGACTTTCAGGGTGAGCGAAGTAAAGTCCGCTGACACTTGCACCCGGCGCCATCGCGAATGTTTCTGTTAAACGAACACCGGTTTGGTTTTCGGCATCAAGCAGGTCAAAAAGGATCTGCTTTTCCGTATGGTCGGGGCAGGCCGGATATCCCGGGGCGGGGCGAATTCCTCGATATTTTTCGGATATCATTGCCTCTAGATTATCGGGGTCGACGTCCGCAAATCCCCACTCGGCACGAACCCGGCAGTGAAGCCATTCAGCAAAGGCCTCCGCTAGCCGATCAGCTACCGCCTGCACCATGATCGCATTGTAATCGTCCTGCCTCGCTTTGTATGTGTCGGTAAGGTCATCTACACCGATTCCGGCCGTGACCACAAATCCGCCGAGATAATCCTTTCTTCCTGAATCGACCGGTGCGACGTAGTCGGCCAACGACCGATATTCGTCCTGCCCCCTTCGCTGCCATTGCTGGCGCAAGAAGTGAAACCGCGATCTTTCGTGGGATCGCGAATTATCTCCAAATACAACGATGTCATCGCCATCGCTTGCCGCCGGCCATATGGCATACACGCCACGCAGTTCGATCAAATCCTCGTCAATAATACGATCCAACAGTCGATTAGCATCGTCATATAATTCTTTGGCCTGCGGGCCGATATTCGCGTCTTTCAAAATTTTAGGGTACTTTCCGCGAAGCTCCCATGTAAAGAAAAATGGCGACCAATCGATCCATTTTCGGATTTCAGTGACCGAAACGTCACCCAAAGTCTTTAAGCCCGTAAAAGAGGGTGTATCGATCTGGACCGCGGACCAATCAGTGCTGAATCGGTTCTCCATCGCTTTCGTGTACGGCACGAGAGTTTTCTTGCGCGACTCATAACTCTCGACGAGCGACTGCTGGTTACTCAAGTTCTCTTTCACAAACTCTTCGTGAAGCTCATCGCTCGTCAGACGCTCCACCACGCCCACACTGCGGCTTGCGTCCAAGACATGCACCACCGGACCAGGATAATGCGGCGCGATTTTTACGGCGGTGTGCTTAGCGCTGGTGGTTGCACCCCCGATCAGCAAAGGCACAGAAAAATTCTGACGTTTCATTTCACGGGCTACAGTAACCATCTCATCAAGACTTGGCGTAATAAGACCGCTCAAGCCGATCAGATCAGCCTGGTGCTCCTTGGCTGCCGCCAATATATCCTCAGCCGCAACCATCACGCCCAGGTCAACTACCTTATAGTTATTGCATTCTAATACCACTCCCACGATATTCTTACCGATATCGTGAACATCTCCCCTCACAGTTGCGATCAGAAAGGTCCCACGACCGACGGAGCCTTCCAGCCCGGCACTCCGCTTTTCCTCCTCCATGAATGGCTCGAGGTACGCTACCGCTTTTTTCATTACCCGAGCTGATTTTACGACCTGCGGCAGAAACATTTTACCTTCGCCAAACAGATCGCCGACTACCTGCATGCCCCGCATCAACGGGCCTTCGATCACCTGCAGGCAGCGGTCATATTGCAACCGCGCTTCTTCCGCATCCTCTGTGATGTACTTATCGATTCCCTTTACCAGAGCGTGCTGCATCCGGTCATCGACCGAAGCCTCTCGCCAACTGAGATCTTCAACGACGCGCTGCTTCCCGCTTCCCTTCACTGTTTCTGCGAATTCAACAAGGCGCTCTGTCGCATCAGCACGTCGATTCAGCAAAACGTCCTCGACACGCTCCAATAAAGCAGCAGGAATCTCCTCATAAACCTCAAGCTGGCCCGCGTTAACGATTCCCATATCGAGACCGGCACGAACGGCGTGATATAAAAATGCACTGTGCATCGCCTCGCGAACACGATCATTCCCGCGGAAGCTAAAACTAATATTGCTCACGCCCCCACTCGTGCGGGCACCGGGGCATTCTTTCTTGATTCGACTAATCGCACCCAGGAAATCAACCGCATAAGAGTCGTGCTCTTCGATACCGGTCGCAACCGTCAGAATGTTCGGGTCAAAGATGATGTCTTCTGGCGGAAAGCCAACCTTGGATACCAGCAAATCATAGGCCCGTTTGCAAATCCGAACCTTACCCTCCTCATCCACTGCCTGGCCCTCCTCATCAAAGGCCATTACCACGGTGGCAGCGCCATATTGTCGGATCGTGCGGGCCCGCTTAAGGAATGTATCTTCTCCATCTTTTAAAGAGATGGAATTAACAACTGCCTTGCCCTGTGCGTTCCGCAAACCTGCTTCAATGACCTCCCACTTGCTACTGTCAACCATCACAGGAACGGCCGCCACTACATCATCACCCGAAATCAATCTTAAAAATCGTGTCATCGCCTCGACACCATCAAGCAGGGCGTCGTCGAAATTCACGTCAATTATCATTGCGCCCGCCTCAACTTGATTGCGTGCGACCTCAACCGCATCTTCATACTGCTCATCGCGGATAAGGCGGGCAAATTTACGACTACCGGTGACGTTCGTTCGCTCGCCGATCATAGTGAACGGAATTTCCTCGCGGAACACGAGCGGGAGTTGTCCCGCCAACGTCGTTACTGATCGTCGCTTGGCCGGGACAGGAGGCCTCACATTTTTAACGCGGTCGGCAATCGCGGCGATGTGATCCGGATTCGTGCCACAACAGCCGCCGACAATATGAACCCAGCCAGCATCGGCAAATTCACCAACCATGCGAGCCATCGCTTCCGGACCTAAGTCGTATTGCCCCATCTCATTCGGCAGGCCCGCATTCGGATGGCAACTAATCGGCACACTCGATGCTTTGGCCATGGTCTCAACGTGCGGTCGCATCACATCCGGCCCAAGAGCGCAGTTCATCCCGATTGACAATAGCGGGAAATGCTCCACGGAGGTGACGAAGGCCTCGACACTTTGACCACTCACAAAGGTCCGGCCACCCCTGTCGAATGTTCCACTGACCATGACGGGGACAGAGTTCCCCGTGGAGGTAAAATAGTCGTCAATGGCATAGAGACATGCCTTGAGATTCAATGTATCGATCGCCGTTTCTGGCAAGAGAATATCAACACCCGATTCGACAAGAACAGCGACCTGACGACGATAGCTGCTCACCATCTCCATGAATGTCACATCACGGTGTGCCGGATCTTCCACTCGGGTGCTGATCGCGGTCTGACGTCCCGTAGGACCGATCGAACCGGCAACAAATCTTGGTTTCCCGGGTGTCTTTTCGTTATATGCGTCTGCGGCCTTTCGGGCACAGGCAACGGCAGCTCGATTGATTTCATCGCCCAATTCATCAGAGAGCTCAAACTCTATCATGCCAACCGGTGACGCGTTGAACGTATTGGTTTCAACTATGTCGCATCCGGCTTCAAAGTAAGCACGATGAATTTCAGTAATCTTCTCCGGGTGCGTCAGCGATAAGATATCGGAGAATCGACTTAAATCCTTATGGTGCTCCGCAAACCTGTCACCACGCACTGCCGCCTCATCGAGATCAAGGCGTTGGATCATTGTCCCCATCGCACCGTCGAGCAGCAAAATTCGCTCGGTGAGAATATCGCGTAGAAGATTTAACTTAGCTGCCGTCATGCTGTGATCTGCACTTATCTATGGCCAAATTTTTACCAAATATCGAAACACGAACCCGGGATGCCGAAGAACGTCTCTCAGGAACCATTTGAACTGGAAAGTCAGCAAAATGTACCCCCACCCAGCGTTTTCAGAACACTTAGACAATATCACCCATTTAACCCAATCTTCCTGGAGTGGTAATGGGATGACAAGCATCCTAAATTCGGGTCGCCGACTCTGATCTCTATTGTTTTTATTTTGTCACGCGCTTGCAAGGCTCAAGATCTTCGGAAGTTCACCCCGATAACGGAAACATGTCCCCGCTAGTCCAAAAACGATCCGTGATGGCTCGCACACCCCCTGTGCTAGCAGTGCTGCCTGACTTGTCTGGCCACGAGGAAGAGGAGTTGGCGCAGACGGATGATACCCCACGGCCCCCCCGCAAGGCTGTGGCCCCTACAAGGCCAGACACATTGCCACGGGCCGAGCTTCCGCACTGGAGCATGGGATCAGTCGTAATCGTGTCGCTATTCATGGCAATACTGCTGCTGATAACCTGGAAGATTGTGGACCGAACGCAATCGACACCGACCGATTCTCCGCTGAAAAGTTCTTATATGACCCGGTTTGCTTCACCACCTCAACAGACGTCCGATGATATGGTGACCCCGATAAATCAACCCTGAAATTCTACATCGAAGAGGGCCTACGAGTTCAATGGAAACCGAAAATAAGTCGGCTCTAAAAATTTTTAAACGGACCGAACGCCAGCGGTCGGTAGATAACACAACAGAGATGACTCCATCCCCAGTTGGCGATTCGTCAATCCAAAGGTCTGGTTTTGCTGCACTTGAGGTGGACCGTTTCGCTTGGCCGCCACTATGCCAGGCGTTGGATAACACTTCCAAAACCGTTGCCACGCCGATCGTAGAAGCCATTCTCCGAGCGTCTATCACCGATAAAAAAATCGTGTTAATTTCCAGCGGGGCTCGTCGCTCGGGTCGAACGATTACAGCTATCTGGCTTGCCGCGACCTGTGCCCGAAACAACCTTCGCATCGCGCTGATGGATGCCGACGTAGAGAATCCTTCGATCACCCGGATGCTCGGGATCCAGCCTCGCTTAGGCTGGGAGACCTTTTCCTCACAGCATGCGCCGCTCAGCGAATATGTGGTCGATTCGCTTTCGGATCGCTATGCAGTGCTGCCCTTGATCCGAAGCGAGCCATTAAAAAAATGGTCGCCCAAGTGGGATCTCAGCACTGTCCTTGAAGATCTCAGAGACCATTATGATGCTGTGCTGGTCGACACACCCCCTCTGGTTCGTCACGGAATCGCTCTTGAGATGCTTGACCACTGCGCTCCTTTTGTGGATGCTGCTCTATGGCTTGACACGGGACCCATCGAGACGCGGCGGGCCCTTCAGCAATTTCAGGCGATGGGAATTCATTCGCTGGGACTCTTGCAGCGTGCGGCATTCGCCGCTGTCGCAGCCTAAGCTTTGTTTTGCCGTTTTATATCCGAGATCAACGAGCGCGGTTTGATGCAGACTTTTGACAACCATTCGGACCTAAGTTTTTCATTCCCCGAGTCTTGGAAACTCGATGGGGACGATTCAGCGGCTAATGCGGGAACGATCTCGGTGGTAAGTCCCGAGGGAGGGTTCTGGTGTGTTCGCCGCGAGCGGAATGATTCGGATTATGACGCGATAGTGCAACAGGCCATTACGGCTATGAGAGACGTTTATTCAGATTTGGAAGTAGACACGGTGGTCGAGCACGTTGCAGGAGAACGCTTGTCGGGGGTCGATATGCACTTTTTCTGCCTCGATTTAACGGGAACCGCAGCGATTCGCGTCTGGCAGACGTTGCATGGAAAATATGTCATTTTTTCACAGGCTGATGATGCCCACCTCACGCATTGCAAACCGATCTTTGACGCCATCACAGCAAGCTTGATCCAAAGGCATGGCAATAAATCTGCCGAGGAATATTTGTAATTTTTTCAGTTCCATGCGGCAATGCTGAGTAACTCGGCTTTACGAACACCGAGACACCAAGTTCTAAAATTATTTAAAAAACTGTGTGCAGCTCCTTAGATGACCTACGAACGTCAGGCACTCGAATCCATCCTTGATATTTTGGCACGGTAATCGCTCTCCGGATATGGCAACCATAACCCAGACAGATAGTTGGCGACGATCGTATCGACGCCGGCGGTCATGGTGGGGAGTTGCCAATCTTAGGTCAATCCACCTAGAGAGGTGGAGTTAGCGGTCCGGAACGACCATTACCAGTTTTTGGAGCTCCCTTGGCTCGTTTGCTGTTCCCGCATGGCAAACGGGCCTTTTTTCCTCTCGTGCCGATTTTCGTGATACACAAATTTGGTCAACTTCTTCGATCGGATCAAAATTTACGATTATTATCAGTATTGCCAATTTGCGAAAATGCCCGCCTTGGCGGAATTGGTTTCGATTAAATTTGGCTAATTGGCGGAAAATGTCTAGCCAGTTCTAAGCCAGAAGGAGTTCATTTCGATCACATAGATTGTTAAAACAATTAGCGGCCCACGCGACCATCCGATTCAATCGATCGGTTGGTTTGCTCACGAGTTGGAACTGACTGCGCGGACTGAATCTCGCCGGAACGTGGTTTCTGTGTCATCTAGGCGAACGATCTCGGTCGTCTCTCGCAAAGGGAGATAAATTGTCTACCGATTCCTGTATTTTTTTTATCTCACGTTGAAAATAGACGCCCTTGGTACCCCCGAAGTCTTCTTCTAATTCTGCAGAGGTCCAAAACTTTTGCATCGCCTCTACCGAGGGCACAAACCGCTCGATAGTGAAGGTTGTTGCAAGTTCGGAGAAAGTGACTTCCCGAGAGGCCAACGCTTGATGCAGCCTGATTCCCGCGCGACTCGCGACAATCGCTGCGAAACTAAAACCAGCGGGTTCCGTTGCCTGTTTTATTTCCTCAAGCGTTGTGATGTCTCGGGCAGCATCGCTGCCGACAAACTGAGCCAGAATTCCTGCAGAGATAAAATCTTGCAACAGTGACGCGCGGCGCCAAAGCGTTGCGTCACCAACAAACCGTTCTCTCGAGGCATCCGCCACCAAGTCAGTCTCTTTTCGAATTTTTTCCGCAACTGCATCATAACGTTTGATCAAGTAACCACGGTCAAACGCGATCGCCAGGGAGTAATAGAACGCTTTGAGGGCATGCTCTTGCCCAACATCTGCCGCTGCTGCAGCCGCAGTCCGTATGTAAGCTTCGGTCAATTTATCGCGATTCAGCGATCGACTGTCTCGTTTATCAGCAACCCTACCCAGTGCCCCCAGAATCGCGATCACAGCTCGCTGAAATTCGCGTTGCACCCGCCGTTGTTCGACAGCAGGCGGACTTGGGTCGTCACGCGGAACTGGAACCTCTACTCTGGAGAGTACGCCCTGGCATAACACACGGGCCATTTGTAGAGCAGAATTGTCACCCGGTTGTTGCTCGGCTAACCAGTTGTAAACATCAAGCAGTCGCTGCTGGACGGAAATCGGAATCTGCCGGATGGAATAAAATCCGGGCTGCCGAATTTGATTACTCACAAGATTCATCGCCAGCAAATTTATTGGATCAAACGACAGCTGAAAAGAGCGTGCATTGGATTGATCGTCACCTAAAACCGGCCGCATGAGGCTGCGCTGGCTGGCACTGTGTCCGGCACCAAGATAGTGGCCCAATTCGTGCAGCAATACTTCGAGTCGCTCTGATTCGCTGATTCGTGGCCCGTGTTCGCGGATCAAAATGTGGGACCGTAGCGGCCCTCGCGTTCCCCCAAGTCGCTGACGACTTAATTTGACATCGTATTGACTGGTGAAACCGATCACGAGTCGCGCGGGGGTGGCTGGCACCTTCTGTTCAAATTCCCGGAGACTCAAATTAAAATCCCGGATACTATCCTTGGATTCCCAACGGGTAATTGCGACGACTTCCAATCGCACCCCGCAAAAATATTCCAACAACCGCGAGGCAGCATTAATTCGCCTCTTAATCTTATTTTCCCAGGTAGACTGTCGAGTTCGTTCGTCATCATCTACCGCAATTTTAATCCTGAGTGGCCAAGGCTCCCGATCAATCAATTTACCCTCCGAAACACGGGGGGGCTTGGCTTGCAATCCGCTCAGCGGCACTCTTTCCAACTGCATTCGATTTGATTCCATCCGGACAAAACGGTATATCGTGTTGGGCAAGAGTATTCCGCTGCCAGTTCCGCCGGGACTGGAGTACCACAGCTTGACTGATCCGTTAACCGATAGCGGTATAGACGCCCCCTTTCTGAGCGAAAATCGGGGGGCGTCTGCAGCGTCTGCTTGAAATCTTATCTCGACTGGCCGATCAGATTTATTATTCAGAATGGTGGTATCGACTGCTGGCGCGGACAGAGGCCAGAGTACACCCACCATCAGCAAAGAGCGCGATAGATGCAGTAGTCTAATGCGTTCTGCAAAGTATCGACGACCCTGTTCCACGGATCTTCCTCATAACGAACTGAATCCTTACAGAGTATTCCGCACCCGGGCGCGGAAAATCATACAAGTCCCTGACGAACCGCCCATACCGCTGCCTGTGTTCTATCGGATACTCCGATTTTACGAAGAATATGCTGTACGTGCTCTTTGACCGTCTCATAGCTGATGCCGAGAACTTCGGCTATCTGTTTGTTTGTAAGGCCGTGCGCGAGCTGATGGAGCACTTCGCTCTCGCGCTGTGTGAGCGTCACCTCCACGTCGACTGGCATCCGAGGAGTCGACAACGCTCCACTTACCCTTCGCAATTCCTCGCGCCGCCAGACCATATCCCCGGCAGCGGCTTTACGTATCCGCTCCAGAAGGGCGGTTTGATCACTATCTTTCAGCACATATCCGCTCGCACCAAGGGCAACGCTGCGGGCCATGTAATTCGCATTATCAAAAGTGGAAATCATTAGCACTGGAAGGTCGGGATGGGTATCCTTGAGACTACCCAATATTTTTAAACCATCCCCTTCGGGCAACCGGACATCCAATAAAACAAGATCAAGTATCGTCGCATGTCTCTCCACCGCGACTAGCGTCTCGGTACCGGAATCGGCTTCGGCAACCACCTCTATACCGTCGCTTTGGAGCATGCTTCGCAAACCTACCCGAATCACCTCATGATCGTCAGCGATAAGAATGCGAATGGCCATTGCCGAGTTCCGAGTGGGGGGTTTCAGTTATTTAGAAAGTCGTAAGGCCAAGTGAGATACAAAGATAAGCCAAAAAGGAACGACCCCCAGGTGGGGAGCCCCAGTTTAGTAAACGCCAGACGTCTGAACCACTCCCGACCGCACTATTTTGCGTTATGGTGGCTGTTGGCCGTAATGGGAGATATTCATCCTGATAAACGATACAAGCATTAAAATATCATCCAGTTTGATCAAATTTTGACTGAGGGCTCGGTCATTCAAAATAAAGGATGTACAATAGTAGATGCTGGACCCGACCCCTCGTTCCTCACCATACTCGATCAACACGCTTCCCACTGGCTAATAACCTCTCCAAAAATGCCCGAACGTACCGCCAGCCACCTCCGCAAAACCACTGAAACAGCCGTCGAGATTTCTCTTTCACTTGACGGCAGCGGCACGGCACATATTGCCACCGGTGTTGGATTTTTCGACCACATGCTGCAGTTACTCGCCTGTCACGGGCAATTGGATCTAGCGGTAGCCGCCGAGGGCGACCTCCATGTTGACCAACATCACACGGTGGAAGACGTTGGAATCGGCCTGGGCGTCGCCATGCGTAAAGCCCTTGGCGATAAGGGGGGTATCCGTCGCTATGGCCACTTTACGCTGCCGATGGACGAGACACTTTGCACGGTGGCCGTCGATATGGGTGGCCGTTTCGAATTGAGCTTTCGAGCAGACTTCCCTTCGGAAAAAATCGGCGACTTTGATACAGAATTGGTATCAGAATTTTGCAAAGCCTTTGCATCCAATGCACTCTGCAACTTACACATCCTGGTTCACTACGGCCGCAACAGTCATCATATCAGCGAGGCGATTTTTAAGAGCATGGCACGGGCAATTCGCATGGCCGTGGAATTCGATCCTCGAACTAGCGGCATTCCGAGCACCAAGGGAATTCTGAACGACTAAGGCAAGTGGCTACCGGTCGTTCACATACGTCTCAAGAAATCGAGCCAGCATCTGGAAATCAGACCCAGAAGGTATAAAGCGGACGGTCGTCACGAGAGTCTCTTGATTAATTAGATCTTCGAAGGGGACATATGTCAGCTCCAGTTGGCCTTTGATCGAGACCATCACTCCATTGAGACCATCTTCCACCAGCGCTCGATAGGCTCCCACGCCCAACTGACTTCCAAGCATGACATCGTATGCGTGTGGCTTCGCACATCGCGATTCATAACCGAGTTGCAAGGGCGTGATTTTCTTTGGATTGCCGGTCTGCCTCGTGTACTCCTCTGCAACCATTCGTGCCATTTGCCGACCGAGATCGATCTGGGCTATCGAGATGTGTCCGTGGTCGTCCCGGGGTACTCCCTCTAAATATTTTTGGGGTAAAAATTCTGCCAAACCCTCGGCAATCACAATGACTCCGAATTGTTTTTTATCTTGTTCTTCCCGGATTCGCATGGTTGCCACGATGCGTTCAATCACGTTTTGCATATCCATCGTGGGACGCAGGCTGACGTTTCCCGTTTCCGGATCAACAACCTCCTCTTCACTACGAAATTCTCCGACGATGTCTTCGACGCTGATCACTAAGCTTGCCTCACCTGCGATCGCCGCGCCGTACGCGAGCCAACCGGCGCTGCGACCCATAGTTTCGGCAAGAAAATAGGCTTTATTCGCCTCCGCATCCATCACTACATTTCGAATTTCCTCGGCCAATGTTTCCACTGCCGTAAAATAACCGAACGTGAAGTCGATACCTGTGTAATCATTGTCGATCGTTTTCGGTAAGTGTACGACTGGAATCCGCTGCGCATCTGCGGGCAGAAGATCCTGATACATCTTCAATTTATTAGCAGTCTTCAGCGTATCGTCGCCCCCGATCGAAATGAGCGCATCGACTCCCAGGCTGCGTAGTCCCTCATAAACCGCCTTCAACGGGGCACTGCGTTCCGGGTCATGTAAGTGTTCTGGGGAAGAAATCAGCTTCCCCGGATTGTCTCGTGCTGTGCCGAATAAAATCCCCTGTGAATTCCGGGTGCGACGCAGCGTCTTCTGGTCCACCAGCAGATAATCCTGGCCTTCCTTGAGTGGATAATCATCACCGAATTGAATCAAACCGGAGTAACCGTATTTGATACCCACTACCTCAATGCCGTTGCGAAGAAACGAGATGGCAGCTGCAGAAATAACGGCATTTGCAGCCGGGGCAGGCCCACCTGCAAATAAAATTGCCACCCGACGAAATTTCGTCGGTGACGCTGGGGGCCGTGACAAAGTAGAGGGATCAGTCATTTAAATATCCTCGACAAACAGCTCGGTCATCAAGCTAAAATCTCGCAATTCCATGAGTCATGCCATCAGGCAGCAAACCACTTGGTTGTACGAACCCTATGCCACGGAATTTCAAATTATTGATCCCACGTCCGCTCGACAAAGGTCGTGTCAATTCGCGATTCCACAAATGCAGCATGCCGGAGAATTTCCTCATGCCGGGAACAGGTGGTGGCGATTCCCTGGATTTGAAGTTCTCCAAGGGCCCTGAGCATGCATTGAATCGCCTCGCGTCGTGTCGGTTGATGAACAATTAACTTACCAACCATTGAGTCATAAAAAGGTGAAACGGTATAGCCAGCATGGGTATGCGAATCGAACCGCACCCCAAGTCCACCCGGTATGAACATGCTCTCAATCTTTCCCGGACAAGGCTGGAAATTGCGCTCCGGATTCTCAGCATTGATCCGGCACTCGATTGAAGCGCCCTGGGGCGTGATATCTTCTTGACGAAACGGCAATTCTTCCCCCGCCGCAATCCGCAACTGTGCCTTGATAATGTCGACTCCAGTTACCATTTCTGTCACGGGGTGTTCCACCTGCACCCGAGCATTCACCTCGATAAAGTAAAAATTACCCTCCTGGTCAACAATGAATTCGACAGTACCGACATTTGTGTAATCGGCTGCCTTGATCATCCGCACGGCAGCTTCGCACATCGCCTCCCGTGTTTGCTGATCGATGTTTGGCGAAGGGCTCTCTTCGATTAATTTCTGATGACGACGCTGCACGCTACAGTCCCGCTCCCAGAGATGCACAACATTCCCATGTTGATCGGCCACCACCTGAACCTCGACGTGACGGGGATGTTCAACATATTTCTCCAGATAAACACTGCCATCCCCGAAGGCAGCTTCTGCCTCCCGACGAGCCTGCTGAATTGCCTGTTGCAGAGAGAGATCATTCAACGCGACCCGCATTCCCTTCCCGCCACCGCCGGCCGAGGCCTTCACTAATACTGGGTATCCAATCTCTCGAGCCACTGACAGAGCAATTTCCTCTTCCTCAATTAGACCGTCACTGCCCGGAACCACCGGCACGTCGGCTTTGCGCGCCAGTTTCCGCGCCTCATTTTTATCGCCCAACATCGTCATCGCCTCAGGCGAAGGGCCAATAAAATCGATTTGGCAACTACGACAGATTTCATTGAAGTGAGAATTTTCCGCCAGAAATCCGTAACCTGGATGAATCGCCTGCACATTGCCGACTTCTGCCGCACTAATGATCCGATCAATTTTCAGATAACTTTCACTGCTCTTGGCGGGGCCCACGCAGTATGCCTCGTCCGCCAGATCGAGATAGTGCGCACCACGGTCCGCCTCACTGAAAATTGCAACCGACTCAACGCCCAACTCGCGACAGGCACGAATGATCCGCAGAGCAATCTCACCGCGATTAGCTATCAGAATTCGCTTGTACATGGGTCGTTATGCTGAGACATCAACTTTAAAGAGTGGTTGTCCGAATTCGACCGGATCACCATTCGCGACCAAAATTGCGGCAATCTTGCCGGAAATCTCAGCCGGAATTTCATTGAAGACCTTCATTGCCTCGACAATGCAGATTGTGGAATCCGGACCCACGTGATCTCCCACTTTAACAAATGGATCGGCATCGGGTCCTGAGGAGGCATAGAACGTACCAACAATAGGACTCTTAATAATGGCAAGCGAATCATCTGCTGCCGCTGCGGGAGGATCTGATTTGACGGACTCTGTTGCGACTGCGGGCATAGGCATCGGGGCAGTTGCCTGCACTGGCTGCTGATACACCACCTCGCCGCCCGCGTTTCGCCGAAGTCGAATTCTCTGTTCACCCTGCTCGAGATCGACCTCTGCTAGATCATGATCTTTCATCAACTGCACGAGACGACGAATCTTTTTAACGTCGAATACATCGCCAGAAGCGGTCATCGTTGCTCTCCCTGTCTGCCTCAACCTAACGTGACATGCGAATCGTCCCAATCTTTGGGCACATCGGACAATACTTCGTGTCCATCGCGGGTTACCAGAATGTCGTCCTCTATCCTCACCCCGCCAAGGCCCGGCAGGTAAATGCCAGGTTCCACCGTGACCACCATTCCGGCCTTCAAGGGCAGATCACAACCGCCGGCCAATCGAGGTCCCTCATGAATATCGAGACCTAATCCGTGGCCCAGGCCATGACCAAAATACTTTCCGAAACCACCACTATCGATGACTTTTCGGGCGATCCGATCGACTGCACTGCACTGCACGCCGGGTCGTATCGAATCGATTGCCCGCTGCTGCGCTTTCAGCACAAGTCGATAAATACGCTCAAGTTTCGGCGAGATTTTACCGGTCAACAAGACCCTAGTCAAGTCGCTCTTGTAGCCGCCCGGTTCATCCGCACCCCAATCGATCAGTAAAAGTCCATGCGATTCAATGGACGCTTCGGACGGTGTCGCATGGGGTAAGGCAGCCCTAGGCCCACATGCGACAATCGGAGGAAAGCTGCATCCGCGGCCCCCGAACAACCGGATTTGATTTTCTAATCCGTGAGCCACCGCTCGTTCCTTCTGGTCACCCCGCAGGCTGCACCGCGTCACTGCGAAGGCCCGTTGTGCCAAGTCAACCGCTTTACGGATCGCGCGAACTTCCTCTCGGTCTTTGACCATTCGCAATGTTTCGATCAAGCCGCTACAACTCACCCAATCTACATCCGCGATTTCTGAACACAGTCTCTGATGCATCTGCACAGTCATCCCACCAGATTCGAATCCGATACTCGTCTGCCGTGACTTTCCAAGCGTTTTCCGGATCGAATGGAACATCGCAGTCCCCGGTGCTCGGATCTCAATCTCTAGACCTGGACATTCTTCCTGCAATTGAGTCGTGTAGCGTGGATCGGAAAGCAAGACTTCACGGTCGGGGAGAAACAGCAGAAAACTATCATCTCCTGAGAAACCAGTCAGATAACTCACGTTTGTGAAGTTGGTAACCAGAAATCCATTGATGCCCGATTTTTTAAAACTGCGTCGCAGCCTGTCACGCCGAAGTTTAAAACGACTCATAACACTTCCTTAAAAAAGGGCCGTCCGCTGGGCCGAAACGCCTCGCACGCTGCAATTCGACAGCACCGGTGCCCCTTATGTCAAGTCGATCAAATCGAACCGCCACGTTCACAAAAATCAGCTGATGGCCACGCGTTGTCAACTGCCGACACTCTTTAGTACGATAAAATAATGGACAAACACCAAAGTGAATCGCTCGCCCGTGGACTGCTCGCAGGGAAAATCTCGATTGAGCAGTTTGTTAATCGCATTACCGCTGCCCCTACCGCTCGGCTGCAAGAGGCAAATCTTGATCTTGATCGCATTGATCGCTGCGGGGCAGCAGAAGTTATTTTCGGAGAAGGCAAATCAATCGAATCGCTTCAATCGCTTGCCACCGCATTACAAGATCATGGCCAGGGCGTGTTGATCACGCGAATTAGCTCCGCGCAGGCCGGACCGTTAATAAAGCTTTTCCCTGAAGCCGATTACGATCCAGTTGCTCGCACCCTGTGTATCGATTCCACCAGCGAAGGAAGTGTCCCTGCTTGGTCCTTGCTCGGTCGGGTCTGCGTGGTATCAGCCGGCACGACCGATCTGCCGGTCGCGGAGGAGGCTCGCGTTACCGCATCCTGGATCGGTGTTAGTGTCGATGCGATCTATGACGTGGGTGTGGCCGGTCCCCATCGCCTCCTGGAACAAATGGATACCCTCCGCAACGCCGATGCCGTGGTAGTCGTAGCCGGCATGGAAGCGGCGCTGGCAAGCGTAGTTGGAGGACATCTTGCCTGTCCGATTATCGCGGTGCCAACGAGCGTCGGTTACGGCGCAAACTTTGGCGGTGTAGCGGCATTACTTTCAGTCCTTAACAGTTGTGCAGCGAATGTGAGTGCGGTGAACATTGATGCAGGATTCAAAGGTGGGTACATCGCCGGACTGATCGCCAAACAGCTGGCACTACTGCGGCATGAACAGTCCACCGACTGCGACGGGAACACATCGCGATGACCGACCTGCTTCCCGCCTTGCCACAGCGACATGCCGAAAGCCACAAGGGGGATTTCGGTTCGGCCCTCTTGATCGGTGGCGGCCGGGGAATGGCAGGCGCGGTAGCCCTGGCGTCGATCGCTTCTCTGCGCAGCGGGGCAGGGCGGGTCACCGCCGCCACTCCAGCCGGTAGTCAAGCGGTGGTCGCCTCCTTCGAACCGTCCCTCATGACCTGCGGGTTACCAGATGACGCGCGAGGATTTTTTGCAGCTACAGCGACTGAAAAAATTTTAACGGTCGCCGCCCCAATGTCGGCTGCTGCCATTGGCACTGGGTTGGGACGCAATCCGATTTTAACGGAACTGGTTGTGAGACTGAGTTGCGAGTTACCGATTCCGATGGTGATTGATGCCGACGCGCTGCACGCGCTAGCTGAATCCGGTGATCAAAACCGTATCCTGCCCTCTGCCGCAGCCGGCCGCGTACTGACCCCGCATGCCGGGGAATGGGCCCGACTCATCGGCTCTACCGCTTCAACGGGAAAAAGATGTGAGGCGACGGCTCGGTCATGGTCGGCAACCCACCGGGTGATCCTTGTTCTCAAAGGACATCAGACCCTGGTGACCAATGGCAGGGAATGTTACTACAACACGACTGGTAATGCCGGGATGGCCACTGCCGGAAGTGGCGATGTTCTTACCGGAGTGATCACAGGACTTCTTGCGCAAGGGATGTCAACCTGGAATGCCGCGAGGCTCGGGGTGTATCTGCACGGCCTGGCCGGCGACTTAGCAGCGGAGAAAAAAGGAAAGGCCAGTCTCATCGCGTCCGATCTACTGACTACGCTCCCTATCGCCATCCGACAGCATCAAGGAGAGACCTAGCTTGATAAGATCGCCTCGCCGGTTTCCCAGCCGGTATCCGAACGATCAATCCGATGGTAAAGCGTGTCGCGTTCAACCGGATCACGTCCTGCCTCTTCAATTAAACGTCGCAGCTGTTCCACTGATAGAACTTCTGGCGTCTGGGCACCCGCATCGTGGTAGATTAGTTCATGCCGCACGGTACCATCCAGATCATCCGCACCGTAATGCAAGGCCGCCTGCGCGGTCTCGATACCCAACATGATCCAATAAGCCTTCATGTGATCGATGTTATCAAGCATCAAACGACTTATCGCCATCGTCCGCAGATCCATTGCTGCACTGGGCTTGCGGACGTCAGCCAGACCCGTGTTCTCTGGATGAAACGCCAGTGGAATGAATGTTTGAAATCCACCCGTGTCATCTTGCAATTCCCGCAATCGCACCAGGTGATCGATACGGTGATAATCCTTCTCCACGTGCCCATAGAGCATTGTGCAATTTGTACGCAAACCCAGACGGTGGGCGGTGCGATGAATATCCAGCCAATTTCCTGCGTCGGCTTTGTGCTCGCATAATTGATCACGGACCTCTGGGTGAAAAATTTCGGCACCACCACCGGGCATACTCCCCAGTCCGGCCTCGATCAGGTCAGTGATAATTGCTTCGTATGTCTTTTTCGTGAGATGAGCAAACCAGTTGATCTCAACTGCCGTCCAACCTTTCAAGTGCAACCGGGGAAACGCCTCATGAAGGATCCGGACAACATGGACATACCATTCGTACCGCATTTTGTGATGCAGTCCGCCGACAATGTGCATCTCGGTGCAACCTGATTCCACTGCCTCACGGCCGCGTGCCAGAATCGCGTCGTCGTCCATCAAGTAGGCTCTGTCGTCCCGCAGATCCGCGCGAAACGCGCAAAATACGCACCGATACACACAGACATTGGTCGGATTGATGTGCGTGTTGATATTGTAGTAAGTGTGATTCCCATTTTTTCGCTCACGCACCCGGTTTGCCAACACTGCCAGATCGCCGAGCGGAACATCGTTACCATAGAGAAAACATCCATCGTCAAAAGAGAGGCGCTCTCCAGCGTCCACTTTATCGTAGATAGAGGCAAGATTAGATTCGCGTGCCGGCATGGTGAGTCTTCTGTCGAGTTTCCGCGTTTTCCCTACGGCATTTTAGCCACCTGGGAGTCAGTTGACGACCAGGAACAGGTCCACCGCCGTGACGACCAGCAGTCCAATACTGATAACGGCATTGACATTAAAAAAAGCTACATTCACGCGGTCAAGATCATTCGGCCGCACGATTGCGTGCTCATAAATCAGCAGCAGTGCAATGGCACCAACGCCCGCTAAGTAGCCCCACCCCAATGACGGATACACAAGCGGAAGCAGGCCAAAAAAAAGCACCGCAACGACATGCAGTCCACGGGCGACCTGCAATGCGCGGGGTACTCCAAAACGTCCAGGAATACTGAAGAGTCCCTCCTCAGCGTCGAATGCAGCATCCTGACACGCATAAATCACATCAAATCCGGTCACCCAAAAAAGCACCCCACCTCCGAGCACCAGCGCGGGCAGTAAATCTGCCGGATTTTGCATCACCTGCAAACCTCGGATCGCGATCCAGGCGGAAATCGGAGCAAGCATCAAGGCCGCCCCGAGGTAAAAGTGAGCCAAATAAGTGAACCGCTTGGTGTAGCTATACGCACACAAAAACGCCAAAACCGGCACTGAGAGCAGCAGAGGTAACGGGTTGCACGGCAGAAAAAATAACGTGGATCCGACGAAAACAGCTGCCGACAAAAGCGTCAAAGCAACCGCCCCGCTGACCCGCATTTTTCCGGCAGGCAGATGCCGCATTGCGGTCCTCGGATTTTTAGCATCGATCATCCGATCAACAATCCGGTTGAAACCCATGGCCACGGTTCGCCCTGAAACCATGGCCAATAAAATGCCAACCCAGTACAGCACCGGGACTGACAGCGGATCACGAAACGTAGCCAGCAAAGCGCTCATTAGTGCAAACGGAAGCGCAAAAACGGTGTGGCTGAACCGCACTAGTTCAAAATAAGATTGGATTGCCATGCCGCTTCTTTGTTTGGTTGGGATTCTATCTTTGCCGGGGGAACGCTCTTTGATACCACCGCGACTTACGCCATGAAGCCACGCAATGTTGTCGATCCCACGAGGCTACCCGCCCCAGCGGCGAATGAGTGTATGCTCGATTTCAAATTGGTCACAAATACGCCCGACCACAAAATCAATCAAATCTTGTATGGTTTTTACTCCGTGATAAAAACCGGGGGCGGCCGGAAGCACTACCGCTCCGGCTTCACAAATCCGTTTCATGCAATCCAACTGCAATGACGAAAGAGGGGTTTCCCGCGGTACCAATACTAATTTCCGCCGTTCCTTCAGGTGCACATGTGCGGCACGATGAATTAAATTTTCTGATAGTGAATTCACAATTCCGGCGAGCGAACCGCTTGAGCAAGGACAAATAATCATCCCCGACGTGAGAAAAGATCCGCTGGCAATCGGGGCCATGTAATCTTCGAAGTGGTGATAATGAATTTTTCCCGGTGATCCGACTTCAAACGCCAGCACATTGCTGTCCTCGCTTGAAATACCTGCGAACTGGCGTAGCATACTCAACTTGCTGTCGCCCGAATCGGCACCACCAAGAAGTAAAGTCTCAGTTCGAAAATCATCGAGATCAACGGAGATATCTAATTCTTGCTCGAGGACCAGCCGTCCGGATTCAGAAATCGTGAGGTGTACATCGTAACCGGCGGCCAGCAGAACCTCGAGTAAGCGAATCGCATAAATCGCTCCGCTCGCCCCAGTGATTGCGAGAATGATAGGCTTCTTGGTCATCGTTATTTTTGCCTTGCCAGATAAAGGGTCGTAACCCCGAAAGTCATCGGATAATAGCGAATATCGATCAGCCCGACTGCTCGCATCCGTTCGGCAAGCGCTTCACCTTGCGGAAATTCCCCCACGCTTGCAGGAAGGTAATTGTAAGCGGACTCGCGGTTACGAGCTAGAAGCTGGCCTATTCGGGGCAACACGTACCGGAAATAAGCCCCGTAGAGCAGGGCGAGTGGCGGCCACGTGGGCAACGAAAATTCGAGAACCACGACTTGACCACCTGGGGCACACACCCGTGCCATCTCTGATAGTCCGCGATCGGTGTCGGCGATGTTTCTCAAACCGAAAGCTACTGAAACCAGTTGGAAAGTTGCTGTTGGGAAAGGTAACGCCTCGGCGTCCGCCTCTACCCAGAGAATCGGTTTACCGGGTGAAACCTTATGCGTTCCACATACAAGCATCTCGTGACAGAAGTCGGCACCCACTATCGGAACGTTGTCCGGTGCGTGGCGACGATAGGACAACGCAAGATCGCCAGTGCCGGTGCAAAGGTCAAGCACAGGCAGGGTACCATCGGCGGGTGCCCGACGCGTCGTCTGCCATCGCCAGTAGCGGTCCAATGACAGTGAAAGCAGGTGATTAAGCCGATCATAACGCCCTGCAATCTGGGCAAACATCCGGCGGACACGTGGTGCTGACTTATCGACGCTCATCGCTGCCTCTCCTGCCACTTCTATCTAGGGAAGCATACCCGAGCGAGCAACTTTAGACAGGCCGGATCACCCTTATTTCTCGCCGCTCAGCGGGCAAAGCGAGCGGCCGGATTCAACCACTCGAGACCCACCGACCGGTCCAGATCGTTGAACCATCGCTCACCGAGGATCTGCCAGTCGAGTTGTGCAGCGCTCTGAACCTCCCGACCGGTTCGCGGATCTTCCATCGTCGCGAGAAAATCCTGCTCTAGAATTTCACGGCTTTTGTTCTCAAAAGTGACCTGCATTAGATAAACATGTGTCTGTGGATGATTCACACCCACCCCTGCCTCACCTACATCCAGTGCAAAAGCAGCCTCCATGAATGCGGCCCCCGGTTGATCAACTCCATCGATCTGGCTCAAGCGAAGTCGAGCCGGTGCGAAGGGATTCATCCCCGGAGCACTTCCGCTGGTCAGCCAAGAAAAAGCCTCAGTCGAAAGCCGTCGACTGCCCGGCATGTCGGCTGCAACTGCATCAAATGACTCGCCACCCTGGAGTCGGGCGAGCAACTTCTTGGCCCTTGCAATCGCACGCTTGCGTGCAGTGTCAGTAGCATCCGGGCGACCCGCTCCTTGCTTCCAACGAGCCACTACCCGCGACCTTTCCGGACCATCAAGAGAGGGTACCTCGGGTAATCTCTCCGCGGTTTTCCAGGAAAGATAGCGAACGTTTTCATCATCGGCCGTTTCCACCGCCTGCCAAAGGGTCTGTTCGCCTTGCTGAAAAACTAGCCCCGTATAATCGACTTCCCCACCGAAAGGGCGGCTTCGACTGGGTGGTTGGCGTTGTACGGAACGCCCGATGTCGGTTTCCCTTTGGAGCGTCCAAGCTGCTTGAAGGGGTATTGAGAAACCCTCCAGCCCCTCGGCTTCGGCAAGCTCTTTGACGACCGGTGGCGCAAGTTCTGTACCCTCCTCATATTGGCGGGCTGAAGCAAATGCGACCACGCGCCGTCGAATGGCTTTGAACTTCAACTCGATCGATTCGGCCGCTTTCTGTTCGGCAACCTTCTGCCGCACGTAATCGCGGACCTCATCCAACGGCTTATAGGTAGGCTCCTTGCGAGACGCGGTATCGCTTGCATCCGAATCGGACGCGACGGCATCTGCTTCCGGATCGACCGATTGAGGAACATCTTCGGTGACCGCGACTTCCGTGACCGCCTCATCCTTGGATGGATCATTTGCTGTGTCTTTTAAAGGATCACTTTTTTCGGCGTCTTCTCCGGTCAACCCGACCTGCAGGATACGTGCCCGGCTGCCCCTGCCACTGCGATCTTGCGGGGCTGGTACAGATTCACTGTCTTCGTTACCCGGCGTCTTCGGTTCTACATCAGGTGCAACGGGCTTTAGTTGTAAAGCATCTGCATCTTTTGCACTCTCCGTTTCCTGAGGATTAGTGTCAGCTGAATCGCTCGATGCAGCGGGGGCAGCGGGATTTAAACCCTCCGCCGCCGGCAAATCTAATGCGTCGACCACATGCAACTGTTCATCGATGCGTTTATTTTCCTCGTAGTAGGCAGCGATTTCTTCATCGGTAACCTGATCAAGCCACTTCTCGATTTCTTGATCGACATTCACCTTTACATAATCGACCGCTACTCGATGTGGCAGCTTGAAACCGGGTTCCGGCGACTCATAACTCACACCAGCGATCGCATTGAAAAGCGGAGACTGATATTTGTATTTGTCAAAGTAGACCTGCAACGCTTCCGACTCAGGCTCTGGAACTTCGTCAATAAACACATTCACCGGGATTTCCAGAACGTCCATCTCGATCTGACGGTTACTCCTTGCAAAATAACCGAACTGTTGTCCGGGCGTCAGTTCACCGAGGGCTGCAAACGACAAGGCGATCGCCTTCTGAGCGAGCAACTTTTCACGAATCAATTCGTTAACTGCTTTGATTGATCGGGGGTATTTCGTGTTCTGTCCGCCACGGAGGATTGCACGCATTTCTTCCCAGGTCAATTTATTGTCGCTGATTTGCCGCAGATGTTCAGCGATTTCCGTATCGGGCACGATCATGCCCATCTTGATTGCCCACTCTGCCAGAATTCTCGTTCGGACCATTTCCTCGCGGTCTAGATCGTTCTCGGTGAACAACATCCCCGGTCGATTCACCGGGAGGCCCATTTGTTGTCGCATGGTGGCCTGCTGCATGAAACGCGGAAAAGCTCCTTTTGCCATGGCGGCGTTTTGAACCGCATAGAGCGCATTGAGGACGTCTTGCTTGCCGTATTGCAGACGCTGTAATTGGCTCTCGGTAAGCTCGGTACCCTTCCAGCGGACCACGATCGGATCTTCCCGATCCCCACCCCCCGAATCGGTGAGGCGTGATACAGAATCGCCGATTGTGAAGATCACAATGATCAAAACACCAAAAACCACGAGAAACGCAGCTTGATACTTGCGAAAAACAGCAAAAGGACTCGCCATAACCAGTAGTCTCACAAAGAGATAAAAGGATTCTTCCCGAGTTGCCGAAGAGAGTTGTGTCCTTGACAGCCAGCGTGACCGCGTATTAATGGTTGTCAAAATAGATGTCGTGCCGTCCCGCTGTTTGCGTGATTGTACGTGAAGCAGGCACCTTTGCAACGCCAGTTCCACTGGCCTGCATGTGAATCGAGCCGTCCTAGTTACGATACGTCCTCCGCAACCTTGACAAGACCCGCCCGGGAATTCATGGCCGCAAAAAAGAAAAAATCACCGACTAAAGGGGCAAGTGGAAAAGC
>DLCF01000085.1 GCA_002480485.1 Planctomycetaceae bacterium UBA7805
CCGGCCGCTACTAGCAGCATCAACCGCACGAATCGACTTGTTGCTGATTTAGTCATTCTCATCGCCCATGCCTCACTATGCTCTTGAGCCGTTTGCCACACCCTGCCCTGCAAAGATTATCGCACAATTGCTGACCCCAGTATTGTACAACTCGATTCGGGCACGGACAACGAAATTTTAAATCGATGCGATTTTTACTGTGAAATCGACACCTTTGTCCGACCGTTCCGCACCGGCTGGCTGTTTTCAATCACGACCTCAGCGGGTGTCAGCGGACGGAACTCAACATCGATCAAACGGTAGTTTACCATCAGGTAACCATTCGCCGCACGGACCACTGCCCGCGGATGCGTTTCAAGCAATTCCTGGGCAACCACCCCCTGATGCCACTGCAAATCGCCGCGATAGCGGAAGTTGTAGATCGCAATCCCGGCATCGCTCGTTCCGACTCGGCGGATGTCGGTTTTCAGGCGACGATCACTAAAGAAGTTACCGAAGTTTTGGTTACCACTGTCGCGGAACGATCCGCCAAGGTTACGAATGGTCGCGGTCGTGAGAAACATCGTTCCCGCAATCCGCTCGACCGGTGCCGTGGCCCGAGCCACGAAGGCATCAAGACGATTCAGCTCACTGGCACGGATGTAGACCCGATCGCCGGGAAAAATCTGATAGTTTGTTGCCGTAATGCCCTGCTTGCAGATGGCATCCCAGTTGACCGGCAAACGCTGTTCATAACCGCCATGGTCAGGACTCGGACGGGCAACCCAGATATCCTTGGTCGCCTGACCGCTCAGGCCGCCAATTTCACTGATCGCGTCCAGCACCGTCTCACCGCCATTGACCGGCAGGCGGACGACCTGATCGCCGAGCCCGGCGCCATCGGAAATGACATAATAGAATTTGCTGTTGTACGCCGAAACATCGACAATCACCTCGGGCGCTTCGAGATATTCATCGAGTTTCTTCTCGATCGCTTCCTTCACTTGCTCAAGCGTCATACCCGCCACATAGACTTGGCCATACGTACCCAGATTGACCATCCCGTCCGGTGCCACCTGGTGCTCACCGGCAATCTGCTGACTACCGGCCGTCTCCAATAAGTTAATGGTTGTCACCGGATTGACTAGCAACTCTAACAGTTTGTCTTGAATTGCGGTCTCCGCTTCATCGATGGTGAGCCCTGAAATCGTCACCTTGCCATATTGACTGCCCAGGTTCACGCGCCCACTGGCGTCAATCTGATATTCACCAGTGATCGGATAGTCGGGCAGCACATTCTCGGACTCAATTTGCACGATGTCGAGTGGTTCGAGGCGATAGGGAGCTTTGGGAATCACTCGCAATGCGTCGATCAGCAGAATATCGGGCGGTTCGACCACATACAGCGGGAGAGTGGTCTTAAACTCTTCGTTCGGGATGCGTTGCTCGGGCGGAATATGCTGCTCGAGTTCGTAATTGCGCGTGCCCAGCGTATGGCAACCGATCGAAAATCCGATCGCCAATAAAAAGACCAGCGGAAGGGCCGGTTGAAATCGCATGGGGGCGTTACTCGTTCAAGTTGATTTGTCGGTTGCTGCTAGCACGGCTAGCTCGAACCTGGCGCCGCCCCCCGGAAACGCCCTGATCCTTATAATCCCTACAGCACCCCGTATCGGCACGATGCATAGAAATTCTTTGGTCAAAAAGAAATTTATCTTTCCAGGCGTGTAGCTAGATGATTCTGGCGTTTTAACGAGTTTCGGTAACAAGTGGCTGATGACAGGGTTTTCCAGACACCAGAGCCCTCAAACCCCACAAATATCGCGATGATGTGCTAAAAGCCGAGTCGTTTGCAACAAGCGCGCCCACGCTACTGATAGCATTGGGGAATCTTCGCACATTTTTACCACTTGCCGGCCTGTGGTAAGGTAATTTTCAATGCGTTTGCCAAAGACGTGTCACAAACACCAAAGACCGACCTGCTACCGATACACTTGAAGCTCGGCAGCCGGAGACCGAAACTTTGCACTAGCGGGTACACGATCCCAGTGCATTGCCGAAATTTTTGCTAGCACCATGAGCACTCTCAGCCAAAACACTGCCGAGCCACCGCGGGACCTACCAACCGTTTCGCTCAGCATTCTGGTGGGGCTGGTCTTACTGCTGATCTACTCGTTTTATAACTCTCTCTCTCGACTCTGGATCTATTTCTGGAACACAGATCAGTATTCGCATGGTTACATCGTTCCAGTGATCGCTGTCGTGTTGCTTTATATGCGATGGGATCCCGTTTATCTGGAGAGCCTGCGCCGCATTGCACCCTCTGCTCGCGTATCGGGTGCAGTGCTGCTTGTCTTCGGGTGTTGCTTCCGGCTGTTCGCCACGCGGCTGGGCATGGAGACGCCGGACATGCTCGCGTTTATCCCGTGTCTGGCCGGAGTTGTGTTGATGGCCGGTGGATGGATCATTTTTCGCTGGGCAGGTCCGGTCATTGTGTTTCTGATTTTCATGTTTCCGTTGCCGCATCGGATCCAACAGGCGGTACTAATTCCAATGAAGGACGTTGCCACGACCTGCAGTTTTTATCTTTTACAGTTGATGAATTTTGAGACCTCTCGTGAGGGGAACATTCTCTACATCTCGGGAATCCCGATGGGTGTGGTGGATGCCTGCAGCGGGCTGAGAATGTTGACCGTTTTTCTCGCGCTTTGTGGAGCGGTCGCGATGCTAATCCAAAAACCGCTCTGGGAGCGGGTGCTGATTTTCGCGAGCGCTATGCCCATCGCGATTGCCGTCAATGCCGTGCGGATCACCTCGACGGGCATGGCCTATGCGTGGGCCGGACAGGACAGCGACTGGGTACACTATGTGTTTCATGACAATGCGGGACTGATGATGATGCCGTTGGCCATGCTGATGCTTTATCTGGAGATCGCGGTGCTCGGCATGCTGTTTATCGAGGAACCCGGCCAGCCGTCGGACAACGGGCGACAAAAAACACCTGCGAAGCCGGGTAACGGTTCTGCCTGAGCGGATCGAGCCACGTGCAACACTCCTGTCGCTATCGTCGCGGAGAGTCGGTGCGCGGATGTTTTTCCGACATGATTCCATCCTCTAGTCCGGTTTTTGCGGCTTGTGACGATTTAAACAGTAAGCCCAGTAAGGCGGCCTGCTTTGGGCCCCTGTTGATGGGGCTGGTAGAGGAAAATAGTCATTTCGTTGCGGTCGGCCCTAAAACCGACCTAGAATACGGTGTCGAGGTAAATGGGTGATCTGCCCGACCGATGTCGTGTTTGGCGGCAAACTAAATGCGACCCGACACGTATAAGCGGAACATATCCAGAAAATCAATGCGATAAGGAGCCGATATGGCACCTCCGGAAGACGATCAGTTGGGTCAGAATCAGGATGGGGATCAACCTGCACCGATCAAAGGAGAACTCGGACCGGTCAGGGACGTGCAAAATGAGCCGGGCACAGCGCTACAGACGGTTGAGCCGGCCGGCGGCCCGTTGGTTCCCTTCAGCAACCGGCCAAAGATCCTCACCGCGCCGCCGCAGATCCCGGAAATCCTCAACTCGTTTCGAAGACAGTGGCGACTAGCGCTGATTCTCGGCCTCCTATTCGCCCTGCCGGCTGGATTAATTGCCTGGTTCCTTGTTCCGGTCAACTACACCGCGCACTCGTTGATGCAGTCACGACGAAACACCCTTATTTTTGATGTTCAGAATGCGGAAGAAAGTGGTTGGGAGGCACAAGAGCAACTAATTCGCGGTTACCGTGTGCTGAACACTGCACTGAATGACGGTTTGATGGATTTGCAGTACATCAAAGAAGCGCAACAAGATGGCATCGATCCTGTCGATTACCTTGCCAACGTACTGATCATCGAAGTTCCCGACAGCGAGAAGGAGCGAAAAGGCTATGGTGGTCAGATTCTCAGGATCTCAATGAAAGGCGATGATCCGGACCAGTTGAAACAAATCCTCGAAGCAGTAACCGATGCCTATCTGGAAGAGGTGGTTACCGAAGAGCGGGCCGAATGGTTGAAACAGAAAGATGTCCTTCAAGCGCAATATCTTGAGAAGGTAGATGAACTGCGGCTCAAGCGTGAGGACTTACAAGAGCTGGCAAAAACTGTAGGGACCTCCGATCCGGATACCGCCAACGCAACGCAACAGTTGTTGCTCGATCAAATTCTTTATCTGCGGCGCCAAATCAGTGAGGTGCGGGAACTGAGTGTGCAGAAAATTCGCGATTTGCGTGCCTACGAGCAGCAAGTCGGCACGCTCGCGCTGGCCGGCAGCATTCTTCCGGAAGACATCGAGGGAGAACTCGCTGAGAACGAAGAACTCGCAGAATATCAGGTACGGATTTCCGAGATTCAGGCCGAACTGGATGCCTATAAGCAGATCTATCGGGATGACTCTGCTGAACCGATCAAATCACGCGAGGCGGATATTTCCCGGTTGAAGGACGAGCAGGCCGGTTTTGCTCAACAGTTGCGTAATGAAATTCTGGCAGCGGTGCGACGCGGTGAACGAAAAAGTGAAGTCCAACTTAATCACGAGCGCCTGGAGGCCGAAGCGATTGAGTCCAACAATTACCTCGAGTCACTTCAGGCGGAATATTCCAAGTTGGCGCTGCAAGTGCAAGAGATCGGTGAGTATTCAGCCGACTTGGAACGCCGGCAGGATGAACTGGTACACCTCACACAAGTGACCAACGAACTGGGATATGAATTGGAGAAACTCGACCTGGAACTGCGGGCCAATCAGGCCCGCGTCCGTCAAGTGGATGGAGGGGTACGTAAACCGCAAACCGGTGACACCAGTAAACGTGATCAGCTAACCTTGGTTGCCTCGTTCGGGGCGCTGCTTCTTGGAATTGCCGCGCCGACCCTGCTTGATGTGGTGCGACGAAAAGTTTCCGCGGCTGACCAAATGTCTGAGGGTCTGGGAATCCGGATTCTGGGAAATCTGCCGCTCCTCGACAAGCCGAAACGGCGATTCGGATTCCGTGCACCCACACCAGAGGCAATTGAAGATTTGCAGGTGGCCATGGAAGAGTCGATTGACGGGCTTCGGGCCATGCTGCTTCACCTTCCGGCCGCGAAGGAGGTGCGTACGCTGATGGTGACCAGTGCCCTGGCCAATGAGGGAAAAACGACCGTTGCTGCGGCGTTGGCTACCAGCATGGGTCGTTCCGGCAGGCGCACATTGCTGATTGATGGCGATCTGCGTCGTCCCTCCGCGCACCGCTTACTGGAAATGCCGCTCGACGAGGGTCTCGCCGAGGTACTTCGGGGAGATGTGACCATGGAGAGTGCAATTCGACCGAGTCGGATGCCGGGACTCCGTTTTCTCTCAGCCGGTCATTGCGATCCCACAAGTTTACAGGCCCTGACGAAAAAGAATCTCGCCGAGCTTTTTGAAAAGCTTGAGGATGAATTCGATTACATCGTGGTCGACTCTGCGCCGGTACTCTCGGTGGTGGATTCACTCCTGATCGGTCAACAGTGTGATGCTGCCATCCTTAGTATCCTTCGCGATAAAAGCCGCCTGCAGCCGGTCTATGAAACCCACGAGCGACTTCGATCGACACGGATTCCCGTGCTGGGCTGTGTGTTTAATGGACAGCAGTCCAACATTTTTTCGCCCGGTTACTACACCTATGGCTATGGCTCACCGCAGCCTCCACAGGTGGATACGGAAAGCCCCTCGTAACGCTCGTAATGATGGGTAGCGGTAGCGACTGGTAGCGACTGATAAATCAGGGTAATCTCGTAGGGACGGGTAATGAAACCGTGCAGACCAGGCCGTTAAACGCCAAACCGTGACAAGCTTTGTGGTGATTTCGTGGCGAATTGATACAACAGGGTAACGACACAAACTCAACAGGGACCCGACCCGGGGCCAAGAACGAATGGTACGCTGGATTCCTCTTCTCATTGGTATTCCGCTCATCGGCTTCAGTACGTACATCCAGGGGTCGTGGACCGACCGCTGGAATGACGGTCGCAATCAACAGATGCAGCGAACGGCAAGTCGCTACGCCGGTATCCCTTTAAAAATCGGTGCCGATTGGGTTGGCGAGGAAACGCCTTATTCAAAAAAAGAGTTAGAGGCTGCCGGGTCGCATGCGCATCTTTCGCGGGTTTACCGAAATCGAAAGACGGGGGAGCGAATCTCTGTATTCATGATCTGCGGTTTTGCCCGAGATGTCGCGGTTCACACGCCAGACTTCTGCTACCGCGGCGCCGGTTTTGAAGTCGAAAGCAAGCCGGAGATGTTTGCGATCGAGGCGACTGAAGACGGTGATCAGGAGTTGACCTTTTGGACCTCCACCTTTTTGAAGGAACGTTCGGCGAGCACGATTCACCAGCGGATCCTCTGGGGCTGGACCGCCGGTGAGCCCTGGAATGCGCCCGATTACCCGCGTTGGAAATACCCGGGAAATTCGCCTCTAAATAAGGTCTATCTGATCCACGACATTCCGCCCGGCATTGAGCGAAAACCGGATACGCTCTCCCAAGAGCATCCGCTTGCGGTTTTTGGTAAAGAATTTTTACCCATCGTTCGAGAAACTCTATATCGGCCCGCTGCGGAATAAAGCGACGAATCGGCAATTATTGGCCGATAAGCTTGCAGATGCGTAGATATTCTGCGAGAATGACAAGTAGTCTGGAAGGGGCAATTCTGGCAGCAGTAGAGGGTGTAATTGGTGCGCTCTGATCTTCTTCGTCGTTCGCCGAGATCCTATTTTTCTGCCGGCTTCACGCTTGTGGAATTGCTGGTCGTGATCGGGATCATTGCGATTCTCACCGCTCTGCTTATCCCCGCAGTTTCCTCGGCCCGCGCTTACTCACGACAAACCGAGTGTGCCTCGAATTTGCGTCAGATCGGGATGGCAGTGATCAATGCCACCAGCGCCGGAAAACGATTGCAACCGGGGAAGACGATTTATGAAAAGGAGCGCATTGAGCAACCCGACGGAAGTTTCAAAACCCAGCGTAAATTAAATCCCGATTACGAACCGAATGATCCAGACAACACCGAAAATAAATATGAAACGGTGGGTCTCGGCATGCCACGGTTACTCGAAG
>DLCF01000156.1 GCA_002480485.1 Planctomycetaceae bacterium UBA7805
GGGGAGGCGGAGAGTACGATCCGCGGTTCGAGGCGTTCTAATTCGCGGGAGAGATCTCCACTCTGAGAGTTATGTAAGCGAGGGTCGGCAGGCGTTTGGAACGGGCGGGCGAATCGGAAGATGCGTACACAAAATCTGTGCACGCGAGAACGTAGATCATACATTGGCAATACCGATCTGTTCCACAGAGAGGCGGCACTCTAGTTGTTGGCCCGCTCGCGAAAGGGGATCGCCTCAGAGCCCCCTAGCGCCCGGCCAAACTCTTGTCAGCCTCGCGCACGCGTAAGTATATGCAAATAGTCTTGCTTTTGCAACAAATTAATCTGTTTTTCGATTTTGGTCCAACGGTCAGTCGCAGTGGTACGCAGTTGCCACCGTTTCACTGTCGCCTAGGCGACTTCCTACCTTTCACAGGTCCTGCGATCAAGAATGTCTTTCCCGTTTACGAGGGCTCCGGGCTGGACCGCTTGCGGCAAATTTTTTTACAGTGTCGCGATACGTGGTGCGTTCGTTACATGAATCGCATAACGTGTGAACGGGAAATTTTTGTTTCTTTGCAAGAGGATGTTCGTATGCGGACCGCACTATTAATAATCGCGATCGCCACTTTTGTACTCACACTCGAAAACCGAACACTGGCGGTCGGAGCAGAGCTACCGAACATTGTGCTAATCCTCGCAGATGACATGGGGATCGGAGATCCGGGTTGTTACAACAGCGAATCGAAAATCCCGACTCCCCATATTGATCGACTTGCGAGCGAGGGTTTGCGAATGACCGATATGCATTCACCCTCGGCGGTTTGCACGCCGACCCGTTACGGCTTGTTGACGGGTCGCTACTGTTGGCGAACCCGATTAAAGGAGAGTGTGCTCTTCGGATATGGTACAGCACTGATTGAACCGGGCCGAACCACTCTTGCCTCACTGGCTGCAAGCCAAGGCTATCGCACGGCCGTCTTTGGCAAGTGGCACTTGGGACTCGGTGCGGGAGAAAAGACCGATTACAGCAAGCCGCTGACTCCAGGTCCTCTCTCGGTCGGCTTCGACCGTTTCTACGGTATTCCCGCATCACTCGATATGGCACCCTACGTCTACGTTGATAATACACGGGTCGTTGAGGCGGCGACCGAAGAAATCGAATCGAGTACTTACATCCGCTTCGGTGGAAAAGGCTACATAGTGGGTGGAAAAATCGCGCCAAGTTTCCGCCATATCGATGTAATGCCTGTGACGACTGACAAGACCGTGGCCTTCATCCATCAGCAAACTCATGAAAACCCGTTTCTAATTTATGTGCCCTTTTCAGCGCCGCATACGCCCTGGGCACCAACGGCCCGTTTCACCGGTAAGAGCGATGCGGGCACCTATGGCGATTTCACAGTAATGGTCGACGATGCGGTGGGCAAGATTTTAAAAGCCCTTGATCAGAAAGATTTCAGCAAAAATACGTTGGTGATCTTTACCTCCGATAACGGCGGGCACTGGTTGCCACAGGATATTGAGCAGTACAAACATCGGAGCAATCTACACCTTCGCGGACAGAAGGCCGACATCCACGAAGGGGGACATCGCGTGCCTTTTGTGGTGCGTTGGCCCGGTGCGATCGAGCCGGGAACAGTCCGCGACCAGTTGGGCTGTCTAACCGATGTTTTTGCCACAGTCAGCTCTGTTCTAGGTCGGCCGCTCGCGTGGGAAGAGGGGGAAGACAGTTTCAGCCTCTTGCCGCTCTGGCAACAGAATAAAGCGGTTCGCAATGCGATTGTAAACCACTCCGGTCGCGGGATGTTTGCGATTCGCAGAGGCCCGTGGAAGCTGATCCTGGGGCTTGGAACCGGGGGCTTCACTGAGCCATGGTGGAATATCGAGCCAGAAGAGGGCGAGCCGGCGGGCCAACTCTATCACCTGGATCGCGACATGGGTGAGGAAGACAATGTTTATCAACAGCATCCGGAGGTGGTGCAAAGTCTAACCTCTCTCTTAGATGCATTTATAGAGACGGGCCGCAGTCGGTAGGACTGCCACTTCTGACTGTATTATCATGGATCACGGCTTTTGGAAGTTACCGCTGGATGAGCGGAGCCAATGCTGCACTAATCAGGCAGGCGATTGCGACGATAAGAAATACGAGGCCCGTATTGCCATGGCTGTCTATCGCCCAGCCGATCACTGGCTCTCCCAAGCCGGCAAAGATATAGGCCACGCAGTTCATTACCCCGGTTCCGGTTGCCGACCGCTCGCGACCGAGCAGATCGGGGCAAAGCGCCCAGAAAACAGATTGCGGTCCATAGACGAGGAAGCCGGAGAAAAATAACAGGATTAGACCGGCCCCAATGTTCTCGCGTGGCGTGATATACATCAGGCCGGATGCTGCGGTTGCCAGAAGCATGAAGGTGCTTATGAGTGGCCAGCGTCTGCCACCAAGAAGTCGGTCGGAACCCCAGCCGCTTGCCAAAGCCCCGATTGCCATTCCCACCGGGAGGGCAACCACCACCCAAGGATTGGATTCTTTCCAGTCTTTGCCTAAGAAGTGAACCGGCACCCAAAATATCAGGCCATAGCGTGCCAGGTTGAGAAATCCGCCTGAAAGCGCAGCGATCATAAAACGATAATTTCCAATTGCGTGATAATAGCGTTCGAAGGATGTTTCCGTTGCCTCTTTGACAGCGTCGTTAGGTTCCCCTTGTGCGACCTCAAGGGGGTCGGTTCCTTCGTCTTCGGGGGGGGCAAAGCCAAGATCTTGAGGCCGGTCTCGGGCAATAAAAAAATATAAAATGCCCACGCCGCCGAGCAGCAGCACGGGAAGCCGAAAAATCCACCTCCAATCCAATTCCAGGACCTCGAGGATGAGCAGTGACGAAACGAATGATAAAATTGAAGAGCAACCGGCAGCGAATACATAAAAACCAAAAACCTTGCCTCGTTCCCGGTAACTCCACCAATTCGAGAGCACTCTTCCACCGGGAGCCCAACCCATCGACTGGGCAAATCCGTTGAGTCCCCAGCCCACCCGCAGCCCGACCAATCCACTGCTCATGCTCACAAACCAATTGAGCCCGCAGGACAAGACCGCACCAAGACTCATCATTCTACGTCCACCAAACTTGTCACCCAAGTTTCCATTAATTGCTTGCCCGATTGCGTAGCACCAGAGGCCCGTTGCACTACACCAACCGAGGGTTTGTTTACTGAGCCCAAGCTCCCGTTCAATGCCGGGAATCGCAAATCCGAACGTTTGTCGTCCCGTGTAATAGAAGAGGTAGCAAAACATTGTGATAAGAAGCATTCGCCATTGTGTTAGGCGAAATGAACCAACATTTGTTTGAGAGTTGCTATGCATGATGAAGCATCAATTGTCACCGAAAGGCACCACGGCCACTCGGTGAGGCTTTTCGCGTATCGCATAACGAACGGCTTGCTCGGCGTCTGCGAGGCGAAAATTTTTGGAAACCAGCGACTCCAGCGGATAGCGAGTGTGGGCCTCTTCAAGAAATAGGACTGCATCTCGCAGATCCTCGGGCGCATAGTTGTGAACTCCTCGAATAGTGAGCCAGCGGCGCACGATCCACTCCGCAGAGACAGGTACATCAGGTGCCGGAAACACGGACCCTACCAAAACGTAACGTCCGCCCATCCGTAAATGCTGCAATCCGGATTGGATCGAATCCGCCGCACCGGAAAGTTCTATCGCCAAATCCACGCCGCGGCCCCCGGTTGCCTTCGCAATCACCTCGGCAAGTTCACCGTCCTCGTCGGCAACCGATACAGTGTGCGTTGCGCCGAATTGCACTGCTTGCGCGAGTCGCTCGGGATTTATATCGCTGACGATAATTTGCTTCGCCCCACCACTGGCCATGAGTGCAGTTGCCGAGAGTCCGAGCATCCCCGCGCCCTGGATGAGCACCGTTTCGTTAATGCAGCCACCGCCGATTCGCAGCGCTGCCACAACCGTGGCCGTTGCGCAGTTGGCAGGACAAGCGACAGCATCCGGTAAGCTCGATGGAATGCGCACGATAGCGGTGCCGGCTGTAAGGTGGCAGTACTGGGACAAACCGCCACTGAGCGGATGCTGTTGGTTGATCGCCTCGTGCCCGTATTTGAACAGCTGGTCACATTTCGCCGGCAAATCGTGCGTGCAGTAAAAGCACTCGCCACAGCTTGCCGCAATCGACCAGGTAACACGATCCCCAACTGATAGCTTCTTTCCGTCCACGTCGCAGGGCGCAACCGCGGGCAGAGCGACGACTTCACCCAGAATTTCGTGCCCTAAAATCGTCGGTAGCGGGGTCGTTCGACGCCCCTCATAAGTATGCAGATCGCTTCCGCAGATGGTACAGCACGTGATGCGGATCAGTGCTTCGCCCGCTTTCAACTCGGGGAGCGGGAATCTCCGCAGTTCGAGAGGGTTGTCTGCACCGGTAAAGACCGCTGCATGGGAAGACTCAGGCATGGGGTTCCTTGGGATACGGCGAAGCTTCGCTAAACTGAAGATAGTACGGCACGGAGCCTGAGGGGCCCATCCTAACGTTTGGCAACGATCCTCAGAACCGGCCTGCTTTTCCACAGTCCATGCGAACAATCGGCGATGCAAGGGATATGACCATCATGAAGTTAATTTTTTTACTACGTAATGATTGCTGTCCTTCGAGGATCGCCTCTGTAATTGCCTGTGTTGCCGCCTGTTACGCGACCGTTGTCTCGTTCAGCGCGGACGCCGATGAGGCGGGGCTACTCTTCCACACCCACCGGTTGGTGCTTGACAATAATGAGGGCTGTGCGGTCGCCGATTTGAACCGCGACGGGCACCTTGATGTGGTTGCCGGTAGAAGTTGGTATGAAGGACCAGAATTTCGTCAGCACCCTCTTCGAGAGTTGAAAGCGTTTGGAAAAGACTATCTGGAAAACAACGGTGATCATGTTTTTGATGTTGACGGCGATGGTTGGACTGATGTGGTTTCCGGGTCATTCATTCCGCGGGAAATCTACTGGTATCGTAATCCGGGAGCAGAGGGATTGAAGGAGAACAGGCTCTGGTCGCGCCATCTACTAGCTACCGCCGGCACCAACAATGAAATTACATTCCTGCGAGATCTCGATCGCGATCAAAAACCAGAGTGGGTGGTCGACAGTTGGAATACACAAGCCGATTTAATGGCATGGCGTTTTGATAAATCGGAAGACGGGACACCACGCTTGGTGCCCTGGGTTATCGGACGTGGCATCAACGGACATGGTATGGGCTTCGGTGATGTGAATGGAGACGGCCGGGAGGATATACTCTTTGCGCAGGGGTGGTATGAGTGTCCGCCATCCGATGCTCCGGCCGACACGTTGTGGAAGTTTCATGCGGACTGGAAATGGGTTGGCGCGAGCTGTCCCGTGTTGGTCCGCGACCTCAACGAGGATGGACGTGCCGACATCATTCGGGGTAACGGACACGATTACGGGATTTATTGGCTCGAGCAACTCGATCCGGTTGATGGCAAAACGCAGTGGCGGGAACATTTAATCGACAAATCGTATTCGCAGTTGCATGCGCTCGCTTGGGGCGACCTGACCGGTGATGGGGTAGAGGAGCTCATTACCGGAAAACGGGTGCGAGCGCACTCGGGTGGTGACCCGGGAGCGGCTGAAATGCCTTGCCTCTATTATTACCAGTGGGATCGCGAAAAGAATCAATTCGAACGGTTTACGGTCGAAGAGGGCCATGTCGGCACGGGGCTGCAAATCCGTGTCGCAGATTTAAATGGTGATGGCCGACTCGACATCGTGACGCCCGGCAAGTCCGGGACGCATATTCTAATCAACCAGGGTTATTCCTCGGACCATTAGGCGGTCACTCCAGTTGCGGTATTGCGTTATCCCCACGGCGGTTGCAATTTTATTGTCGGCGTTTGCTCTTGCCGTCACGATTTCTTTTGCCCCCCCGCCTTTCTTTTGACGCGTCTTCTTAACGGAACGTCCACTGCGGTTTGCCGGTTCCGGCAATTGGGTGTTCCAGATCGGCCAAAAGGGCACTGTTTTTCGACAGTCTGCGTGATTCGGACAACCAACTCCACAGTAGCTGCGTACGACAGTTGACGGGGGGAGGGTGTCCGACTGGCGACCTGAAGGCCGGCCGGGTTTTTGTGGAGTTGCCCGTGAGGCCGCTTAA
>DLCF01000074.1 GCA_002480485.1 Planctomycetaceae bacterium UBA7805
AAGTGGTGTCTTATTATCAATGCCGGTATTTTACTCTTCTGGTACGTCGTATATGTCACGGCAGGTGACACGATCTACCGAATTCAGAGTCGCTGGTTCAAGTTAACCGAAGAGAAATTCGCCAGCATTCATTACCGGTTGATAGCCCAGTATAAGATCGCCGTTATCGTGCTAAATTTGGTGCCTTGGATTGCCTTGCTGCTGATGCGCGATTAGGTGGCTAATCTTCGGCGAGCCATGTGCGTGCTTGCTCAATGTCCGTTTGATCAAAGTACTGAACTTTGGCCGTGGTGAATGGCTTGCAGAACAGTGCCATACCGTGTTCCCACTTTTTATCGCCCACAATTGCCAGCCGATCAATGTCCTTGAAGTGCTTGATATCGAATTTAATATCTTCCCACAGGGCACTCATATCCCAGCCTTTAAAGTCATGCATCGAAAATAGAATCCGTACCTTTCCGTTCTGCATAAGTTGCTCGGTTCGGGGGACGAAATGCTCATAATCTTCTTTGGACAATTTCCCCGTGACCTGAACTTCTAGCGTTCGCCCATCCGGTGATTCGACAAGTTTCACTGCCATGGCCATGTTCTCCCTAAATGATTCATTCGTTTTTGTCAGTTTACACGTCCAGCTATACGGTCGATCGGTTGACAATGCCACAAGAACCGTCATTCTATGTTCTTTGTAGACCACTTCAACAGCCTCCGGGAGTCTGTCGTGTCTTCTGTACCACCAAGCCCACCGTCAGAGCAAAACAATCGCCAAAATAAAAAACTCTTAGGGGGTCCGCTTTTTCTTTTGCGATTTTTTCTTTTCTTCATGATCCTGGCCGCAGCGTGGGCGATCTTCGATTTAGAGCTGAGTTTCGAGGGTAGAAATGTTGGGCTATTAGTTGTCTTACTACCTCTTGGCTGGGCAGCTGCGATGGTTCTTTCCGCTTTTCTGGTCGGAATGCTTTATTATCAGGGCAATGACGATTCCGATGGAGAGTAATGTAGATTCTGATCTACCTCCAGCAAAAGTCGTGTCGGAAAGACGTAACTTCTGGACCCTCGGTTTGGTGCAGATTACAGTCCGCACCGGCTGGATTTTCAAAACAGAGAGCATCATCATTCCAGTGGTGCTCGACACACTCAGCGGTGCAGCGTGGATGCGTGGTTTCCTGCCGATGTTCAGTCGATCCTCGTATAGCCTGGCGCCATGGCTGCTAAACGAGCAAATCAACGGCATGCCTAAGAAAAAATGGGCACTTGCTGCGAGCCTCAGTGGCATGGCGATTTGTTTTCTCGGACTTGCGATGCTTTGGATGGTGTTTGGAGAATCGGCAGCAGACTGGATGCCGTTTGCGTTTCTCGTTTGTTATGCGGCATTCTTTGTATGTGCTGGCACGACTCAGCTCTGTTTCGGAACGCTGCAAGGGAAACTTGTCCCCGCGAGGCGGAGAGGTCGCTTGATGTTGCTCGGGAACGTGGGTGGCGCGGGTGTTGCCATCAGTGCGGCTTCGTTACTACTGCCACTTTGGCTGGAGAGCGGTGATGGAAAATTTCATTTAATTTTTGCAATATCCGCCGTCTGTTTTTTAGCTGCGGCCTGCATCGGTGGGCAACTGGCAGAAAGCCCCGACAATCCAAATCGATCAAAAAAGAAAATGCGACTGACGGCTTCTTGGCATATTCTCTGCAACGACAGTGCGTTTCGTCGGGCGGCGTTTCTGGCGTGTTTATTCGGCACATCATTTGTGCTATTTCCGCATTATCAGGCCCTCGCCAGAGTTCGCCTGCAGATCGATTTCTCTGATCTGATTTTTTGGGTGATTGTGCAAAATGCGGGAACGGCCGTGGTGAGTCTCGTAGCAGGATTCATCGCTGATGCCCGTGGTAATCGCCTTGTGCTACGGTTGCTCCTGTTCGGTCTATTTCTCTTGCCTGGATTGGCTCTTTATTTGACATACAACTTGAACTGGGGTCGGGGAATTTATTGGGGCATCTTTTTACTTTTGGGTCTGGTGCCGGTCACATTGCGCACGTTACAGAATTATACGCTGGAACTCGTCCCAGGAACCGATTACCCACGGTATCTCAGCACGCTCGGGTTGTGTATCGCAGCGCCGATGATGGTGTCTCCGCTGGTCGGTCTGGCCATCGACCGCTGGGGATTCGATGGAGTATTTTTATGCGTATCACTGGTTTTGCTGGTGGGCTGGTTTCAGACGTTTCTGCTGGCTGAACCACGACACACTCCGATGCAATCGCCAATGCCGAGCCGGCTGACAGTGGAGTCCTGAGTGACAGCCATGCCATTTTACGACCAACGCGAGGCGATAAAATCTACCGCCTGCTCCACGTCGAGTTCGCGGGTGCTTCCGCCTGTGCGGAGAAAAAACTTGCGCGATCCATCAAGCGTCACGTAGACCGGACTCGATGCCGGACCGACGATCACACGGCAAATTATTTTGCCGTTCACGCGATGGAAAACAGGCTGAACGTAGCGACAATTTGCCGTGCCTGCCTTGCTAGAAACCAGCGTCATCAGGGCAACTTCCCAGCCATCCTGATCAGCTTTCTTTAGCGTTTGATAATCATGCTCGATGCCAACAATCTCTCCGTCGTCGGCCACTCCGATCAATAGCATTCCACCCTCACCATTCATGAAACCGGCGAGCGTTTTGAGAATCATACCCTCAAGGATCCGATTTTTCTCATTCTTTTTTAGGTCCCATCGTAACGATGATTTGAATTCCAGATTGCCTCCCTCTCCGCTTGCAATCAGAGTTAGGATGTCTTGACCTAACGCCGATTGCAATTGTTCGATTTGGCGGGCGCGACGTCCAAGCACACTATAAAGTCCTCCGCTGATAAGGCCCAAAAAAGCGCCAGTCAATCCAAAAAAAGTGAGCTTCCACGGAGCGTCTCCATTCATTGCTTGCCGCATCCTTGCGGCGACATACCGCCACGCTGAATCCCCATACTTGTCTCCATAGAAGTTACGGTGCTCGTGAAAATCGGCAAATTCATTCACCGGCGCGAGAATTAATACACCGACAAGGGCACCGATGAAAAGCGGTAACACAAGATAGATAAGCCAGCGAGAATAGAGTCGTTGCATTTGGTGTCCGCGGGTACAGGCCACGTGCTAAATCGTGTCTCCCTATCCACAGTGTACTGTGCCGAGATGCCTGCAAGAACCATCCGAAAATGTAAATTTTGCCGCCGCATCACCGCCCGTGCTGGACGCGAGCCACAGATTACCTTCGCGAACCAACCGCGAGCCAACCAAGCCGTCTCAGTTACTGCCCTCAGCGATGGCCATTTTCAGCACCCTGTTATGACCGCTGTCGACAATGTAGAGATCTTCCCCATGAACGCAGACACCGTGAGGACTTTTGAGTGTTCCGTGTTCGCCTTCACCACCGAGCACCGTGCGAACCTCACCACGGTGCGGATCGTAGAGTCGAATCGCGTTGTTTTTATCGTCGGCAATGTAAACCCGGTCCTGCGAATCAACGCATATATGTTTTGGCTCGAAGAAGGTTGCCTCCATTGCGGGTCCATCGCTGAAACCTCTCGCCCCGGTACCGGCAACGGTAAATAGTCGACCTTCGGGATCAATCATCCGCAAAATATTCCCGGCGCGTTCCAGAATGTAGACGTTGCCCCGCGAATCGGCAGCCACGGCACGTGGATCCAGCAGCATGCTTTCTTGAGCCACAACGCCCTCTTCTGGATTTCCTCGTTTACCGTTTCCTGCGATCGTTGTGACCTGATCTGTAGTGAGGTCGATCTGCCGAATGCGATAATTTCGGATGTCGGCAATCAAAAGTTTTTTCGCGTCTGGGGTTAACGTGACACAGATCGGCTCTCGGAAGCGCGCATTGGTGCGAACTTGATCGTCGCCGGAAAATCCATCCTCCGGCCTACCAGCAAAAGTGTTGACACGGTCTGCCCTTGAGTCGATCGCACGGATGCAATGATTTGAACTGTCAGCAATATAGAATGTGCCATCCGGGCTGATTGCCAGATTATGCGGATGGTTGAACCTTGCTTTCGCAGCCGGTCCACCGTCGCCCTCGTAGCCGCCGTTTACGGTTCCTGCAAATACAAAGAGTTCTCCCGACGGTCGGACTCCCAGGATACGGCCACCGGTGAGTTCAACGATCCAAGCGTTGCCGTCTGCGTCGAAATCAATGCCTGCAGGATAGCGAAGTGCCTTCGTCTGTGGCACCGTTTCCTTCTCGATCGTTGGGCCGCCGGCGAAGACTTTGACGTGAGGTGGTAATTTTGAAGGTTCCGCTGCGAGCACGAGCACATGCTGAGCTGTAAAAAATAAGGTGGTTGTCAGCCCAGACAAGATCCACTTAACCCGAACGGTCCCGATCATACGCATTTCCAGGGGGGTGATGACGATGGCCGTATAAACATGGCTCTGCGTTTATATCTCATTGTGAATGAAGTACAAGCCACCGTACTCATGGGGGGAAGTTCAGTGCGATTGCAAATGGATTATACTGAGGCGTAACAGAAAGTCGCCCCGCGGGCGTCTTCGTTGTTCCTACCTCAACAAAACACTCCATACCATCGCCGTTCTGGTCCTCGTGGCCGTCGGGACAGCTGCTTGATGGATGATGGAAATCGATCAGGAGTCCTACCCTTGAATGCACGATCTCTGTTGATCTTCTGCCTTGTTTCATTGAATGTGGCCTTTGTGCGGGCGGAACCCGAGTACCCGCATGTGATGCCGCCTGATCCGCTACCACCGCACCCCAGGCTTTTTGTCAATCAGCAAGAAATTGATCAATTGCGTCAATGGGCAAAAGAGGAAACCTGGCTTGGCAAATATCTCAACGTCACGGTCGAGGATCTGAGGAAGTCGGTGGACAACCCGCAACTGCCCACCATGAATCGTGGAACCAATGTGGGCGTCGCACAAAAGGCCCACAGTTATGCAGTAGCCTACGCGCTGACCGGAGAGAAGCCATTTGCAGAGGCTGCGGCAAAGATCCTTAATGCCTACGTGCCGCTGTTTCCAAAATATGAAGTTACCGGAATGAAGGGCAAAGCGTCCGACTCGACCCTTGGAGAGTGTGACTGGGCCATTCATGCTGCCTCCGCTTACGACCTGATCTACAATTCGGGTGTGTTGAGCGATGCGGAGAAGCAGGCCATTGAGCAGGATGTTTTCAAGCAATCCGCCGAAGCAATGCGACAGTGTAATCATCGTTATCGAAGCAACTGGCGTGGTCGGGCCATTGCGGGAGTTGCAATCATCGGTTTCTGCATTGGAGATCGGGAGCTGATTGATGAAGCGATCAACGGATTTTGGGATGAAGAACGAAGGCTCATCCGGGATGGGTTTGTGCAGCATGTTGCCTGGTCGATTTTAGCTGATGGCGTGTTTTATGAGAGATCGGTGCATTACCAGCTATACACGGCCGATGCCTACGCATTGATTGCAGAGGTGGCCCGTCACAACGGCATGGATCTTTGGAACTTAGAGGTCCCAGGCCATCCCTTTGATGCCGGCGCTGACATAGAACGTACCTTTGGGCAAACTGGTAAAAAAACGGTCAAAGCAATTTTTGATTCGCCGTTTTATGAGGCCTTCAGCGATGGGTCTTTGGTGCGGCTCGGTAATTCTTATGCAGACCGACTCGAACGGACACGGTGTTATGAGCCCGCGTATCGTGCTTATGAGGATCCGAAGTACGCTTGGCTGCTTCGTCGTGGTGTAAAATTTGCTCGCCCAATCGCGGGTGGGGGATATCTAACGAAGGAACAAATCGCAAAAGCAAAAGCAAAAGCCGGTCGCACTGGTGATGCACCGCGTCGGCCACTTGGTCCGTTAGAGCTTCTCTGGTTGGTACCGGATTTGCCGGAGGGTAAATTTGATCACGGGGATGATGCCACGGTGGGGGTCACCGGCCGGCATGAAAATAACTGCACTCTGTTACCGAACGGTGGAATTACCGTGCTTCGTGAGGGAATCGACCCGAAATCGGTAGGGGTACAGATGACCTATGGTGATTGGGGATCGGCCCATACGCATCCGGAATTGTTGGCGATCACCGTTTCCGCTGGAGGCCATCTGGTGGTTCCTGAAGTTCGTTATCACAGTTACGGCCATAAAGATTTTCTCAGTTGGGATCGACAATCAATCGCTCACAACACGGTCACCGTCGATGAGGTTTCGCAGTATCCCCAAGATGTTCCAGACCCCTGGGTCGTCGAGCGGAACGGCAAGCAGGCGCGCGGTCGTCCGCTATTCTTTATTGCGGGGGAAAAATTCAAAGCATTCGGTGCGGAATGTGATGCAGCTTACGAGGGAGTCATGTTGAGCCGTTCAGTTGCACTTATTGACTCCACCGTCGTAGATTTCTATCGTTGCCGCGGTGCGACTGAGCATACCTACGATTACGCTTTGCATATCGACGGAACGCTGGCCCGCAGTTCCATCCCTCTCACTCAGTTCAGTGAGGCTGCTGATGAGTCGCTGTCGAGTAGTTTGGGCTATCAGCATCTACTCGCGCCACGTCGTGGCGAAGCAAAAGGTGAAGAGCAAATGCAATTTGAAACGCCTGGAGGTCTGATGCAAATTAATCTGCTTTCGAGGGGAGCGGCAGCGGTCGCCACCGGCCACGAAGATTTGCAGGGGAAAACCAAAGAAGCTCTTGTGTTGAGGCAGAAGGCGAAAGATGCTGATTTCATCGATGTGCTCTCATTTCCGAATCGTCAAAAATGGAAGCAAATTACGGGAATTGAAAATTTGCCGGAGGGTGTGTTAGGAGTTCGGCTCGTTGCCGAAGATGACAACGAGCGATGGGTCGTGAGCAGTGAAGCGGGAAAGCCGTTTAACTTGCAAAATGTCCAAGTTGCAGGACGGATGGCTCTGCTCGGAAAAGAGGCCGGTGGGCCATTGAAGTTGATTGAACAGGTGGAATGAAAGGCAGCGTTGCAGTATGAGGACCACGAAAATAATTTTTATTTTTTCGATCGCGCTTCTCAGTGCGTTATCTCTTTCTGCGCATCCGCCCGAGAAGCATTCTCGCACCGTAGAGAGCTCAGGTCCTGTGCCAACGGGCATGGTCCTCCCGAATCTGAAGGGGCCACATCCCTGGTCAGATAAACCGGTGCTGGATGATCCTTCCCGATTCCACATCGCGATCATGACCGATCGCACGGGTGGGCATCGACCCGGCGTCTGGATGCAAGCGGTGGAGGGCCTCAATTTACTGCGCCCTGATTTTGTGATGTCGGTCGGCGATCTAATCGAGGGTTACACCGAAGATGAGTCCCGGGTGCAAAAAGAGTGGAAAGAATTCTTAGGTTTTATTGACCGACTACAGATGCGATTTTTTTTCGTTGCGGGCAATCATGATGTGACTAACCCGATGATGCATAAGGTTTGGCGGGAACACTTCGGCCCGGAGTGGTACTCGTTTGATTATAAAGGGGTTCACTTTATTTGCTTATGCTCTGAAGATCCGAATTTTCGCATCGGGGACGAGCAGCTTGCGTGGTTGAAACAAGACCTCAATAAATCTCGCGATGCTCGGTGGACCTTGGTGTTCTTACACAAGCCGCTCTGGTTTATCTCTGAGAGGTATCAGTCGTTCGGCATATTCGATAAGACGCAATGGCCGGCAGTGGAGAAATTATTGCATGGCCGGAAACACACTGTATTTGCGGGTCATTCTCACCACTACGCGCAATTTCATCGTAATGGGGCGACTTATTATCAATTGGCAACAACCGGTGGCGGTTCCCGGTTAAGGGGTGTCCCGTACGGCGAGTTTGACCACATCATGTGGCTCACAATGGAGCCGGAGGGACCTTACGTCGTCAATCTTCTACTTGATGGAATTGTTCCGGGTGACAGAGTTTCAGAAACGAAACTGGCTCAGTTCCGCAATTTTTTGCGGGATGCCAAGGTAGAAGTTGCTCCGATCCTTTTGCGGCCTGATGAAGGACTCAAACAGGGCCAAATCGATATCCGTCTGATCAATGGGTTTGATCGACCGGTGCGAGTAACCGGACGGATCGAGGGTTTACCGCTTCGGGGCCTCAGCCAGCAACCGATTGACTTGACGCTGTCAGCGGCACAGGGCAAAACCGATCAACTTTCAATTGGTATCGCATTCAATGAATCGATTCCTGTGGCGGATCTTGGCAGTACGTTCTTTCGTGGTCGCGTTGAGACCGATGGCGATGATCCCCTCAAAGCTGATGTAGCGATTCCGGTAGTGATCGATCGTCGATACGCCTGCCCCGATGCCCAAGGCGATGTCGTGTTGGATGGTCGCGCGGAAGATTGGCGGAAGCTGAACCATTCGTTGCCCGACGCACCGCTGATTGTCGGGCCGGAGGGATCTTGGCAGGGCAGGGGAGATGCGGATGTGGCGTTTGATTTTTCCAAGGATGAAAAAAATCTATACTTTTTCGCACAGGTTGCTGACGATGAGATTGTGCCGGGTGATCAAATCGTGTTGTTTCTTGACGCTCGCCCGATCGCAGACCGCTCACGTGAACCTGGTTTTGGGATCGGATTTTATCGGGTCAGTTTTCCGGCGGCCGCCTTCGAGGGAAGACGGACCCTAGTGTCTGGGGCGGACGAGAAAACAGAATGTAATGTGGTTGTTTCCAGACAGGATCGCGGCTATTCGATCGAGGCGTCCATTCCGGCTGAGATTCTTACTGATCGGCAGGGTAAAGGTTGGCACTCGTTTCAGGCCAGCGTTCTTCTGGAGGATGTTGATGAACAAGGACAGTCTCCGAGCCGTCTGATTTGGCGGGGCACGCGCGAGGTCCATCGCAGTAACAGCGGTTATGGTCATTTTCTGGCACCCCCTAAGAACCGGGAAGATCGCTAAAATTCAGGCTGTGGATTACTGCTGTTGTGTTTTAGCCGGGTATTCAGGCCGTCAAATAATC
>DLCF01000042.1:0-864 GCA_002480485.1 Planctomycetaceae bacterium UBA7805
ACGGAAGTAGTAATTCAAGTTGGCTAAAAGGGCCCAGCTAAACGTGCGATCGGTGTTCCATTCAAATCCGCCCCCACCTTTTCCGAATCCGGTGCGAAGCGGCAGTGCCCCGCCAATGCCAAACTGCCAATCGTCATTGAACGTGCCGTTGAGTCCCCCGGTGATGTTTAAATAGTCGGTCTTGCCAAGCAGCCTACCGGAGTTGTAGTTAAAGTCACCCGAGCTCAGAACAGTACCGCTGGTGGGGGTCGTGGTGTAGTGCAACTCGACGACTGGGGCTAGGCTTGTAAGGCCGCCCTGCCCTTCACGCTGCACGATCCAGCGACCAATGGCCAGATCCGCAAACAGGTAGGTAGGCTGACGTACACTACGTGTGTCAGCTAATACGGACCGCCGGTTGGTGATCGAACCACTGTTAAGCCGGTAAGAAAGAAAACCGCTGGCGAACCAGTTCGTGCCCGGGGTCCACTGGCCGCCGATCCAGGGCGTGAAGTACCAGGCATCCATTTCCAAGCTCGCAGCAGGGGTTACCTGATCTATGACGAAATCGGGACCGGTCGGCGCTTCCACCCGCACACCTGCCGAATAGGCCTTATCGGCATCTTCCCACACCAGGGCCTTAAGCCCGAAGGCCAAATCACCGAACTGCCCGGCAAGCGGAGTCGGATCTTCAAATGCCGGTGTCGTGCTAATATTTGGATCGGTCGAGTAGTAAAGCGGCACGATCAGATCGAGTGAAATATTCTCGTTCAAAAAGGTCTTTTCACCCCAGAAGCGGTACTCCTGAAGATTCCGAGAATTATACCTACTAGTTAAATTTGCGTATCCGGTTTGCACAGTCTGCAGCGAATCGAAGTGAAAGCC
>DLCF01000042.1:1196-1330 GCA_002480485.1 Planctomycetaceae bacterium UBA7805
ATGCGATCGCGGGGAATCACGCTATTGTTCTCACAAATTTTGGTCGTGTGCTGCTGAAAGTTCCAAACCAAAACATCATTGCCAAAACTAATAAGATTCGGCTGCAGCAGGCCGCCGTCGCCGAGCATGTTGGG
>DLCF01000042.1:1651-7671 GCA_002480485.1 Planctomycetaceae bacterium UBA7805
ACGGCATACGCGTCTTCCCACGTCTGTGCGCTCGCGCTTTGCACACCGCTAATCAGGACGAGTCCGAGAAATAGAAGCAACTTTTTCATGATGTATCTCCGCCCAGCAGTAAGGTTGTTCGATGGTGATTATTTTGTGTGTCTCGAAAGTCGTCATTCAAGTTCGCCAGACGTAACTAGCTGACACCGCTTGGCTGAACGTGCGGTCAGTGTTCTGCTTTAAAGGGCAAAAGCACGACCCTCGGCACTTCAAATAGGTTTCCAACCATGCGCGTTATTTGCGCAAAGACTCAGATAACCCATCGACGAGGCACCACCGGCACGACCAAGTATTTGCGGATAGTAAATACAAGCGGGAAAATAGAAATAACCGGAATAACCGATAGCGTTTGACAATAAGGCTTATCAGTCTGCTTCAACGAGCACTTTCGCGATAGAGTTCGCGATACGAGGCGACGCATTCGGCCACACGCTCCGCATACGGCTACATAAAATCAGTAGCAGAGCAGAGCGTGCAGAAGCGATCGCTTGAGTCGATCACATCGATGCGGATCAGGGAAATCGATTGCCACCAGTGGCAATCGATTTCCCGCTGCGCGACCAACACATGACCTCCGTTTTGCGGAAGTAGTTTAACGGAAGTAGTAATTCAAATTCGCTAAAAGTGCCCAGCTGAACGTGCGATCTGAATCGTATAGGCCAGCAAAAGAACCGGTTCGCATCGGCAACGCCCCGCCGATGCCGAACTGCCACACGTCATTGTATGTGCCATTGAGGCCACCGGTGATATTCAAGTAGTCGGTTTTGCCAACCCGCCCGGTTTGATAACCAAAGTCGAAACTATTCACGGCGGAAGCAGCTGTGGGAGTGGTCGTATAATGCAACTCCAGCACAGGGGCGAGGCTGGTAAGGCCGCCCTGTCCTTCGCGCTGCACGATCCAGCGACCGATGGCTAGGTCGGCAAACAGGTAGGTCGCCTGACGCACGTTCAAGTCGGTGCCGTTATTGAGTCGGTTCAGCACCGGGCCGCTGTTGAGCCGATAGGAGACAAACGCACTGGCAAACCAATTTGTGCCCGGGGTCCACTGTCCGCCAATCCAAGGCGTGAAATACCAGGCATCCAAGTCCAATAAGTTCTGATCAACCCCGGGTGCAGGGTTTAAACCTCGGACGGAGAATTCCGGACCTGTTGGCGCTTCAACACGGACACCGGCCGAATAGGCCTGCTCGGCATCTTCCCATACCAAGGCCTTGAGCCCGAAGGCCAGATCGCCGAACTGTCCGGCAAGCGGTGTCGGATTAAGAGCTTGTTCAAATGTATCAATACTGGGGTCAGTCGAGTAATAGACCGGCACAATTAGATCGAGTGATATATTTTCATCCAAAAATGTCTTCTCGCCCCAGAAACGATACTCCTGGATATTTCTGTACCTCGGTACAGTTAAACCTGCGGAGTTATCAATACCCGTTTGCACCGTCTGTAATGAATCAAAGTGAAAGCCGATGCGGTCGCGGGGGATCACGCTATTGTTCTCACAGATTTTGGTCGCGTGCTGCTGAAAGTTGTAAATCGTAAAATTATTATTGTCGATGCTATTCGGCTGAAGCAGGCCGCCATCGCCAAGCATATTGGGCACCGCGTATGCGTCTTCCCACGTCTGTGCGGTTGCAACTTGCAAACCAAGGGCGAATAAAAAGCCGAGTGATAAGAATATTTTTTTCATGATTGATATCCGCCCTACATTGAAAATTGATCACTATTTAAGTCTGCGTTCCGTTCGGCTTACAACCTGCACGACCTGCAAAGTCAAAACATTTCCCCGACCCACGTTGAGTGCAATAAGTCTCTGAACAACACCAAAAGATGTATCGGGATATTCCGGAGACTACTCAAATCTGATCGGCAATGCATGACCCGCAGGAGCACCCAATAGCCGACAGCAGACAAAAGCCGGACAAATAAGAAATCCAGTACAATCCGCAAAGTTTTACAATGCGTGCAATCTAACGCGATCTAGCGATGGATATCGCGATACCAGCGAACGAACTCAGCCACACCGTCTGCCAGCGGATACTTCGGCTCATAGCCGAGCAGCCGTCGAGCTTTGCTCAGGTCGGCATGGGTGACCGGCATCTCACCGGCCACCGCATCGAGATATTCGATGTTGGCAGTTACGCCGAGGGTATCCTCGAGAATCTCAATCAACTTGCGGATCTCGACCGGATGGTTATGCCCCAGATTGATACACTGACCGATCGCCTCGGGGCAGGTGCGGGTGGCGAGCACGCCATCGCAAAAGTCAGTAATAAACGTAAAATCTCGGCGGATCGAACCATCCCCAAAAAGCGGAAGCGGTTTTCCGTCAAGGATGGCCCTCGTAAAAATAGTCATGGCAAGATCGGGCCGCAGACGCGGACCATAAATGCTGAAGGGTCGCAGGCAAACAACGGGCACCTCGTGTAGAGCATGATAGGTCAGCCCCATCAACTCCGCCGCCCGTTTGCTCGCTCCGTACGGAGAGAGCGGCACACCGATCGAGGCATCTTCCCTAAATGGTGCTTCCGCGCCACCGCCATACACCGTGCTGCTACTAGCCATCACAAACCGCTCGATCGGTTTATTGCGAGCCGCCTCCAGCAGGCATAGCGTTCCTTCGATGTTGGCTTTTTGATAAAGATGGGGCCGTTCGATGCTCGGCCTTACACCCGCATAGGCACCGAAGTGAAAGACCTCCTGCACATCGCACTCACCAAATAAGCGATGCATTGCATCCTGATTACAAAACGTCTCCTCGATCATTGTAACCTGCGGGTTATTTTCAAATGCGGTGACATTCTTCCGTTTGACTGCCGGATCGTAGTAGTCGTTGTAGTTGTCGAGACAAACAATTTTTTCATCCGATTCCGTTAAGAATCGCTCTACAAGATGGCTCCCAATAAAGCCCGCTCCGCCGGTAATTAGGATAGACATATCACTCAGGCCCTTAAAAAGGAAAAATGGAAGACTCAAGCACTACGATAACAGGCTCCGCTCAACAAGTCGAACAGTGCCAAAGACGACTTAGACTCAATCGGATGAGCACCCAGCCGGCCTTCACCGCTTCACCTATATTTAATTTCGAGCCACCCCGATCGCGATCGAAAAATTGGGAGGGAATTTCTGCCAGGCGGGCACCGTGCCGCTGCAAACGAAATAAAACTTCCTCTTCGAAAGCGTAACCGTGGGCATAGAAATTTTCCTGAAGAATCGGTCCGAGAGTTGCCATGCGATAACAGCGAAATCCGGTACTGCAGTCGCGGACTCTGAGCCCGAGAAACCAACGGGCGAACCAGTTGACCAACCGACTCATCACGATTCGCCGGAGAGGCCAACCTGCGATGCTTCCACCGGCAATGTACCGTGAGGCAATCACGACATCACGCACTTGGTCGGAACCTGAATCCTCGATAGCACCCACCAGTTGTGGCAATTCCGTCGGTAGGTGCGAAAAGTCAGCGTCCATCGTCACCACCAGCCGATAATCATTTCGTTGGCCATAGCGTAATCCCGCAAGCAGCGCCGAGCCGATCCCCGCCTTCCCTCGTCGCGTAAGCAGCTTTAAATGATTGTTTTGTTGCGATTTGCACCAATCACCCGTGCCATCGGGTGAGGCGTCATCCACAACCAAAATCTCGCATGCGGGAAGGGCCTCAAACACTTCAGCAGCGAGCTGCGGGAGGCTCTCCCGTTCATTGTACGTGGGGATCACAACGAGAATGGAGGGCGAAGTGGATTGCATGCGTAATGAGGCTGAGTCAGTGGATGACCATGGTCCGATTACCGAGGAGTCTTGGCCTTCATTTTACGGTAGCGATAATTCAGCAGTAAAATAAGCGCAATGATCACCGATACGCCGCCAACGGTGAGCAGCGGATTTTCGCGACCGATGTACGTGTCGATCAGCACCGACCCGTAGAACATCAGGCCGCAACCGAGTAGGCTACCGAGACAGATTGCCAAAAAGGTGCCAAGCCGCGACATCCCCAACAATCGCCCAAAGATTGCAGCCCCCACTGCACCGGTTGCTGCAAGCGGAAACATTACAAAGAGCGTTATCCCCACAAATGTCGCGCGGCGGATTAACGGGTGACCTGCAAGCAACTGCTGGCTGTCTCGAGCCACGACTAAAAGCCGCGATCCAAGATATGGAATGCGAAAGAGAAAGCCGGCATGAAACACCAACAACATACCGGTCATCACATCCATGTAGACGACTAACGAAAATAGTTTCATCGCCTCGCTATGAAGAATGACAAATTTTCCTAGGAAGAAAAATGTAGCAGCTGCTGTAAGCAGCAGTTTCTGTAAGGAGGCGGCTCCATCACTGAGCCCCACAAAAATGCAAATTGCAATCGTGCTCAACGGCGGCACCAGCAACGTCACGAACCACGAGACGGGATAGTCGCGACGGAATGCATCGCAGAATTCCTGCTCTGCCGCAGCGATCTGTTTAGAGGAGGGGGTGGGTTCCATGGTCAACGCTTCACTCCGGCGGGATCAGCAGCCACACCGTTGCCGGCGTCGCTTCGGTGGGGATTTATCGCTATAATGCGAATTTTGCGAATTGGGCTGATCGATCCACAATAAGAAAGTAGCTGCGAATGTCAATTGATCTTGCTGTGGTTCCGGTTGCTGGGCGCGGAACCCGACTTTTGCCCCTTACCAAAAGCCAACCAAAGGAAATGCTCGCCGTCGGTCGATCGCCGGTGGTGCAATACGTGGCTGAGGAATTGCACCGCTGCGATATCCATCGGTTGATTTTTGTAACCGGTCCAGGAAAAGCGGCAATTGAAAATCACTTCGACACTGACAACGAGTTGATTCAGCACCTTCGCGAAACTGGAAAAGAGGAAATCCTACAGGATCTTTCATTCGAGCGTGAAGATTTGGAATTTTTCTACACGCGACAACGGCAGCAGCTAGGTCTGGGGCATGCGGTGCTGTGCGCTAAACCTTTAGTCGGTAATCAGAACTTTGTCGTCGCCCTCGGCGACTCAATTCTGGGCGTGAGTGCCGAGTCGCAAATCGTGCGAACAATGGTTGAACAGTTTGAGCAGCAGGGCGTTGAGGCTGTGATCGCCTTTGAAGAGGTACCTGAGGAGGAGGTAGTGCACTACGGCATTGCCGAGCCTAAGAGTACAGTCAACGCAGTCTTTGAGCTAGCAGATTTGATAGAGAAGCCATCGGTGACTGAGGCTCCAAGTCGACTCGCGGTGGCCGCCCGATATGTTTTCAGCAGCAAAATTTTTGATTGTCTCGAGCGAACCCCGCCGGGAAAAAACAACGAAATTCAATTAACCGACGCCATCCGGATGCTGATTAAAGATGGTGGACGGGTACTGGGTGTGCGATTACCGGAGACCGAGCGGCGTTACGATATTGGTTCATACGAACGCTACTTCGAAGCCTTTGCCGAGTTTGCTTTGGCAGATCCCGATTACGGGCAAGCCTTCCGTGCTGCGATTGAAAAATTGCTTTGATGCCCCTTTTGAGTAGTCGAGGACAACGACTCGATGGAACTAATCCGAAAAAAAGCATTCGCCCGTGCGGGACTGATCGGCAATCCCTCAGACGGCTACCACGGCAAGACAATCTCGATCGGGATAGGCAATTTATGGGCTCAGGTCTCGCTCTATGAGTGGGAGCAGATCGAGATCGTTTGGAGCCAGGAGGATCGCAGTCGCTTCGATTCAATCGGGCAATTGGCAGAAGATGTAGTGCTGCACGGCTACTATGGCGGCGTGCGATTGGTGAAAGCAACGATCAAGCTTTTTGTCGATTACTGCCGTCGCGAAAACATTTCTCTTCACGCGCGCAATTTCTCAGTGCGATACGAGAGCAATATACCCAGGCAGGTCGGGCTCGCCGGTTCAAGCGCTATTATCATCGCCACGCTTCGCTGCCTGATGGAATTTTACGACATCGAGATTCCCCTTGATGTCCAGCCTTCGCTGGCGTTGGCCGTGGAACGTGAGGAGCTG
>DLCF01000042.1:8000-9450 GCA_002480485.1 Planctomycetaceae bacterium UBA7805
GCATCGGCGCCGGTTTGCAGGATCGTGTTTCACAGATCTATCAGGGGGCAGTCTTCATGGATTTCGGTGAGGCTACGGTGCAAGAGAAGCATGGCTATACCTGCGGGCAGTATGAACCGCTCGATGTCACCCAATTACCACCCCTGTATGTCGCCTACAGTATCAACGAGAGCGAACCGACTGAGGTAGTTCATAACGATTTGAGGTCTCGCTACGAACAGGGTGATCCCGATGTCATTGCCGCAATGCAGCGGTTTGCGCAGATCACCGTCGCGGCCAAAGCAGCACTCGCCGAGGGGGATATTGCAGGATTTGGGCAACTCATAGACGAGAACTTCGATCTTCGTCGCAGCATCTGCAATGTAGCCTCGGGACAGGAGCGAATGGTTCGCGTGGCTCGCGAGGCGGGTGCAACGGCCAAATTCGCCGGTTCCGGCGGGGCGATTATCGGCACGCTTCCAAATGAAGGCACGTTTGACCGCTTGGTCGAAAAATTAGGGCCACTCGATTGCCGGGTGATCCGCCCCGAATTCGTGCCATCACTCGCGCAGTCACACGTCGAGTAGAAACTCATGAGCGAACGCGGAAAACATTCCGTGGAACATCGCTCAAGTCGTATTTTTTGCTTTGCAACTTGTTGCCAGACGATCATCGCGATCGATCACGATGAGCGCCAGCAGTGTGCCGGTGAAGTACATAAAGTGCGACGCAGCATCGGAGTATTTGTGTGATAGGCGAGCGCCGAATCCGAGTGCCACAAACATCAAAAGCGACCCGGCAAGTATCAGTTTCAACAGCGGAGCCCGCTCCCGGAACCACTCGCCTCGGAAAAGGCTCGCCACGGCACCGAGGCCGAGTAACGATTCGCCGAGGGCCAAGAAAAGGAACAGCGGCGTCTGAGGTAGCCGGCCTAGCAGCGTCTCGGCAAACTGTTGAACAAACCAATCAGGCGCCGTGCCTGTCGTCCACTTATCTAATCCAGCCAGAATAAAGGTTATGGCAAAGAGCAGGGTAATCGACAGACGCATGAGCGTACGGGCGAACTTGCAAGTCGTCATGGGATTGTCCTCTGGTTCAAAATCTTGAAGCGTCGTTCATGAGATCTGTCTACCTGATTGATTATCTGATGGCAAGAAGCAGAGTTGAAATCGCACCGGAAGCTGCGATACAGTCCGGCGACCGAGCACCAAGCGCCCCTTTTCTCGCCCCTTTTCGTCGCGGGTTGTTGGTTCGCAGTGCTTAAGGTGGGGTATCGACTCGGGGGCGGACGTGGCGTAAAACGGCACTCCCCAAGGAGAGAGAAACATCCACTCGCAAAGAACCCTGATCAGGAGAATCTGCAATGGCCCGTTTAAACGTCGTCGACCCGAGTTCAGCTACGGGAGAAGTAAAAGAAATATTTGGCATCTTCGAGCAGAAGCTCGGTAAGGTGATCAACATTTTCAAAGGC
>DLCF01000161.1 GCA_002480485.1 Planctomycetaceae bacterium UBA7805
CAGCTCCAGCGCCAACGCCTCCTCACCCTCGTCCAGCTCATGCAGATCCACACGAACCAACCCGCGTTCCTCAAGCCGGTGGAGCAGCGGGACCCATTCCACATGAAACCGGTCGCCCGGCGGAATCTCCATAACCTTTTGTGCGGCCGCCTCGTCCACCGCGCCCGGATCGCAAAACAGCACGATGGCATCCTTCGGTAAATGCTCCAGCAACGTTGCCCCGCCCGGCCCGGCCAATCGCTTGAGCAACCCCACCTCTCCGCCGGGCGAAAGCGTCACGTGCTCGATCTTCTCACGCGACACTTGGCTTTGCGGGTTGAAAAAACGCAGCGACTCCAGTTCATCGCCGAAAAACTCACAACGCACCGGCCACGTTGTGGTGAAGGGAAACACATCTACGATCCCGCCGCGCAACGACAATTCACCGCGCGAACTAACCTTCGTTTCCGGTTCGTAGCCCTGTTCCTCCAGCCACTCGATGAAATCTAACGGCTCCAGCCGGTCGCCCAAACGCAAGGTGCGCGAACGATGCGCGATCTCCGCGGGCGTCAGTGTGCACTGCATCAACGCCGCGGGCGTCACCGTGATCACCGGCGCCGCGCCATCGGCCAAGACCTGCAGGGTCTCCAGCCGTTCACTCAGGGCATCGGCATGCGGCAGCTTGTCCTCATGCGGCAGGACCTCCCAATCCGCATAAAACCCCGTGGGCGTATCGACGTCCAATAACCGCAGCCATGTCTCCACATCCTGTTGCAGCGTTTCCTGCTGCTTGAGCTGGGCAGTGACCAACACCACCGTGCGGCCCGTTTCCGCGCGCAACGCCACGGCCAGATGCGCCCAGCCGGCGGCATCAACATTGGCGCAGGACACAGCGCTGCCCGTCGCAATGCGTTTACTCAGTTCCTGACCGAGTGCCGATGCGGAAAAACAATTAAATAAATGTGAGCGGTCACTCATCCAAGGGACACGCAACGAAATGCGAAATTGTCATGTCGTTATGCCTCGGTCAAGCGCTCCATTGACAAGGCAATCAATTCGTATTAAACGCAATAGCTGGATTTGAATTCATGAAGCTAATAGCAATTATTATCGCTACAACTGTTGTAACTGCATCTGTTACCTTCGTTGTTTCATCCGCCAACAAAGAGGTCGTGCAAGAAGAACGACGTGAGATTAGGAACGATCGTTCAGGTAAAGTTATCGCTGAATTACAAAAGCAGCTAAAGCAGGCCAAAGCCGAAGCGGGCAGAGTAGAGATAATCCAGTCCGAGATTATCGTACCTGGCGCCTCAACCAAAACCCCCGAGGCAATCCTCGATTACCTGAGCAAGCTCCCGATGGGAGAACGCAATGACAGGGGAGGTGACACTGATGAACATCGAGTATTAATTCGACAAGTCATCCGTCAGTTTGAGGAAATCACTTCGATGGGACCTGACGCTCTCCCTGCCATAGACCGTTTTCTCGACCAGGGCCTTGATCTACTGCTCTGGGAAAACACTTCACAAATTACCACACGCAACTGGGAGCGCGGACAGATATATCTTGATCCAATTTTCCCTCCCTCGTTAAGGATCGGACTTTTCAACTCCGTCCGACACATCGGCAAACGGAACGGCACCCACATTCAAGAATGTGAGCAAATCATTCTAAAAGTACTAAGCACCACCGGCAGATCATTGGAAGTCGCGTACCTTGCACTGGTTTTGGATGATCTTTCCAAGGACCAACACACCGATGCGTACCTACAGGCAACCCACGAGCTTCTCATAGACTTCTACAATAAGAGACCCAAAACAGCCGACGGAATTCTAATGGCACAAGACGAGAGAGAAGTCTCTTATCTGGACCGACAAAACAAATGGATGCTTTGGAATATTTTAAGAAAAAACAAGGACACCACCTTTATGAATCAGGCTAAGAGAGAGTTGCTTTTCGAGTACAATAGAAAGGAGAAAAAAGACGGACAGGAAATTGAAGTCGCCCATACCGGCATTGACCGCTCGGTAATGGGGTACCTCACAGGAGTTCTTGGAAAAGATGCCATGCCTATTTTGAGAGATGTCTATGAAACACCGAATTTGGATGACCGAATTAGAAGCGAAATAAGAAGAACAGCGGTAAACTATGTCGGGGTAAGCGAGGATTCGAATATTATTGTTAATAGCAGAATAAACGAAGGGTTTGCACTTTTGGCCTCGCTAGATGACAAGAAGCAGGAAAAGGAAAATCGTGAACGGGGACTGCGCACCATCAGCTATTATCTGGGCAGTTTGGGCTATGGCCGAGAGGTTTCACCCGATATTATTCAACAACGCCGGCAATTTCTAAACACTCTTCGGCCACAATCTAATGATCCTGAGATACAGGCCATGATGGACAAACTGGACAAGCGTTTTGATACAATGGCTGACCCGAAGCAGGCTAAAAAGATCGATCAAAAATTTGATCCACGTGTGAAACGTTAGGACTGTTCAAGGCCTTGACGCTCTGCTTTTCTGCGCCCGTGAGTAATCCCATCATCGCTGCTCTTGATGTTCCTACTGCCAATGAAGCATTAACTCTTGCTAAAGCAATAGCCCCCGCAGTGGGTGCGTTCAAAATCGGCAAGGAACTCTTTGTAGCTGAAGGCCCTGATATTGTCCGTCGCGTACGTGATACCGGTGCCGCAGTGTTCCTCGACCTAAAATTTCACGATATTCCGAACACTGTCGCCAAGGCCGTCACCAGT
>DLCF01000049.1 GCA_002480485.1 Planctomycetaceae bacterium UBA7805
ATAATGTGGGCATAAATCCCACAATAATTGCATTTAATGCTGGTGCTAGGGATTTGGCCGGTTCTTTTCGTATTTACCGGTGTGAGAAAGTGTCGATAGCGATGCCTGCAAGAATCATGGCGAGGAATTTCACGACGGAGTCATCACAAATTCATGCTGACAAGCAGGGTCCGATCCGCTACTCTCCGGCCCCTTTCGGAACACGCCGGTTGTGGAATCGCTGCTCATGCGTTTTGAAAAAACCTATTCTCGATATGAACCGGTGGTGATCACCGGCATCGGCATGCTTACGTCCGTGGGCAAAACCGCTGAGTCGACCTGGCAGAGTGTGCAGCAGGGCAAAAGCGGGGTTCGTTCCATTGCAGGATTACATGGTATCCCCGACGATCTTCTTATTGGCGCTCCAGTAGAACTTGAAGTTACTCAGAATGGACAGTTGAAGGTCATTGCGCTTTGTCAGCAGGCAGCTAGGGATGCGATCGAGGACGCTGAGATCGACTGGTCTAGAGTTGACCGTGAGCGATTCGCCTGTGCCATAAGTGGTCACATGGGAGATACGGAGGGCATTGCTGAAATCATCGGACTTAGTGTTAAAACCGAAGAGGAGGTTCCTGCGTGGCACCAATGGATGCCTAACACGGCCTGTTCGGAGGTGGCCCTTGAGCATGGTCTCCTCGGCCCCAGAAGTTGCCACTCTACCGCCTGCGCAAGTGGTCTGATCGACATCCTTTCGGCGGTCAGAAGGATCCGCGACGGACAGTGCGATTTGGCATTGGCCGGCAGTGCAGAGGCAATCAATCCTCTGTTTGCGGCCGGTTTCCGCCAGTTGCGGGTTTTAGCCGATCATCAGGATCCGATCAGGGCGTGCCGTCCCTTTGACCGGGATCGCACGGGCTTTGTCATGGGAGAAGGTTCGGCAATGTTCGTACTCGAGCGGCTCGATCATGCGGTGGCACGTGGAGCGCATATTTACGCAGAATTGAGTGCCGGTGCCATGCTTGGCGAAGCGCACCACGTGACTAGCATGGCCCAGAACAGCGATCCACTACGCTATCTGATCACGGAAACGCTCCGGCGAGCAGATATGGACCCCAAGGAAATTGGCTATATCAATGCACACGGTACCGGTACGCGTCAGAATGATCTGGTCGAGGCACGGGGCATTCGTGCGGCACTTGGCCACGCAGCCAGTGACATTTTGGTTGGGGCCAACAAATCGAGTATCGGTCATTTGGTTAATGCGGCTGGAAGCGTGGAGCTAGCGCTTACGGTCCTCTCGCTACGCGATGGATTCGCACCGCCCACACTGAATCTCTATAACCCCGATCCCGATTGCGATCTGGATTGTGTTCCGCTCGTGGGTCGCGTTCACCGGGCCGAGAGTGCTCTGAAACTTTCCTGTGCTTTCGGCGGGCACCTTGTCTGCATGGCAGTCCGTAGGTGGACGGGGATCCACAGTAAGTCCGGTTATTCGGATCAAGTGCCCTCAAAAGCTGCCTAAGTTCCAAAGTTGGTCCGCCTGTACCAGCGACGCCGCCTTACCGCTTTTTTCTCGTTTTACCCTGATTTTGGGCCGATGAATCAGGCAGACAGCGATGCAAGCGTTTGCGTACAAACGCGAATCGTATTTGGCAGGGAAGGCGAAGAATATGGAACTCAACACTTCACGATTCGGCAAGCTTCAATGCTCCCAGGGAGAAACACTCTGTTTTCCTTCCGGGCTCGTCGGCCTGGAGGATTGTCGGAGTTGGGTATTACTTACACCACGTGAAGGTGACCGTGTACTTTGGATCCAATCGACACAGCAGGGCGAAATCGCTTTGCCAGTAGTGGATCCTCGAACTTTCGTGGCTGACTTCACGTTCCGGATCGAACAAAGTGATTGGGCCGCTCTGGGGAAACGAGAAACCGATCTGTTACAGGTCCTGGTCGCAGTGGGTAAGACTCCCTCTGGTCTTTCGCTGAATCTTTTAGCGCCATTGGTGATTAATTGCGCCCGCCGTATCGGCAGGCAGGCCGTCAATCTCGACGACTGGGCGGTCGATCATCTGATCGACTTAACCTACCGCGAACTCCAGAAAACCGCGTAACTCTTTTCTAAAGATCTATTTTAAATGCTCGTATTATCCCGACAACGTGACGAAAGTATTATGATTGGCGAAGACGTCGTGGTCACAATTGTCGACGTGCGTGGTGACCGCGTGCGATTGGGTATTGATGCGCCGAGCGAAATACCGGTCCATCGTCGTGAAGTATACGAAGCGATTCACCGAGAAAACCAGAGGGCTGCGGCGGCAAAGCCTGAAGATCTCGACACGATCCGTTAGTCCAACCGCGTTTCGACGATCGCTTCGGCGGCTTTCATGGCACCATGAATGCACTGCGGAATGCCCACCCCGCGATAGGCATTGCCGATTAGGGCAATGTTTTGAAGTCGTCTAACATTTTGCTCAATCCGCTCGACGCGCTCGATGTGCCCCAGGTGATATTGCGGCATGGATTGTGGCCAACGCGTAACCATTTGCAGGTGCGGCGCATCACGGATGCAGAGAATCCGCTGTAGCTCGTTGGTAGCAATTTCGATGAGTTTTTCATCCGATTGTTCGAGAACTGTGCTTTGGCATGCCCCACCTAAAAATACCCGCACAAGCCATTGATCATCTGGCGCCCGCTCCGGAAACTTGTTGCTCGCAAAACTGGCCGCCAATATTGGCCGCTGCTCGCAGGGAGGCACGATAAAACCGAAGCTCTGTGGCAGCTGACGAAACTGTTTTTTGTGATAAGCAAGGCAGACTACGGCGCAACTAGCGTACGGAATATCTTTTAATGCCGCGGCGAGCTCCGCATCGATGTCCCACAGTAGTGCCGCCGAGCGAAATGCAGGCGTGGCCAGGATGATTTTTCGGGCACAGCACATCTCTGATCCGTTAACTTCAAGTTGCCATAATCCATCGGTTTGTTTTCGCAGATTGGTGATCTCGGCCCCCTTCCGTAGCATATGACTGGGGACATTTGAAATAAGTTTCTCAAGCAGTTGTCCTAGGCCACCCCGAAGAGTAGCGAACAAACTATAACGAGCCCCGGACCCCTGTGCAGCTTGTGGCGTTTGCTTGGCCTCGAAATTCAGACCCCGATAAAGACTGCCATACATACGCTCCATCTCGAGAAACCGCGGCAAAGCAGCAGCCATACTGAGTTTATCAGCATCTGCCGTATAAATGCCACCGACGAGAGGAGCGATCAATCGGTCGAAAACCTCTGTTCCCATCCGTCGCTTTGCAAACGCAGCTAGTGATTCGTCTTCCCGCCCTGCGCGGGTCTTGATCAGCGGCTCGCAACAGGCGCGTAACTTTCCGCGCCAACTGAGCATCGGCGAGGTCAGTAACGGCAGCAACTTCCGAGCGCCCACAATTTGAAATCCGTCAGGAATCGGTGTGAGCCGACCGTGACAGAGAACCTCGGCTCGGCGTCCAGCTGGGCGTGTGCCGAGAAGGTCATCCCCGAGGCCCAATTCCTTGCACAACTTTAGAGCCGGGGTAGGATCGGTAATGAAACTATCAGCGCTAGTTTCGATCAACAATCCATTTTCAGTTCGGGTTTCCAGAATACCTCCCAGGCGATCCTGTCGCTCAAATATGCGGAGTTGCCAAGCAGGACGCTTTTGATGTATCGCATACAGAGCAGTTAAGCCGGAGATGCCGCCACCAATAACCGCGCAATCGAGTGTGGGGAGCGTATTCTGAGGCATGGGCGTTATTGAATCATTAAGCGATATGAAAAGTCCATTTTAATAGCCATGACCGTGATCGGGCTATACTACCTGTGTTGTGCCCTATCGATTCATGCTCTGCGCTATCCGCAGCCGATTCAGTGTGATAGTTTCCTCAAACCAGCAAACGACATACTTTGGGTTGGTTCGCTGCAGATTTTTTCTCATCATTATCGAGGCCGCTGCGCACGTTCTACGAACCGCTGCAAAAAAGATTGCTAACTTCCTTTTTTAATTTAAGAGCAAATAAATTCAGATTGAATAAGTGTGTCGATCCCGACCGCCCGGTGCATGCAATGAAAATTAATGTGTTGTTTATTGGTAGGCAGCACCCACAAAGTATATTATTCACTTGCCGTAGCGACCACGGAAACCGATTCTCGGTACAGCCGAATGCCTTATGTGCCTTATTTGGTGGGCTAACAATGAAAAACAGCGAGTTGGCGATTTAGGACGACGTTTTCCGAATCGTCCAACGGATGAAGCCTGCACCACTTACCGTATAATAGTATTCATCCACTCAATAAATATATGCTCCGACGAACTGTGGACCGATTCATGCCAAGCTCTAGAAAATCCTCGCGGCGTAATTTTATTCAGGGAAAAACCAAATCCTTGCCAAGCGGTGATACGGCCACCACCGATTCTCTAGCCGACTGGGTTACCGACCCGCAGGAGGAAACCTATCTGATTCGCATCGGTCGTCGGGCCATGGCCTGCCAGTTTCAGGTGTTTCTCAACGCAGGACAGTACGCGGAGGATAGCGAAATCGCTATCAATGCGCTCGATGAGATCGATATGATCGAGGCGATGCTTACAGTCTATCGTCGAGATAGCGAGGTAACGATATTGAATCATCGGGCAGCAGCGGAATTGGTTAACCTGAGCGACCCGCTTGCCGAGTTGATCGAACTGAGTCTTGATTTACATGAAATTACAGATGGTGCGTTTGACATCACGGCAGGTCCATTAGCTGATTTGTGGAGTCATGCACGACGCTCAGGATCTATGCCATCGGAAGAGTCAATACGTTCAGCATTAGCTGATGTTGGCAGTCAATATGTTCAAGTCGATTGCGAAACAAAGCAACTGAGGTTCCTGCGCCCCGGAGTGGCCATTAATTTCGGTGGGATCGGAAAAGGATTTGCCCTCGATGCGGCAAGCAATATGGTGCGATTGCAAGGCATTGAAAATTTCCTATTCCACGGTGGACGAAGCAGTGTGCTTGCTTGCGGCAGGCGGTCCTCCAAACGAGGAGAAGAACCCTGGCGAGTCGGATTGGTGCATCCTCTGCGTCCAGCAGATCGACTCGCTGAAATTCGACTTTTTGATCGTGCACTCTCCACATCCGGGTCACAGTCGCAATCATTTCATCATCAGGGGCGCCGCTACGGTCACATTTTGGACCCACGCACTGGTTTGCCGGCCGACCAGGGGATTCTTTCAGCGACCGTCCTGCATCCCAGCGCTGCTTGGGCAGATGCCCTTTCGACGGCCTGTTATGTGATGGGACCTCAGCAAGCGATCGAGTGCTGCAAAAAGCACCCTGGCATGGCGTTGGTTCTGGTTTTACCGAGCCGAAAAAAAGCGGGAATCGAAATTCAAACCTGCGGAATTACGCCAGACGATGTGTATCTCATAAGCGACCAGCGGGTGGCGGTGAATCAACAGGATTAATCAATTGAAGCCGGCTTTTGCCTAATAGACCCTTATTACAAAAGGCGTTTGCGCGACACAGTTTAGAGTGTAAAATCGGCGGCATGATATCCGCGAGGCACCGCGGCACACCCCACCTTCGATCGTTTGCTGCAGGATACTTCTAATCTCATGCTCGATGACTTTTTAAATCTGCGTTATCTGGGGATTTTGCTGGTGCTTGGATTATCCGGGTTGGGGCTGCCTATTCCCGAAGAGGTGGTTGTCGTGACTGCCGGTTTTCTCAGTCACAATGGTGAAATTTTCACTTGGCAGTATGCCTACCTGGCCTGCCTCGGAGGTGCCTTGATGGGGGATGTCGCCGTGTACAGCATCGGGCGATATTTGGGCCACGGATTTTTTAAACGCTATCCCTGGTTTGCCCGACTGATGCATGAAGAGCGCGAGGTGAGGATGGAGGAGGTTATCAAAAGGCATGGTTTAAAAGTCTTTTTTGTGGCACGCTTTCTGGTTGGCGTACGTGTGCCGCTTTACCTAGCGGCGGGCGTTGTGCGGATGCCTTGGCCCCGTTTCCTATTGATTAATAGCTTTTGCGCGACCACCGTCGTGAGCATTTCATTTTGGCTGGGATACAGATACGGAAATTCGGTGGTGGAGACGATTCGGGAAAGTCAGAATGGTCTGACAATCGGCATTTTGCTTGCGTTAACGATCGGTTTGGCTTTTTATCTGCTGCGGCGAAAACGTCAAAAACTACTGGATGCTGTGAATAAAAATCCAGCTACTGAGGATAGTGAAAAGAACTCTGAGAATGACCGGATCGTTGCTTGATTCATATCTAATCCCTCTGCCCGGCGATTGATGAGGTTCTGTTTTCTAATGGGTGGTATTCGATGCTGGCGATTGAAGTTAAGGAACTTAGCAAGGCCTACCGCTCGCCTCTCGGAATACGAAGGCACGAAGCGCTGAAACGGGTATCGCTCAATGTGCCGAATGGGCAAATCATTTCACTGCTTGGCCCAAATGGTGCCGGAAAGACCACGTTAATTAAACTCCTGCTTGGTCTCCTGAGACCATCATCCGGCGGGGCAACTATCCTGGGGGAGCGTGCCGGTTCGATGCGGAGCCGTTGCAAAGTAGGCTATTTACCGGAAAATCTGATTGTTGAGAGCCACCATACGGCAGATTCAGCATTGATTTATTGGGGTCGTCTCAACCACATTTCGCGCGGGCAGAGCCGGGTGCGTCGCGAGGCATTGTTGAAGCAAGTCGGTCTATCGAAGTGGGCGCACGTTCCTGTTCGGCAATTTTCTAAGGGCATGCGGCAGCGGCTAGGCTTAGCCGGCGCGCTATTGCACGATCCGGAAATTCTGATTCTAGATGAGCCGACCGATGGTCTCGACCCGAAGGGGCGAAAAGAGGTTCGCGATTTGCTGTTCGCGGCTAAAGAACAAGGGAAAACGATTTTTTTAAACAGTCATCTGTTGCAAGAGGTCGAGCAAATATCGGATCAGATTGCAATTCTCGATCAGGGTGAATTGAAGTTTTTCGGTCCGCAAAGTGCGATGCAGATTGAGGGCACATTGAGGGTGGAGTTCGAACTCCGAGGTTCGGAAACCGAGGCCCGAGCTGCCCTTGATCTCTATGGAGAGATTACCTGGCAACCGTTGGCCGAAGCCCACTTCCGTGTCTGTTTGAATCTTGAGGATCAGGCGGCGGTTGATCAGTGCATTGATGGATTACGCGCCGGAGGAATCAGCATCGTAGGGCTGAAACAAGGCACTTCGCTGGAGAATATCTTTCTAAAAATCGTTCGGACATCTGACAGTAGCACCAGAAAAGAAGACTGATGAAACCTTATTTGGCGGTCGTCCTAGATTCGTTTCATGCTACGGCGCACTCCCGAATTCTGTGGGTTACCGTGGTGTTGATTTCCGTGATTCTGCTCGCAATTTATCCGCTGTCTCTCAATAAGGTGCCAGCAGACCAGAGCGGAGCAGGGCTCCAACTCAGCTATGCCGGTCGCGATTTTGGACCGGCAATCCAACTTCCGGTGGCAACATCTGACGAGGTACGCGGGATCGCCTTGGCCTGGTTCATGGACCATGTTGTAGATCTTATCGTCGGTTTTTTTGGCATCTTCACAGCGCTGGTTGTTTCCTGTGGTGTGATACCGGAAACCTATCAGACCGGATCAGTGGAACTATTGCTCAGCAAGCCGCTCAGCAGGCCTTTATTGTTCTTGGCAAAATTTTTCGGTGGCTGTGTTTTTGTGTCAGTCAATATCTGCTACCTGATACTCGGGCTCTACTTCATCATAGGTCTACGGTGGGGACTCTGGGACATCCGTATTCTGGTTGCCATTCCCGTTTTTATTTTCTACTTCATGTTACTTTTTTCAGTCTCGGCCATCGTTGGACTTTTTTCTCGTAGGGCGATTCTCTCGCTTTTTGTCGCCCTGCTGTTCTGGGGTATGTGCATCCTGATCGGTAACACGAAGCTCGCGATGGAAAAATTATTACCCATTGATGGAAAGGAAGATCGCATATCCCTGATCGCTGATTCAGAAGATCCAAATGGTTTGGACAAGATATCTGGATACGGGGAAGATGATCGTTTCTGGCTCTCAGTCTACAATTATGTAATCCTTCCAATCTACACCGTCTTGCCCAAACCGCTGGAGCTTGATGATACGGTGCAATACTTCCTTGATCGTAGGCCAGGGCGGGGAATCGCCGCGCCGTGGTCTCCAGTGATTTCCAGTGGCCTTTTTCTAATTGTCATCCTAGGAATTTGTTGTACCAAAAGTCTTTGGGCCGAATATTGATGGATGAACCGATGCAAAAGCCAGTTCACTCGGAACTTTCTGCCTTTGAGCGGGCTGCTGAGCATGTGCGGACCTTTCCACAGACTCCTGGTGTTTACTTAATGAAGGACGCTACAGGTGTGGTGATCTATATCGGCAAGGCCAACAATCTGCGGGCCAGAGCCGGAAGCTACTTTCTCAAAGCAGCTAGTGAGGAGCAGCGAACTGCAAATTGGGTCCATT
>DLCF01000150.1 GCA_002480485.1 Planctomycetaceae bacterium UBA7805
TACTCCGATTGGCTCAATGCGGCCGAGAAGCTGGCCAACGACTACATGCTTACGGGCGGCTCCGGCTCGTTACACCCGGGCACGTTTCCTGGCAATCTGGCAACCGGCATGCAGCAGTATGCGCAGCACTGGCATGAGCAAAATCCCGATCGAGCCAAAATCCAATTTAATGGTGTCTCTTTCGGAGACAAACGGTACGACCCGGCACACCCCGAGAAAGGTAGTTTCCCCGACTGGGTCGAACTGCTCCCCGACAAGGGGCCCACTATTGAGCAACTCCATGGGATGCTGGCCGGTGGTGCGGGTGTCGTGATGAAGATGAGCCAACAGAATGAAAGTAGCCATATGGTGACGCTGGCCGGCATGGACTGGAACGACAATAACGGCGACGGCATCATAGACCGCGGCGAGGGGAAGTTGTTCGTCATCGATCCGCTCGACCCGAGCAGTAATTTTGAAAATCTGAATCAGGGCGAGCCTTACGGTTTGGACCAACTGCAGCCCCAAAAGGCAGCCCTCACCACACTCGACGTTTGGCAAACACTTGCGCCCAACCCCGAGCACCCCGAGATCTCTATCCCTGTCTTGGCGATCGATTATGAGCAGTATCAGGGAAGTCACCAGCCATCGGCGGGGGAGCCTTACGGACCGTACAATCCTGCACAGTACGCAAACATCATCTTCCCGAATGGGCCTTACTTCGTGGATGCTGCTTTCGGCATCAGGGCCGTGCCCGAGCCCGCCTCAATCTTCCTCTGGTCGACCCTGTTTCTCGGTGTGAGTTTGACTCGGCGTCGCCGGGTCTAGCGGCCACCACTTGTTCGGCGTCCTTTATCGCGGGCCAGATAGTTAGAGTTGCAAGTGCGGCGGCGGTGAACACCCTAACAACCCTCGTCCTTCATTGGGGTACGCCAGTCAACGAACTAATGATGAAGGCGGAAATAAAGCTAGCGACAAAACTAAGCAGCCACAACATGCATTTCTTGCGACATGGCCATGCCTCTTCGGTATACCACGGATCACCAAACAGGACACTCAGAAACGCCGCTGCCTTTGTCCACGAAACACCAGGTTTGCGAAATTTGGCGGATCGAATCTGATAATACACCGCGAGTCCCGCACTGATCATTCCAAAAATGCAGCACGAAGCGAATCCAATAAGGGCCAAATGCTTCATGGTCTAAAGAAACGGTCATGAATAGTGCGTGTAGCCGTCTCCACCCACACCGGGGATAAAAAGTCAAAAACAAATATTTTATTTGAGTTTACTTGTGACATTGAGTGAATCGCTGCCTGCCTCGGGTTTCTGTGGGCCAAGGAATAGTTGCTTCGATTTTTCTTCAGCGTTTGCTAACGCATCGGAAAGGTCGACCATTTTGTGACGCGGATCCCCAAATGTTTTCCAATGAATCTGTAAGTTCGCCAAATCACTCACACTTGTCCAGCTTGTGTAATCTGAATTTTTTTCGGCCGTATCTGGCGGCGGCATATTAGAGCCCCTTGGGATGTCAAAGTTATTAAGCAGGTGGAAGGCCGAACCGACTGCGTGGGGCGCATCGGCAGGATGCGGATAGTTCTGGGTGAATATAGCCATTCGCACGAACCGTGAGGGTGGTGTGAAGTCACCCGGCAGTCCGACCAATCCGCCGCCGAGGCCGAAAGGAGAAAATTTCTCGTTGCCGATTGTTTTGCTCTTGGGATATGCCGACGTGAGATTCAAAAAATTGCGGAGGTGCGTGATGTGCCAGGGGAATTCCGGAGAATTGGTAATCACCCGCAACGGGTTCTCATAGATTTTTAGTTTGCCGTCAATCGGTTCGATCGTGATGCACGCCCCCGACGCATCTTGGATCTTGTAATGCACCTCTGGGATCGTTTGCATGTAATTTAAATAAACGCCTAACACTGCGACTTGGTCAATTTTTTGTTTAACTTCCGCAACGTTTGCGCAGTTGGCTAAAATCCAGGTACTCAATTGCATGGGAGAGAGGCCCCGGTTGCGATTTTCGGGCGTTGCTTCCGCAAACTTTGCGTAACCCGGAAAATAAAAGACTGCGGCATTGAGCCCCTTTTCGTTGGTGCCATCAAGAAGCAGGCTACCATCGTCGCTTACGGTGATACCCGCAAAACCATACTTGGCTGAAAATGCGATTCCCGATTCACCACTCGGGGTCTGTCCGGTAAAAGCAGTTCCGACCGGATGCACGATCAAGTGCGAATCGGGTGGCATGCCGAATTCGAGCGTGCGGCCGACTACTACCGATCCATCCTTTGCCACCAGCGCCGTGCCCGTGCAGCCGCAGGCAGGATGGTCGACAAGCCCGCAAGTAAGAATCAAAGCGATTGCCAAGAAGGGGTGGATGGTCGGCATACTTTTTTCTCCCGTAAAATATAATTTCTCGATCATTAGACACCATGCGAACAGGTGCGGGGAAGACCGTCGAGAGCGACATATTAAGAGGGAGCGATAAAACAAGAATCCTAGCCATTGTTGGGCGAATTCCGACAGCGTCGGTCCTGAGATTTGCCAGAATTGTTGCCTCTCGACTGCCGGTAGTTACTTCGTCACCTCGTAGGATTTTTTGTGCTTTCGTAGACAAAGAAATCAGCAGACGAACTTGTTTTGGTTTCACCCGTGAATGGATACTTGTTCGGAATATGTTCTTTTAATGTCCATCCCGTGATGTG
>DLCF01000026.1 GCA_002480485.1 Planctomycetaceae bacterium UBA7805
TTGTGCAGCGTTACCAATTAAAGTCTTACCAGAATTCAAAAGACGTAATTGCGGTCATCACGCAGCCGAAAAAGGCTGAGCGGTATAAAAATGAAGTCATCGTGACACACCCAGAAAAGCTGGCTGAGATTCGAAAGCGTTTGTCAGAACAGACAATACCGCTTAATTCCCGTTGGCAAAAGGTAGAGCGGGCACTGAGTGAGAAACGGCTGACTGATGAGGTTCCATCGGGCCTGAAAGTTCCCAGTTTGGTTTTGACGCAGCAAGTTACGGATGATTTTTTGCGCAAGGAATACGTCCAAATCACCAAATCGTCGACAGATTGAGTACCTTTTTGATTTATCGTTGCAGAGTCGCGTGCGCGATTTGATGAATTTGAAATGTTGTTTTTTTTCCTGATTTACTGCCCATTTTTGCGCATTCGACAATAATCTAGTAGCCATGGGCAATAGCTGTTAAAACCTCATGATCTGGTGCCGGCCAGATGAGTCCGTTTAGGGCCGAAAATTCAAAGCGTTTTATTGAGGAGAAAACGATGAACCACGAGCACAAAAATCACGATCATCAGCACGGTCCCAATTGCGGCCATACCCCGGTAGAGCACGATGGCCACACTGACTATCTCCACGATGGCCATTTGCATCACCAGCGGGAAGACGGCGTGGTTGAAGAACACCGTATTGAAGTCACAGAAGTAAACCCTGACGGTTGCACTCCTGCACACAACTGTGGTGCACATGACTCAGATCACCGGCACGGTCCAGATTGTGGCCATTTGGCGGTTCCCCATGGCGATCACGTCGATTATCTGGTCGATGGACATCTCCATCACCCACATGGTGACCACTGTGACGATCACGGTCCGCTTAATACACTGCTTTCTTAAATGGCGTTATTAAGATTGTGTTTGCCATTTATCACGCCTGCGTAGTGTGGCGAGGCGAAGGTAATCGAGGAATTTATGCGCAGATCGCCTCGTCGAAAACAATCATCGCCAAAGCCAAGTAAAATGCGGCACGTTGCCACTGTTACAGATCCGCTCGCACAGGCATTCGGCGAATATTTGCGGAATATCAACGCCGGAAAAAATCACACCAATGCGGCGATATTTGTGATGCGTGACTATGGCATTGCCATGAACGATAAACATTTCCGACGATGCGCCCGCAGAATTAAAGACAGGCTTGCGGAGGTCAAGGCAAGTTCGCCAGATGTTCGCGACTATCAATTAATCGAGCATCTTGTTCGGAAACGGTTTAAAGAGCCGATTGGATCTTGGGAGCAATTCGACGCCGCATTCATGGCCTGTGGATTACCGGTGGACATGCTAAATCCGGCAAAGCAATACCTCCTGGCAGAGGGTTATTCATTCGGTGACTAGTTTAACAACATACTTGTCGCTGCTAATGTGCGGGATACAAAATGAAAATGTTAATTCCGTTGCGGTTCCGCATTATCCGGACATGCTATGCGTCAAAATGACTTGGAAAGTCTTCCGCTTTATCACGGACGTCGTTTCGCAATGAGGAAGCCTGGTGATCGTATGTGTTTCGTTCCGAACGAAATTTCCAGACCATAAATATTAGGAAGAAAATCAGACATAGCACACTGAGAAACAGTTCCGTCCCGACGAAGGGATATAGGGGGCCGGTGTCTTGTGGGTTACGGCTCCACGCTTCAATGGTCGGTGTAAAATTCATTCGATAACTCTGGAATCATAATTTGGGCGTTTACTAATCGTCAATAGTTAATGGTTTCTTCGAAATCAGCAAGCTCTGTGCGGTCTTCATCCTCCGACCGAATAATCCGATGATCGAGACCTGCCAATTCAATTTCCATCGGTATTCGCAACAGACCCAGACGACGGAAAAGTCCTGCGAACACATAGCAGGGGATGAAACCAAGGCCAAAAAATATGAGCAGCGCACCCAGTGTTTGACCGACCGGGTTGATCGACGCGTAGCCGTCATTCATGGAACTCGGGTATCCCCAGAGGATGAAGCCTGCGGCGACGAGGCCGATGAATCCACAATAACCGTGGATTGCGACTGCTCCGACCGCATCGTCAAGTTTGAATTTACGCTCCACCCAATAGTGAAGTTTATAAGCAATCCAGACTCCAAACACCGCAACAAAGAAGGCGTGCGTCGGGTGATAAAGATCATTCCCGGCAGATGCCGTAATGATTCCACCGAGGCCTCCCTGAAATGTCCAAAATGGATCACCCTTGGAAACCATATAGCCGATCAGAAGTCCGCCGGTAAGCGCCATGATAAAATTGAACGTGATTCCACTAAGCGTAGTTGGCGTCAGATAAATCGTAACGGCAGAAAAAAATGGTGAACCATCTGCATTGATGTCGAAAATCGGGACGTTGCACGCTGCATAAAAACCCCAGAAACCGGTGTAAATTAGAAACATGCCGATGATGATCATCCATGTGTTATGCGCAGGAAAGACGCGTGGCGAGCCGTCTTCCCGGAATCGTCCAATGCGAGGGCCAAGTTGAAATAGAATGGCCAACGCAGACCCGCCCGCTAACGCATGAATGACACCCGAGGCATAAGCATCGTGGTAGCCGAGTTTTTGCACCATCCAGCCAGTGTCGGACCAGCCCCAGGCGGCAGCGATCACCCAGGTGATGCATCCGACGAGCATTGCGAGTGTCCAGAAAGCCGCGGATCGTATCCTCTCGATGACAGCCCCAGAGAGAATAGAACCTGCTGTCCAAGAAAAAAGGAGAAAGGCGGCCCAGAACACTCCGTTGAGCCGTGACCATGTCGCCGTATCGTCAAGCGATAAATCATTGCTCTCCGGTGAACCGCCTAGATGCGGTGCCATCAACTCGCTCCAGGGCTCAGACCAAGCCGCGGATTTCAGGCCTCCGGTGATACCCGGTCCATTCTGGGCGGCGAAATACAACCACCAGCCAACAAAGAAGAAACCAATGGTGATCGTGGGGATCAGCATTGAATTCTTCATGAGGGTGTTGAGTTTGTTTCTCTCGCGCGAGACGCCAACCTCGTAGAGGCAGAATCCAACGTGGATTAGAAACATGAAAACAACCGTAACCCAGTAATAGAATTCGGTGAAAATCACCGTCAATGCGCTTAATTCGCTGCCCACCGCAAAAGCCCTCCGCCGAATTGTTTTCACTCGGCGATAGGTTAGGCCACAGGCAGGCAGAGGTCAAGGTGATCGATTCTGGACACAGGGCATGGGGTGTATTGATTATGATTTCACGTGTTCATCATCACTATGAACCGTATGCGGGCGCCGCCCGCCGCAGCCCTTTATAAGTGGCGACGATACATGGTCTAATGCGCAATGTGAAATGATTTGCCTTTCGCGACTACTGCCTTGAACTTGCGCGGGTCCGGCTATTGAAAGGAAGAAATAGATGTCGAAACATGTTTCAAAAAGGCTGCATACTGTTTTCTTAGTACTTGGAATTACGTTAATCGTGTCCCCGTTACAGGCTGAATCCGCGACCGCGTTCGGCAAAATGGGACCCTACCAAGTTGCGATGTCGGAGGTCAGTGATCAGGGTATTCTGTTGGTTCCTAGTGCCAAAGATGCGGATGGCAATAATCGCAGGAAACAATGGCCCGGGATCGTGTTTTGTCATGGACTGTGCGGTTCGGCAAAAATGTATTCCAAGTCGCTTGAACGACTCTGCTCGTGGGGATTTGTGATCATCGCCAATCAAGAGCAAGAAGACTGCGGAGTGGTCAATTTGCGTCGGCCGATGCAGTCGCTCAATGCGGTACACAAATTTCAGTATTGTGTGAATTCTTCCGTGATGGCTGCTAACATTGAAAAGAATTTGCACTATTTAGCGTCACGCGGCGATGTGAACCCGGATAAGTTGGCACTGGTCGGGCACAGCATGGGTGGTGGGGTGTCGATTGATGTTGCGACGAGTATCAACGAGCAGCAGCCAGGCTATGTTAAGGCGGTGGTTGGTATCGCACCCTGGAATGGTGCGCAGCCGACCCCAAGTTCGGTGGTCAAAAAACTTAGCGTTCCGCTTCTGATTTTCTGTTCGAAGGCAGATAAGATCTGCCCTTGTTCAGGTCGAGCGACTGCGGTTGACATTGCCGTCGACAGTTCGCCTTTTCCGCGGCTTGCAGGTCGCTTTGAGGGAAGGGGGATGGCTTATTTATTCGGATCCGGCGCGGATCCCTATTGGCACGGGGGAAGTGAAGCAATTTATAAAAATGCCCGCAGCGCGACACTTGTTGAGGTATTAAAGACAAACCACTTTGCGATTGCCGGCACCGACGGAAAGCAAATGGAGCACCTTGCCTACCAAATGGCAAGCGTTCAGGGATTCGGCGTGAACCTAGAAAAGAAACCCTATCATTGGGTACCTACACTCGAGTACAGCGTGGCTTTTTTGTACGAAAAGCTCGAGATCAATCCTAAAGAGGGTAAGTCAGTGATGTCAAAAATCGACAGTGACAATCGAATCGCGCATGTGTTCAGCAAATAGCTTGCTGCTCGACGACACAAATCCGGTACGGCGACCAATTTAAAGGTTTCGAATAACCGCGATGTACGACGCGCGCGGTTTGGTTGCCTCGTTCAATATCGCAGCTAACCATCCTTCCACGCTTATCCCCGGTTATTCGAGGACATCGG
>DLCF01000134.1:0-220 GCA_002480485.1 Planctomycetaceae bacterium UBA7805
GTTCGAGTCCTCTCACCCGTACTTATATGCAAGGATTCTGCGCACCGAAAGAAAGCGGAAATTGACTCAATCCGGTCAATTGCCTGCCCGCAACTGATTCAGAAGTTCGGTCGCACGCTTGCGAACATTGATTCGATAGATCGTAGCGAACTTCAATATGCTACCGCCGCCTTCGTCTCGGCACGAGCGCTAGACCCAAGAGGGCTAAGAGAAGCGTGGA
>DLCF01000134.1:538-1082 GCA_002480485.1 Planctomycetaceae bacterium UBA7805
TGGACGGTTCGGGAACGGCGTTTGGGTTTGGTGTTGGCACAATACCCGCGTTTATTCGCCAATTAATATCCATATTCACATGCCAAACAGGCTCGACGTTGGTGTAATAAAAAGCACCGGTCCACGTAGCAGAGTCGTAATTCAACACGTCAGATAGAAAAGCGCTGCTTAGGTTCACGTTTTCCAGGTTTGTGTTCTCCAGGTCTGCGCCCGTCAGGGTAGCAGATGACAACATAGAATATCGCAAGTCTGCGTCCGATAAATCAGCGTCACTCAGATTTGCGCCGGCAAGGGTTGCGTTTGTCAGATCTGCGCTGCGCAAGCTCGCACCGGTTAGATTCGCGCTAAGTAGAAATGCACCACTCATGCTTGCGTTGTTCAGGTCCGCGTCAGTCAATATCGAATCTCCTAAACCCGCATTTTCTAGATTGACAGATTCGAGGTCTGCGTTCGTCAGAACTGCGCCACTCAAGTGTGCGCCGCTCAGGTCCGCGCCTGGTTCTAAATTGTTACCGGCATACTCAAGATCCCCACCCATCCAAAA
>DLCF01000134.1:1464-29476 GCA_002480485.1 Planctomycetaceae bacterium UBA7805
ACAGGTGGCCGCTAATAAAAGAATGATCGTCAGTGTGATGCGATGCATGAGCTTCCCCCTTTGAATAAATTGCCTTTTCCTAAACTACCAAAGCCCGGCGTGAAAACAAAGGTTTTGCGCAATGAAAGAAAGCGGAAATTGATTCAATTCGGTCAACGATCGGCCCGCAACTGAATTAGACTTTGAGTCGCCCGCTTGAGGGTGTTGTTTCGACCAACGACAACAAAGCACGCAGCTTCTGTGTTTTTAGAATTAATGCAGATGAGTTTTTCAAATTGCATTCAGTACCAAATGATATTGCGCGGCTTGCAATTCGTTGGCAACCCCAACATGGAACTTTGGAATCAGACGACGGTGCGGGCAGTGTGGCACCCGAACCACGCCCCGCTCAGAGGTGGGTCTCACACACTCGCGGTGGCGGACTCGGCCTCGCGATGAGACTGCTGGCGAGGCGACGGTGTTAAAACTCTGGCGAATGTATCTGAATGCACCCATGCATGCTTGGCTCTATGGAACGGGTGATCCACCTCGACACCAGAATGATCAATAATCTCGCAAGCGATCGTTTCCAGTTGTTGTAGGTTTGCCTCGAAGCGACGAAAAAAATCGGGGCTGGTTAAGCTTTCCTTCAGGCGACTATTCATTTCTCTGATGAGTGGCATCTGCGAAATGTCTACGCAACCAGCGCACACATGGTTGCCGTGTTCGCGGTGCCAACGGCTGAAAAATTCCTGCATGAAATGGTTCAATTTGCCAAGCCTTTTAAGGCGACCAAGGTTACGCATGTACATGCTCGGGTGACACATTCGACCCTGCATAAAAATAAATGCCGTGATCGACCAGTAGATGAGGTAGTCCCATAAGATTTTTACCGGCATCACGGTTGAGTCTCCAAATAACTCATACTGATTCTGGTAAGCAGTGAGCGTCCCGTAATAAAATCGTTTAAAAATCCTGTCATAAGTGAACGCGCGAATGCGGAAGCCGCGCCCCCCCAGGTCTCGGCGAACTAAATCTGCCAAAAACGTATTGGCAAATGCGATAAAGTCACTTCCCGGAGAATAAAAGGGATCGTGGAAGAAACCGGCCTCACCCGTGATTCCCCATCGATTGGCCGAGAAAACCTGCTTTGATTCATGAGAGTAATGGCGTAGCGCCCGAAAATCCTGGAGTTCATTACGGTGGTCTCGCACCGCTGCAGCGCATTGGGGCTCGTGCGTTTCTAACCAGGACAAGGCCTTGTCGAAGGAATTGAAATCAGACAGTTGATGAAATGGCTCGGCAGCGACAATACCCATACTCGTTGAACCGGATGCCAGAGGTATTAACCAAACCCAGTAACCGGTTCCCATCAAATGGTTTGTGCTGTACCAACGCCCGGTTTTGCCCTGGTGACCGTCCTGCCAATCGGCATCATCACACCATTGATCAATCTTTACATGTTTTTTGAATCGGAACCACGCCGCATTGGCTGTATGTGGCGATGGCATTTGCAATCCGAGTTTTCGTTTTACGAAGGCACGACGCCCACTAGCATCAATCAACCAGCGAGATTGAATTTGCTGCTGGTCACCTTGTAAATCAAAAATAACCGAGTGCTGTCCACCCGTCGCAATCGTGATATCTTTGATTGAAGCCTGGTCAAGAAATCGTATGCCTCGTTCTAGGCACAAATCACCTAGGTAATTTTCAAATCGTCCCCGGTCTAATTGATAACTTGGACATGGTGCATATCGTTTTCCGCCAAGCTCGAGGCGTTGCTCGATACGCTCATTGCCATCGGCGGGGAAGAAAAACCGAAGTCCCAGTTTTGGCAACTGATCATCAACAATGTGCTGTTTTAGACCCAAAATCTCACCGAAGTAATGCGCGGCAACCTCAACGGTCGACTCCCCTACTTTATGGGCAGCCTCCGGAACGGGGTGCTCCCGACGCTCGAGGACGGTAATATTCGCATGGGGTACCTCACGTTGGCATTGCAGTGCAAACGAAAGCCCAGCGAGCCCGCCCCCTAAAACTGTCACGTCACTTTTGTGCTGTTTCATTCGATTATTTTCAAATGGGCCTAAATTTGCAGAACATCAAATACATCACTCAGCCGGTCCTCACTTGCCAGTTTAGCGGGAATGTCTGTTTGGATACGCGGTTGCGTTTGCTGAACACGGTTGCTGATTTCAAACATTAGATCACGGATAAGTTCAACATTGTTTCTGAACCGAATTTTTAAATCGGCGTCATTAATTTTTTCTCTGAGCTCCGCATTGAGTCGAGTCATAATATTGATTTCACTTTGATCGACAAATGCCGAGCAAGCATTTACATGTGGATCAACCTCGTGCCACTTGCGAAAGAAATCCTGCATCTTGAGGTTCATGTCCCGGATCTCTTCGATCCCCTTGTGTAAAGACTGGATAAAGGGAACATCTGTTAGCTTGCGATTGAAATAAAGAAGGGCAGGAAAACCCCAATAAACTGCATAATCCCAAACAAATTTGAGGGCCATAATTCTCGGATTACCAAACAACGGGTACTGATCCCGGTACGTCAGCAAGTTATTTTGAAAAAGTGTCAGAAAAACACTTTGCAGTGTCGGAGCTAACTGCCGGATGGAATGGCCCGACAAATCGTCCTCAATAAGCTTGCCGACCATTGTGTTACCAATCGCGATAAAATCGCTGCCGGGCGAATAGAATGGATCTAGGAATGCGGCGGCTTCTCCGACCAGTCCCCAACGATCTGCTGAAAACACCTGTCGCGCCCCGCGTGACATCTTCTTGATGGCAAGGAAGTCCTGCATATTTTCTGCGTGCCGCTCCACGTGCTCCGCACATTCGGGCTCGTGAATTTTCAACCATTTCAAGGCTTTATCGAAACGATTCAAGTCCCGCAATGAGTGCAATCTCGGGTCTGCGACAATCCCCACACTGGTGGATCCGCTGGCCAGCGGTATCAACCAAACCCAGTAACCGGGCCCCATCAAATGATTCGTACTCAACCAACGCCTGGGCACCTTGCCCGTCAGCGATTTCCATTGCTGATCCTCGCACCACGCGTCAATTTCAATCTTGGCGTCCAAACGAAACCAGACCGCATTGATGTCATGCTTTAGATCTTCCTCAAGATTGAGTTTTCGCTTTAGAAAACTTGCTCGACCGCTCGCATCCACAATCCAACGCGCAGTCACCGTACGCTCTGTTCCAGACTTGGAGAATATCACCTCATGTTTAGTGTCGGCTGTTCCACCCTCTGACGAATCGAGGACAATTTCTCGAATATTGGCATCGTCAATTAAGGTTGCTCCCATGTCCACATCCGCGTCGGCCAAAAAGTTTTCGAGACGCCCTCGATCGACCTGATAGCTTGGTGCTGAAAAAAACTCACTACCACCAACTTCGGTGCCTTCGGCAAGCGTTTGAAAGGAATCTTTAAAAAAGAAACGTAAACCGAATTTCGGAAGCTGTTGATCCGTTAAATGCTTTTTAAGTTTCAATTCCTCACCAAAATAGTGTGCCCCAATCTCAACCGTAGACTCGCCGACTTTGTGAGCCGCCTCGGGAGCGGGAAACCCTCTCCTTTCGAGAATGGCCACTCGTATATCCGGTCGCTTCATCAATAGCTGTCGTCCGAGCGTCAATCCCGCAAGACCTCCGCCAAGAATCAGTACATCGAAGTTTTTTTCTTCGCTTATCATGAGATTGATGGTTGTTCCAGTTTTTCTTCTGATTGCATAAATTTTGAAATCTCAGTGATCCAATATCGCTGTTTCTGGAAGGGGTATGAAGGCAACTTGACTCTTCTTCGTCCGGTGGCCGGATACAATCCTTGAAACTCAGGATTCCAGCCCCTTTTGTAGAGTTCACCCAGCATTTTCATCAAGTGCATTCCCACCGACGCATCAATGCTTGGAGGTAGACTCCGCCAATCATTAATTCCGTATTGTTCAAACGACAATGCCGATGCCTCTTGGCACGAGGTGAATTGCAACACGCTATCACAACCAAGCTGAATAAATGCTGAGATCGCTTCGTCGGTCGACCCTGCATCCGACAAGATCATTTCTCGCCAAAATCCTCCTCCGAGCGATCGATAGACCGGAACCTCGCCACCGATGTGCCCGCTAACCAGCGGCATTTTGGGTGGATAAAAGTTAAAATCATCTGCAAACTTTTCAAAGGCATCCAATGCATCATGGTCGGGATTTTCGCCTAACTGCTGTTGCTCAAACACCAGAATTGCCGCATCTTTAAAGCACATGCCACCCGCAACGCAATAGGCGGCCAACTCCCCGGTACCGAATCCAACTACGGCGTCTGGTTCAATGCCCCACGTACTCCACAATTTTGCCAGGGCCGCCTGCAGTAAAAAACCGTAAAGCAATGAACCGCTCGATTCCTCGGCAGTAAGGCTGTCGAGGACAGAAAAGGCGGTTTGATTTCTTTGCGCAAGATACTGAGCCAGGTGCTTATCAATATCTGCTAACATCTCGGCAACCACCGGTTCGGTTGCAACGAGTTGAGCCAAAACAAAACGTGCATCCTTACCGGAATTTTCAATACTGGGAAATATCCAGCCCAAACGGGGTTCGTTGCCACGGGAAGATACTTCTGCGACCCCGAATGCTTGCAATTTTTGAAGTTGGTCAACGGCGTCATCCCTATCAGTGACCGGTAGAGCCAAACGGTACTCATAATGTCGGCGCCCGTTCGCTGCTGTAAAACAGATGTTCTCAAGATCATCAGATTTGCTTGCCTTTAAAAACGAAGCGTAAAGCTTTGCAAGATCATTTAATGCGTCAGGATTACGAGCGGAGAGAACCAGCAGGTGATTCTTGCGTACCTGCACCGGCATGTCGGCTGCCTGATCGGACAGAGGCGGTGAGCTAAGAATTACGTGGGCGTTCGTGCCGACCAACCCGAGTGCGGTTATTCCGGCAATTCGCTGATCTACATCCGGCCAAGGGGTATTTTCCTGCAGCAACTTCACCGGCATCCGTTGCCATGGTATGTGCGGACTTGGCTCGTCCAAATGAATCTGGCGAGGAAGAATACCATGTTGGATGGCAAGTACCGTTTTGATCAATCCCGAAATGCCACCCGCCGCCTCTAAGTGCGAGATATTCGCTTTGACTGACCCGACCAACAAAGGTTTGTCGGCGGGACGACCTTTTGCGTAAATCGCCGTGGCGGCACCCAACTCCATCGGGTCGCCATATTCTGTACCTGTTCCATGGGCTTCGAGATACTGAACTTGGGATGGAGCGATGTGAGCATCTTTGACCGCCATCTCGATGACCCGCGATTGCGCCTTCCCGCTCGGCGATGTAATACCACCGGTGAATCCGTTATGGACCACTGCTCCTCCCCGGATCACAGCCAAAATATTATCCCCATCGCGTTGCGCATCGCTGAGTCGCTTCAAGATGACCACACCGCAACCCTCACCGCGACCGAATCCATCGGCCGCCGCCGAAAAAGACTTACATCGGCCGTCCGGCGAAAGCAAACCCGCTTTCGACATCAGTAAGGAGTTAACTGGCGCAAGTATCGCATTGACCCCCCCTGCAAGCGCCATGTTGCAGTCGCCCTCCTGTAAACTTCGTGTCGCTTGCAGTAGCGCTACCAGTGAACTGCTACTGGCGGTGTCCACGGCAACGCTCGGACCTTCAAAACCGAAGATATAACTAATGCGACCAACACCAGCACTGTGCGATAACCCGGCTCCCTGGAAACCGTGGATCACTTGCTCGTCATCAAGCGTCGGCAAGAAGGCATAATCTTGTCCCATGATGCCCATAAATACACCGACATTGGAATCGGAAAGCGGTTGCGATGGTATTCCTGCACTTTCCATCGCAAGATAACTATGCTCGAGCAGCATCCGATGCTGTGGATCAACCCAGCAAGCTTCCTGTTTCGAAATATTGAAAAAGTCGGCATCGAAGTCTCCAATGTCTGACAGAAATCCGCCTTCCCGAGTGTACATCTTCCCGGGTGCCTGGTCCGGACTGTAAAAACGCTCGATGTCCCATCGATCAATCGGAATTTCACCGACAGCGTCTACACCGTCCAACAGGTTTGCCCAAAATTCGTCTACGCTCTCAGCGCCAGGAAATCGGCAACTCATGCCGATAATTGCAACATCCTCCCGCACGGCGGGAGCGATGGAAGTGGCTGACTCCGGCGCGGTCTCACTGGTTTCAGTCGGCTCGGTTGCAGAATCTTCCAGCAATTCCAATACATAATCCGTGATTGCATCAATGGTCGGATGATCAAACAACATGGTGGGCCCAACAGCAAATTGATCCCCCAGCATTTGTTGCAGTTCTGTGCCGAATTCGACCGCCATTAACGAATCTAATCCCATCTCAATAAGAGGCCGATCCGTCTCGGGGACATCCGATGTCGACAAGATTCCCTGTAGCGAACCTTGTATGGTGTTGATCAATAACTCGCGACGAGATCCCTCTTTGAGCTGCTTCAGCTTGCTTACCAATGCAGAGTCATGCTGTTTCAATCGTTGTTTTGACTGCACAAGATTTTCGAGAATGATAGGCGTTTCACCCCGCGGCCCGGTTCTCATACGACGCCAGTCAACATCCATCACCGTAGCTTGCACCGTCTCGGAACCAAGAATCATCTCCAGGGCGGCATGGGCTTCATCCACTGCTAGCGGCGTAATGCCCTGCATTGAGAGTCGTCTGATAATCCGCTCGTCATCAGCCATGCCCTCCGTCCAGGGACCCCAGTTGATGCTGACAGCGGGCAATCCGACCTCTCTGCGATGCCATGCCAGGCCATCCATAAAGGCATTGCCAGTGGCATAATTGCTTTGACCAGGCGATCCAAGCACCGACGCGGCTGAGGAATAGAGCACAAATAAATCGAGTTCAAGTTCTCGCGTTTGCTCGTGAAGGAGACTCGCTGCTGTTATCTTGGGGGCAAGCACCGAACGAAAACGATCCCACGACTGAGACTCAATCAACGCATCGTCCAGCACACCAGCCGCATGGATTACACCACCCAGTGGTTTCCAATCTTTACCAAACAACTCGAATAGTTTTTTCACATCGGTAGGCGATGTCATATCCGCGGGGTGAATCACTACATTCCCGCCCAGTGATTCAATCCAGGCTTGGGTGCATTCATCCGGGACACGACGTGAGACCAGAACCAGCTGTCCGGCACCTTTATCCAGTAGCCATCGCGCTGCATGCCGCCCAAGTTTTCCGAGTCCCCCTGTTACCAAATAGCTGCGATCCTCGCGTGCCACAAAGGAATCCGAACGCCTGGAACTTGGTTTAATTTTCTCAATTCTTGGTACGAGAAAATGTCCGTCGCGGAACAGAATTTGATGGTCACGAGTCTCAGATAACATCACATCAATTATTTCTTGCGTGGGCAACTCTGCGGTAGCGACATCGAGCAACCGGCACCGCAATTCAGGTTGCTCAGCAGCTAACACGCGACCGAGGCCCCAGTACTGAGTTTGCAAGGGATTAACCGCTTCTCCCTCGCTACTCGCGATACCATACCGAGTCACCCATTGAATACCGCATCGGAGCTGCCGCTTTCCGCTTTTCAACAGCGTTTGCACAGCGTTTAAAATAGATTGGCAACTCGACTCGCCTGTTTCCGCAAGATCGAGTGGATGGTCGGGTAAAAGCCATAAAATCCCATCGATCGCAGCAGATTCCTCCGAATCTGCGACTGCCAGATGATCCCAGCACGCCTGCCATGATTCCGCCTGTTGACCGCTAATTGTCACTGGATCAGCCAGCTCAGCCACGCCCTCCGCCTTTAAGTGAACCTGTGTCGCCAGGTGCCCCCTTTCTCTAAGCTGGCTGGCGATCGCATTTGCCGCCTCAGTATCCTGCTGTTGATCGGAGACGATCAACCACCGAGCATTTTTTATCTCTGATGGAGGTAGCCGAAGCGATTGCCATTGGTATTGGAACAAGAGTCGCTCAGCACCCGCTCCGCTCAGCTGTCGTAGCGATGCCAGGCTAACTTGGTGTACTCGAAAATTGCGGATCGACGCAACCACTTGCCCCGCATCGTCAAATAAAACGAGGTCTGCCGTACGCGACTGGCCATCTGCCTCGTGCCATATCGCATGACACCAAACCTCGTTTTGAACGGGCCGGTGGAATTCCAATTGCTCTATCCCCACCGGAAGAAACAGATGCTCGTCTCCGCCCTGCTGAAGCCCGATTGCCAACCCATGAAATGCGCCATCTAGAAGCGGCGGCGAAATATGAAATCCGCGAACGTCACTCTCGGTTTTCAAATGGGTCAGGGATTCCTTGTCGGTGTGACGGATCGATTGGATCGTTTGAAATTCCGGCCCGTAATTCAAGCCGAGCTTATCCATCGTCTGGTAAAATTCGAGCGGATCTACCGACTCCGGTAATCTGGCCTCCAGTGCCTCTCGGTCGACAGATGTGGCAGCACCGACAGGGTTGCCAATTTTGCCCGTCAAATGTCGTGTCCATTGCCGCTGGTGATCACTTGAGGAAAAGATTTCTAAAGAATCTTCACCGCCCTTTACTTTACGGGTCACCGTTTGCATGGTGACTCGAGTTTTGGGTTGTAACGGCTGTTCAAAAATCAGATCAGACAAGACGCGTCCCTCTGTCGCGGCAATGCTCATTTCCACCCATGCCGCGCCCGGCATCATGACCTGACCCATTACTTCGTGGTCCGGAAGCCAAGCGGGGCTGTCGGGCTCGACGTATCCTTCAAAACGTCTCTCACCCTCGACGCCTGCCAACGCGACCTCACTACCCAACAACGGATGCGCCGTATGAAATTCGGCATGAAAGGCCCTTGGTTTATCCGGGCCCCAAAATCGACGCCGCTGAAATGGATAGGTCGGTAGAGGCACCGCGCGATTCGGCGTCTTGCCGACTAATTGCCCAAAATCAGGCGTCGCACCCTGCACATACAACCGCCCGATCATCTGCAAAAGCGAACGTGAATCCGGCTGATCTCGCTGCAGGCTTTGGATTAACCCGTCAGTTGAACCGACCCAACCCGCAGCAGCCATTCGAGTCAGAACAGGCTGAGGCCCCAGTTCGAGTATTGCGTCACAACCGAATTCCTGAACCGCTTTGACGGTTTCATGATAGCGAACCGGTTGTCGAATGTGATCCGCCCAATAACGTCCCTCAAGACAAGCTTCGGCTGGGATTAGATTACCGTCCGAATTACAAAATAACGGAATTTTCGGTGACTGGAAAACCACTCGGTCTGCAACTTCGGCGAATAAGTCTAGGATCGGTTCCATTAAAACAGAATGAAACGCATGCGAGGTTTCAAGTTTCTTCGAACGAATACCGCGCTCGGCTAGTTGTTCCACGATGGCATTGATTTCTTCGGACGGACCGCTGACTACGTTGTGCGTGCCATTGGAGGCTGCCAGCGACAATGCATCATGGTCTCGAAGTTCACTTTCGACATCGTGAAGTGGCGCAAATACAGCAAGCATGCAGCCCCCCGTCGGCAGGCCTCCGATCAATCGACCGCGCTCTGAAATCAATCGAATCCCGTCCTGCCACGTCATTACACCCGCTACGCAGGCTGCCGCATACTGTCCAACGCTGTGCCCGAAAACCGCAGCCGGACGCATGCCCAGCCACTCCAACACGCTCGCTAATCCCATTTGAATGGCAAAGATCGCCGGCTGCGCCCACGTAGTATCGACAAGTGTATCTGCATCTTCCCACATCACACGCAACAGCGATTGTTGCCTTTGACGTTGGAGTTCTGCCTCACACGCGTCTATTGATTTTTGAAAAACGGGGAACGTTTCATATAACTCTCTTCCCATACCCAGGTACTGCGACCCCTGGCCGGTAAACTGCCAGGCGACTCGTGGTGCTCGCCGATGATGCTGATAGATGGCGTTCTCGTCAGTTGTTCCTCGGGCCAAATGCCCTAGCAGTACTTTCAATTCTTCACTGGATTCAGCGATCAATGCTGCCCGGTGTTCAAAATGGCTTCGACCTATCGTGCTCGTTTGACTTACGGCGGCCAGGTCTACCGAATCGTCCTCAGAAAGGCTTCTGCGGTAGGCCTCGGCCAAATCATAAATCGCTTCCTCATGCTTTGCACTTAAAGTAATAATGTGGTGCCCGGATTTGCGAATCTTTGATTTAGGTTGGACTGATGAGCTTCGGGGCGCCTCAATCACCACGTGCGCGTTAGTTCCGCTCATTCCAAATGCACTGACGCCGGCAATTTTTCGATCGATGTCCGGCCACGGTGTAAGATCCGTTAAAATCTCGACTGGCAATTCCGACCATGGGATATGTGGATTCGGTTCATCGAAATTCATTTGGCCGGGAATAATGTCGTTCTGCATGGCCAGCAGAACCTTGATCAAACCGGCCATCCCTGCAGCCGCCTCGAGGTGGCCAATGTTGGTTTTCACCGAGCCCACCAAGAGCGGATTTTGTGCGTCACGCTTGCCGGATAGTGCGGCGGCGGCGGCCCGCATTTCAATTGGATCTCCGAGATCGGTACCCGTTCCGTGTGCTTCCAGATAAGCCACCTGCTCGGGATCGATTCTTGCTTGCACAAGCGCTTGTCTGATAACTTTTTCCTGAGCCTTCGGGTTTGGCGCTGTCAATCCAGAACTGAATCCGTTATGGCCAACCGCTGAGCCCCGAATAATCCCGAGAATGGGATCGTTCGCTTCTTGCGCATCGGCCAAACGCCGCAGCGTGACGACACCGCATCCCTCGCCACGCAAATAACCGTCGGCTGCTGCGTCGAATGCCCGTGAATGACCCTTGGGTGATAGGGCCTTTAACTTACAGGTAAGAATGTTGGTTGTTGGTGAACAGATCGCATTCACCCCGCCGACCAGCGCCCGATCACAATCGTGTCGTTGCAGGCTTTGGATCGCGAGGTGCAAAGCCACCAGCGATGACGAACAGGCAGTATCAACCGCTACGCTCGGCCCTTGGAGACCCAGGTAATATGCGAGACGACCACATAAAAAACTTCCTGCAGCGCCGGTAGCAATGTATGGATTTAGGTTGAGGAACGAGTCGCTCGCCTCGTTTTGGTAATCATTGTGCATCCAACCGACAAAAACGCCGGTTTGCTCGCCGATCGCCGCGGGGGTCCAGCCAGCGCGTTCCAACGCCTCCCAGCCGACTTCCATCAACAATCGCTGCTGTGGATCAACCCAGGTCGCCTCGCGTGGCGAAATGCCGAAAAACTCAGGATCCATCAGATCAATGTTCTCAAGGAAAACTCCGTGCCGTGCATACATTTTTCCAGGCACGTCGGGATCCTCGTCGTGAAATGCCTCCAATTCCCAACGCGTATCAGGAATCTCAGAAACTTCGTCGGTCTTATTGACCAACGACTCCCAAAATAATTCCGGTGTCGCCGCCCTACGAGGAAATCTGCAAGCCATCGAGACAATTGCGATCGGATCACTTGTGCGGCTTTGCGCATCGGCTAGTTGCTGCTTGAGCTCGCGAATGCGTAGTAACGCCTGTTTGTTCGGCGAGAGGCCAGTCGATGATTTTGTCATTGTGCTTTGTTCAGTCCTTCAGTTCGGCCAACAGAGCCTCTAAAGCCTCCGCCTCACTCATTTCCATCACGCTTTTCCGAGTTTCTACGACACGTGATAGAGGCTGACGGTCAATTCCAGACGAACCATTAATTTCTTGAGGCGCCACGCACTGCTCATATAGAAATTTCCCAAGATCCGCGATTCGAGGGTAATCAAAAACCAGAGTTGCCGGTAATTCTCGCCCGAGCTCCACTTGCAGTTGCGCGCTGAGTTCGACCAACATCAGGGAATCGAGACCCATATCGAGTAATCCGACCGTTACCGACGGCAGTTCCTCTTCTTGGCTAATATCTTGCACCAATTGTTGCACGAACTCTGTCGCCAATCGCAGACGGTCCGAAACATAGGCCTGTTCGAGCTTGCGGTGAAGCGATGCCGGACGAAGACTGCTGCCAAGATTAATCTGCGATGACTCTTCCCGTATCGTTTCTTCCTGAGCGGCGAATTCACGCAATTTCGTCTTGAGAACCTTTCCAGATGGGTTGCGCGGAAGCGAATCAATCAAATTGATGCGTCGCGGTAGTTTATAATTACCCAAGTGTTGGCGGGCATAGATCTGAATATCCGCAAGTGACGACTCGTGATCGTGGTTGTTGTCCAGGCAGACAAACGCAACGACCTGCTCGCCAAAAATCGGATCGGGAATTCCAACCACCGCCACTTCATTCACCCTGGGACAGTCAAGAAGAACACGTTCTACCTCCGCTGGAAAAACCTTTAAGCCCCCAACCGTGATCATATCTTTAACTCGATCTACGATGTAAAAGACTCCACTTTTGTCACACTTCCCAATATCGCCGGAGTAAAACCAACCATCCCGGATAGCAGTCGCGGTATCATCTGGTCGATTCCAATAACCAAGCATGACGTTCGGTCCACGAATCGCTATTTCCCCGAGTTCATCCGCGGGACAATCTTCTCCAGTTTCCGGGTGAACAATTTTCATCTCCACCATGTCAATAGGTGTACCAATGGATCCGGCGACGTAACGTGTTCGGTGGTTATAACTCGCAAAAGGGGATGTCTCGGTCAAGCCGTAGCCCTCATAAATGGGCTGTCCAAACTTTGTTTGCCAGGCGTGGCTCACTTGTAGTGGCAAAGTCGCCGCTGCAGAAAAGCAATAATTCACTGAATCCAAATCGGCAGGCTCCAGGCTGTCTTCCAGTAACTGAAACATCATCGGCACGCCATAGAGCTGGCTAACCTGGTGCATGGAGATCAAGCGTTTCGTTTCGTTAAGATCAAAATTCGGTTGCAAGATCAATGTGGCCCCGACATTCAGCGCTGAATTCAACAGGGCGTTCTGGCCGAAGCAATGAAACAGCGGGACTGCCAGCAGGATCCGGTCATGCGGCTGCATATTGCACAAGTGATTAAAAGCAAAGACATTTGATCGAACGTTTTCGTGGGATAGCGTTGCTCCTTTCGCAAAGCCGGTAGTGCCCGACGTGTACAGAATCAGTGCCGGTTCGTCCCGTTCTGTATCGACCCATGCAGCGGGACAGCCCTCTCCGGATTCACCCCACAATTCATCGTCGCCCGCAGCCTCAATCGATGTGCCGACCACAAGGGATACGCATTCGGGGAGATTTTCAGATAGTTCGGGTGAAATTGGATCGACCGAAACGAATGCGCTTGCGCTGCAGTCTTTGGCAACAAAGACAACTTCACTTGCCGTTAATCGCGTACTGACAGACACCGCAATCGCGCCAACGCGTAACGCTGCGTAGTACCAAACTGGAAATGCTGGAGCATTGGGCAGCATCAGTGCAACTCGGTCGCCCCGCTTGATCCCTTGTGCCTTCAGATGTTGGGCGGCTATCGCAGAGCGGCGATTCAGTTCAGCGTAAGTGAGTGGATGGTCATCATAAATGATTGCGATTCGGTCGGGAAACCATTTCGCCGTAACCGTGAGACTTTCGCAAACGTTCATGAACCGGATCTCATCTTCTGGTCAAACGATTGGAGAATGGGTTGGACTGACTCTACGATCGGCCCTCCTTGACTCAGGCTCTCGCAAATTGATTCAACGTCCTCTTCGAGCCAACGATCGCTGTCGTTAAAAAGAAATGGCTTTTGCGGACCTGGTTCATGGTCCAGCAGCTTGCATACCGACGTGTAAAGCTGCACCGGTAAAGTTCCCAGCAAACGTCGACCATCGAAATCTCCAAATACCTGTTTGGCTCGCAGGTCGAGAGCCTGGACAGCAAAAATTAGAGAGATTGAAAGATAGCTTTGAAAAAGCTCGACCGATTTCCAAGCGGCCTGGCTAGCGCCCCAGCTGAGACCGTTGATATTCTGGTTAAACTGTTCAGCGTGTGTCGGAAAGTGATCAACCAACGGATTTCCGAACCACGTTAACATCGGCATGATGGAATTGCCGGTAATTTGCAATCCCTTCAAGCCCATATTCATGTTATTCGCAAGAGTATCATTGCCGCGAAGCGATGCCGGTAGCCCACCGCTAAATTCAGGGGTCACCAGTGAGGCGATCTGCACGTCCAGATGCTTTGCAGTGAGTCCGAAATATTTTCGCAGATCATCCATAGCCATGCCGACATACTGCCCAAGGAAATTTCCACTTTGATAAAACTGGCCATTCTCGGGATCCACCAATGGGTTGTCCGAAACGGAATTCATCTCTGTCTCGACCGTATGTTGAATCCGCGCAAGGCCCTCGAATATCGATCCGAGATATTGTGGCAGGCAGCGCAAGGAATATCGGTCCTGAACTAAATCGCTGGCCACTTGAAGATCTTGGCAACCGTCGCGTAACAAATACCTCATAACTTCCGCTATCCAAACTTGGCCGGGGTGCGGCTTGAGGTCGTGGACAAAGCCTTCGAACGGCTCATCTTTTACGAGTAATGCGCGAAGCATCATCGACTGCGCTGCCAACGCGACCGCAAAAAGCTGTCGTGCTTCGCTGACCGCATTAGCCGCGATGGCGGCTGAAAACGATGTACCGTTGACCAACGCCAGCCCCTCTTTGGGCAGCAATTCAATCGGATCGAGTTCGAGACGCTCGAGTGCCTCTCGACATTCGATCGTCTCCCCACCCATACGAACTAAAGCCTTGCCTTGGATGCCGGTGATCGCACGCGCAATCGCTGAAAGGGGCACGAGGTCGCCACTAGCACCTATGGATCCCAACTCACGCACCACTGGAATCGCGTCTGCCTGAAGAAATTGTACAAGGCGTTCAATTAATTCGAACCGAATTCCAGAGCATCCCTGCAAAAGCACGTTGGCTCGTAATGCCATAGCGCCTCGCACGTGCCTCGAATCAATTGGATTTCCTGCTCCCGCTGCAAGGAACGAGATAAGATTATTCTGCAAATCGCCCGCAAAGTGGCAATCAACCGCTTGATTCGCCATGCCACCAAATCCCGTGGTCAACCCGTAGACCACTTTTCCATCTTTCACTGCTTTATCGACGGCGCGCCAGGACGCCGAAACTCTGGCGGCGGCAGAATGATCAAGCTCGATCCCCAGACCCGGTCGATGGCCGGCAATCACGGCAAAATCTCCCAGAGCAAGCGGCTTGCCCGACAACTGATATGTCTTTTTCTCTAACCGGTTGGTTACGGTTTCGGTGAGCATATTTGTGATTCCCAAAGGTCAGATTTGCCTCCGACGAGCATCGCTACATAGCATCAGCCTTCCGAATTCGATTTGCGAATCACTGAGGGCACTCCGAGCATCGATCGAAAAAGGTGGGAAACAGAACTTGCAGCCGGCAGCTCGTGGTTGGTGACAATTTGTGTCATGGCAAGGTCGAGATTATATCATAACTGGCGACTTTGACGAAATAAGAGAAGCGGTGCTGCCGCATCAGTACGAATGAATTTCTAAATACCTTGCCAGCATCGCCTTGACTGGTAAGTTTCATTTCGAGGCACTATCATTGATGCGTCAAGCGATTGTTTTGAATGTATTGATACCCATGAAACGTAAATGGCATGGAGAAATGACCGGTCTGTGCCACCCGAGTTTGTCGTGCCGGCTGGCTGCCCTTCTCTGCATAATTCTCTCCGTCTGCGCCGGGGGTTGCCTCCAGGCGCCCGCCCTGCCTGTTTCACCGACTGATCGTCCAGTCACAAAGGTGAACGTGCTTCGCCCAGAGCGGGTAAAGAATACGCGACAGGTTGCAGAATTTTTCGGAACTTTGACTCCCTCTCGACAGCGACACCTTGGTTTCGGCAAGTCAGGCATCCTCGAAACAATTGCGCCGGTGGGCAGTCGGATAGAAGCCGGCGAGCTGTTGTGTGAACTGGATCAAGCCGGTTTAAAAAAACGCCAGGCAGAGATTGTTCAGTCACTCAAATCCTTAGAGCGACAGCTGGGTAATTTCGCGGCTCAACAACGGGCTACATATGAAAGCCAATTACGGGATGTTAACGGGCAAATTGACGCCGGACGTCAAATGGCACCCTACGATTGTGTCGTTACTGATGTTCTGGTTGATCAAGGTAGCGTGGTGGGCCCCCGAGCGCCCGTAATCCGAATCGTTGAAACTGCCAACCCGGATGTTGAAATTAATCTGCCGAGAACAATTGCAGACCGCATGAAGGTGGGCGACACGGTCGACGCCGTGCTTGACAACACGATCATTGATTGCGAGATTCAGCGCAAGGCCATCGAAGAAGAATTGCCGGGTAGCCAAGTTCTATGGCTCCGAGTCATCTCATCACTGGATGATCTCACTTGGGCATTCGGTCAAACGGTCTCCGTCCGCTTTGATCTCGAAACCGACAACGAGGGATATTGGGTTCCCTCTCAGGCCCTCGTGCGCGAGGGAAATGGCCTTTGGTCTGTTTTTGTCGTGGTGCCAGCCGATAATCAATCGCTCGACAACGAGGGCTCCACATCGTCGCGTGTTGCACGCAAAATAGTTGAGGTAGTCCAAATTGACGAGGATCGCGTATTGGTCGAGGGCGGGTTTATTGACGGGGAACTTGTAATCGCCAATGGAGCCCACCGTGTTGTTCCCGGTCAGACGGTTGAGCCACGCACGACAAAAGAGCCCAACGAGGTTGTTGAGACAGCGGAGAACGACGAGTGATCGCTGGTTTTCTATACCGTAATCCGCGTATTCTATTTCTCTTCCTGCTCACCGTAGTCGTGGTGGGTCTCTCGTCAGCCTGGATACTTCCGCGACTTGAGGACCCTTTGCTGCGACAACGAGTCGGTGTGGTGGCCGTACGCTTCCCGGGCGCGAATCCCCTCCGAATCGAATCGGACGTCGCCCGGCCGCTCGAACAGTTGCTGAGAACAATTCCGGAGATCAAGCGTATTCGATCGCACATCCGCGCGCATGCGGCCAATCTGGTCATTGAATTGGAGGATTCAGTAACCGACGTCCAAACTGTCTGGTCGCTGGTCCGTGAGAAAATATCCCAAAGTTCACTGAAGTTGCCTGCGGAGTGTGACACCCCGACATTGGAAATTTTTCCATTAAAGGCCAACGCTGCAATTATAGCGATCCGAAAATCGCCAGACCGTAAGCTGAGCTTCACTACATGGCGACGGATTACTTATCAACTTCAAGACGAGATTCTAAATCTCCCCGGCACTGAGACTGTCAAGATATTTGGTGATCCGCAGGAAGAAATCCTGGTTGAGGTCGACCCGTCCAAATTAGCGGCCAGCCACCTCACCAACGGCTCGGTCGCCTCTCAGATCGCCGGCCAAATCGATCAGAAGATCGCAGGGAACCTCGGTTTTGAAGAGTCAGATCTCTTGCTCGAAGTCAATGCTGAACAACAGCCGTTGGAACAGATTGCTGGCACAATGGTTTCCTCCCCCACCGCAGAAGATCCAATCCGTTTAACGGACCTCGCATCTATCCGCATTCAGCCTGCCTCCCCAACAGGTTCGTCGGCCGTGATAGATGGGCACCCTGCGATCATCCTAGCGGTCATGGCCCGTGACTCAGCACAGGTTGATCGATGGTCTGGTGAGCTGGATCAAGTAATCGATGGATTTTCCGCTACGTTCTCTGACCAAATCGAAATCGATACCCTATTTTCGCAAAGTACGTACATTCAAACTCGATTAAACAGTCTACTGTTGAGTTTATTATTAAGTATGGCTGGTGTAGTTCTATGCGTGCTCCTCCTGATGGGCTGGCGCAGCATGCTCGTGGTTGGAACAGCACTTCCCATCTCGGCGCTAATGGTACTCGCAGGTATGCGTTGGCTTGGAATCCCACTGCATCAAATGTCAGTGACCGGACTGATTGTGGCGATGGGGCTTTTGATTGATAACCCGATCGTCATCGTAGAAGAAGTCCGCGGACGCGTCTTTCGGGGGAAATCGATTACTGAAGCGATGAGCGAGGCGGTCCAGCACTTGTCGATGCCCTTGGCTGGCGCTACCTTCACTACCGTTCTGGCATTTCTTCCGATCGCAAGCCTGCCGGGTCCAGCTGGTGAATTTGTAAGCGGAATCGCCATCAGTGTGATTTTGGCGATTGTTTCCTCGTTACTTCTCGCCTTAACCGTCATCCCCGCATTAACGGGGCTGTTGGGTATTCCGCAGTCGGCTTCCGGTATTTTTCAAAACGGCTTGCATCCGTTAGGGCTGAAAAAACTCTTCCGTCTCTCTTTGCTATTGGCGTTTCGATTCCCCACACTTGGAGTCTTGTTAGGCGTCGCTTTGCCGGTGCTCGGATTTTACCTCGCTCGCGATTTACCCCTGCAGTTTTTTCCACCGTCTGATCGAAGTCAGATCCAGATTGAGATCGAGCAGACCAGTTCCAGTAACGCCCTGGCGGTCAGCCGCGCCGTGCAACGTGCTCAAGCAATCATCCGCCAGAACCCCAAATGCTTGAAGCAAAACTGGTTTATCGGTGGAAGCGCACCGACCTTCTATTACAATGTCGTTCCCCGCCGACGCGATACTCCCTCTTACGCCCAGGCTTTCGTTGAAACGCAGCAAGGTATCGATGCAGCCGCCTTGGTAACAGAGCTGCAATTCGATTTGGATAACGCAATCCTAGATAGCCGGGTAGTTGTTCAACAATTGCAGCAAGGTCCACCGTTCGATGCTCCCGTGGAGGTGCGAATCAAAGGACCTGATTACGCAGTGCTGCATGACTTGGGACGGCAACTACGGGCCCTGCTTGCTGAAGACCCGAATGTACTTCATACACGGTCTGACATGGAAGACACGTTAGCAAAGTTGGATTTCGAAGTTCAGCCCGAACGAGCCCATGAAGCTGGTCTGCGGGATGATGAAATCGCCCGCTTCGTATACGCGTCCATCGAGGGTGCGCCAGCGGGGTCAGTCCTCTACCAGGGCGTGGATGTGCCAGTCAAAGTGAAGACCCGCATGAAACCGGGAGAGCGCCTCACAACGCTATCCGCCTTAACGGTCCCAGGTAAACCACCCTCCGCGATAAGCGGCGCGTTGCAACGAACAAATACAGGCTCCATTCATCGCAATCGCCGACTCCCAACGCACACGTTGGCGAGCCTGGGAGATTTTAAACTGACTTCGGATATGGCGGCAATCCTTCGAGTCGATGGATCACGTATTAACGAAATTAAAGCCTACACTCGCGCTGGGGTACTACCGTCAACGGTGCTTAAAGACTTTAAGGAGAGGCTGCAAGAGTCAGACTGGATTTTACCGAACGGTTATGACATTGAGATCGGTGGTGAGTCGGAGCAACGCCGGGATGCCGTTGAAAAATTAATGGCTAACGGGGCGGTATTGTTCGTCATTATGTTATTTTGCCTTGTCTTTATCTTTCGGTCTTTCCGCTCGGCATTCACGATTGCGATGGTCGGAATGCTGACAGTCGGACTTGGTCCGCTAGCTCTAAGTGTGTTTGAATTTCCACTAGGATTCATGGCGATCGTCGGGACAATGGGTTTGTTTGGTGTTGCGATAAACGATTCCATTGTGGTTTTAGCCGCTATCCGAGGCTCAGACCTGTCCCGCCAAAGGGAGACTACTCCGGAGACCTTAGCGGACGTTGTGCTGGGCTGTTCGCGTCACATTTTCACCACCACGCTAACAACTATCGTCGGATTTATTCCCCTCATCGTTGCCGGGGGCGAATTCTGGCCACCGCTGGCCATTTGTATCGCTGGTGGCGTGGGTGGAGCAACGCTGTTGGCTTTGTATTTGGTTCCCTCGCTTTACCGTATCCTATTTTTTAGACGGGCCGGAAAACGCACTATCACTGCGCATGCCAGCTAAATAAAGCGAGGCCTGAAAGCCTTTGTTGTCGCTTGTTTACCGCAGGCTATTGGATCGACGGTTCGATCGAGTATCGATTTCACGCACCAAGCAATCGCATGTCCTGCTGGCTGCTGCCGAAACTTCCCGCATCGATATTGTGAGAATGCAGCAACTCAAGCCACAGGTTGCACAACGGCGTTCCTTCTTTAACCTTTTTATGCTGTTGGTGCTTGTAACCGCCCCCAGCCACAAGAATGGGCAAACGATGGCAGGTATGGTCGGAGGCGTTTCCAAAATTGCTGCCGAGCACCACCGTAGTGTGATCAAGCAGGGTGCCATCTCCCTCCGGGATAGATTTTAAATCCATCAGAAACTGATTGAAGCGACGCATTACGTCTGTTTCAATGCAACTCAACTGCTTCACTGCATCGATATTATAGTTGTGATGAGAAAGAGTGTGCCAACCGCCTGTCGCTCCGGGCACCTTGATGGCGCCATAAATCCAGTCCATGGAAATAGTGATCACTCGCGTTGAATCGGTACGAAACGCAAGTTTCGCCAATTCGAACAAGTTAGCGATCTTCGTCGAGAACGCATATCTTGCGTCACGACTCAGCGTGTAGTCGACCTTTGGCTTGTCGGTTTTTAGCCAGAACGCCTCATGTTGCAGCTTTGCCTCTAGTTCACGAATGAGCTCCTGGTATTGCCATGCGCTTTGAGACGGATCCCCGGACGACCGCAAGTGCGTTAAATCACGTTTGAGACTCGCCAGAATCCTCTGGTCGTCTGATATCTGCTGTTGTTTCCGTTGCAGATTTTCAGGTTTGAATAGCTGATCGAAAATTTTATCAGCATCATGCATTGGCGAGATTGCCCTGCCCCGTGCATCCCAAGAACAACCCCATCCGCGATCGTATAGGCTGAAAGCTAAAGATGGAAATCTTGTCTGGGTCCCAAACTCGGCCGCCAATACTTGGTCAAGTGAAATAGTATTCTGAAATCCATTTGCCTCCGGTTGGGCGGCGCCTGTCAAAAATGACTTTTCCGAATCATGATTGCTCGTATCCATACCTGGGTGATACAAATTCTCAATCACCGTCAGGTCTTCCGGACACTCAATCAAACTCAGGTATTTTGAGCTATTGAGCTCACCGTGTCGGGAGGGATTGAAGTAACTGCGAAAAAAACCAAGGGAGTTATTGACGAAGATGATCCGCTTCGGAGAACCTGCCTGAGGTGCAGCAGATGCATTTCGCAATCCGCTCACCGCCAGGGGAAATGCCGCGCCAAATTTTAAGAACCGTCTTCTGGGTAGTGTGTCAAACATCACGGTTCCTCCGAAGCGACATTAGCAGCACCTCGGTCATCAAATCTTTCACGCCCCAGTCGCCGGCGCGATCGGGAATACGCTCGAAAAGCTCGACACGCTCCACGAGCGTCGGCTGTCGGCCATTGGCATATTCAAAGTATTGTTTCATCATGTTGTAAGCTATTTTATCTGAGCTGGCCAACAGAATTTTTTTCAAACCTGCCACATCGTTAAAGCCAGTGTCATCTACCTCACCCGAGGAATCGACTGCGGCGGAGAGCGAATAATGCCCTCCCCGTGCATATCCGAAGGTGCCACCATGCGGACGGATTGCCCGATAACGGTCTCGAAACTGACCAGTCGCATCAAAGCTCTCGAGCGCAAAACCATAGGGGTCCATATGTTGGTGGCAAACCGCGCATGATTCTTTTTCCTTGTGCAGCTCTAATTGCTCCCGAATCGTGGTGGCACCGGAGGAATCAGGCTCGATCGAACTCACATTTTCCGGTGGCGGCGCGAGCGTATTGCCCACAAGTACCTCAGACACCCACGCCCCACGACGTATGGGAGATGATTGTTGCCCGTCCGTGGTGATCTTAAGCACGCTTCCCATGGTCATGAATCCGCCACGCAGTGAGCCTGCTGGCAAAGTAACCTTACGCATCGCATGGCCGACTACACCTTTCACTCCGTAATGCCTTGCCAGCCTTTGATTGAGAAACGCAAAATCCGAATCAATCAGATGCGATACGGATAGGTTATGCCGCATGAGATGCAAAAGATAAGATTCGGCCTCAAGCGGGAGAAAATGATTCAGCAAATCATCGTATAACGGATATAGCTTGAGCGACGGGGTCACCTGCTCAAAGGCCCGCAAATTGAGCCACTGATTAGTAAAGGAGTGCGCCATGCGCCGAGCCCTTGGATCTGCAAGCATCCGATCGATTTGCTCTCGAATGATTGACTCAGATATTCCATCAGACGCAGCCAGTCTTAGAAGATCTTGATCAGGCACAGAAAGCCAAAGCACGCGCGCCAGCTCGGCAGCAATCCGATAGGATTCATTGGAATACTGAGCCCCAGGCAAGAGGAACTGACGCGAACACAAAATCCCTTTTATGGCAAGCTTTGCTGAGGCGACGAAGTTTCCGTTGTTTCGAAACGCCTCTTTAGCCAGAGCTACTTGGGCTGCAAGTGCCGACTCATCGACCTTTCCTGATAGTGCACGAAAAGAAAACCGCCGAATCACTCGTTCCAAATGCGATTCATTCGCGGAGTTGATTTTTACGTGGAGCCTACTTATCGGTACGTTAGTCTCCGAGATTACATCGAGTGTGCCGATCGAGGCGTAGTTCATGTCGTCTGAAGATAACGTATCTTCAATAAGAAATTTAAGCGATGAAGCATTTATAGATTCCGGGAATAGAATCTCTTGTGTCGCAGCAAGCCGCGTGAGTAATTCGCCTCTTTTGATTGGCAACCAATCTACCCCATTGTCCGATGCGAAAATCGTGTAACGCTTCACCTGGCCAATGCCATCACCACCGGAAACCGTTGCGTAACGTAAACCGTCGATCACCGCGCGCGACGGGTTACGAATGAGCACATGATGGGGGAATTGACCGGGTAGTTTTCCACTTTTTGACTGCCACCCTGTGCGGTTCGATCCATCAAGCATCCGTTCTTTTTCTCGGCCTGCTTCACTACTACTCACAAATAGTGCCCCCCCTATTCGCTCGAGCGTTGATTTGCCCGTTTCCATGGAAACACGATCGCGCTCTGTATGAACCACAGGTAAATCGGGGAACACCGCACTGAAAGATTTCGGTGGCCATTGGTGCAATGGACCGCGCACTTGGACCCTTTCAATATAGGCCCCAATTTCGGGATCAGTCTTGCGCCACGTGTGTTGGCTAACGCAATGCACCGAGAGGTTTTCGCCGGGCTGGAAATACCCACGAACTTTGTAATTCCGCACATTACGGTCGGAAACAGAGATTACATCCAACAACCGCTGCGGTTGAGGGCGATCGTCAGCAAAATAATATTTGCCGGCATGTGTTTGAATAGCGATGTCTTCTTCAAATGAACCTACCTTGGCTGCATCAATGGAAACTTCATACCAACCGGCAACCGGTGCGTAAAAATCCTCGTAAAAAAAAGAGTAACTATTACCGTTGTTCGCTCGTGTCCATGAAAAAAGGATTCCATCGCGGTAGGGACGAGTGTAAACGTTGTACGTATGATGACTGTCTCGCAGTCGGTTAGTGCTCCAGTGCCCCTCAGGCATAAAACCTTGCTGCGGAAAGGCAACGTCGAGTAATTTTTCTGCCGCGTCAAAATACGCACTCATTTGTCCGACTGAAAGACGAATCCGGCTATCTGTATCAAATCGATTGGTGCCTCGGTCCTCCGGCATAGAACTGGCAACATCATGCTGAATGCCCAGCAGATCATTCGCACTTTGATTGAATTCAAAACGGCTCCTCCGACGTGCGGCAACAGACGCTCGATCGCTTCGACTGGCAAGAAACCGTGTCATTTGAGAGCGTTCTGCTGCGGACGGTTGCTCGGCATCAGAAGGTGGCATTCGGCCAGTGATCACGTGTTCAAAGGGAATTTCACCTCCCTCCGATCGGCCTGTTTTCTGTAGCAAGGCGACGAGATCAAAGTTACCTTCCGGTGAATCACCCGTGTGACACGAACCGCAATACGAATTCAGCAATCGAGCACCAGAATGCTGCGCGTCTGTGGTCTCGGCATTTGCAAGGTGCGATAGAGCACACAGGAGCAAACATAGGCCGCTACTGAGCAGATTACGGAATGCGATACCGCTGTATGTTTGCATAAGCAGATCCGAGTTGAACGTGATATCTGCTAGTTTAATCAGTCTCTGCAATCCCATGTAGGTTTGCATCCGCATGACTAACAGAACGAAATTCAGGTGTCATGCCTCTGACCGGATTCACTAATCGCCTTGCGAACTCGATCGAAACCATCCTTCAATTCATCCGCGACCATCCCGAATGCTGCCATTACATTTTCAGTTGCCTCGCCGACCGCATCGGACACCGGTTTGTATTGTGCAGAGAGTTCATCGCACTTCGCGGCGAGGCGATCATATTCCTGACGCGCGTCCTTTCCCGCACGATCAACTTGCCGCTTCAATTCCTCTCTTTGCTGCTGCAGGAGACCAAATATTTCATCAAAGGAGGATTTTTCATTCCCATCGGGCATGATGTAAGTTCTCCGTGGACTCAATTCGCAAACCAGTAACAAACCAGAAATTCTATTCACACTTAAGCCAGGCCGGATCCATCGGCATTTGCCATAGGTCTTGCTTGCCTACGGTGCCCTCTCGATCCGATCGAAAAAGCAGGATCTTACCGTTTGCTGACACGCTAGGATTTGCCTCCGCAAAGTCAGTGTTGGCGGTTACCCCAAGGTTGCGGGCCGGCGTCCATGGTTCATCTTTGGATTTTCGACAGGTGACATATAGGTCTGATCGGCCAAAGCCAGGTCGCTTTGAGTGAAAAAACAGCGTCAGCCCATCTTCCGTGATGGCCGGATTGGAATCGACCCATTTAGAGTTCACATTCGGCCCCATGTTCTTGACCGTTGTGAATGGCCCATTGGGATCTTTTCGCGTAGCAACATAAATATCTTTGCTACCGATGCCTCCGGGGCGGTTCGAACTAAAGTACATCGTTGTCCCGTTATCAGTTATCAAAGCTGCCGTATCAGCGTATTCGGTGACAATTTCTTTACCGGGAACCGTTTGAACTTTCCCAAACGGTGCATCGAGCGATTTCCTTTGCGTATAGAAAAGATCACGATGTGTCTGGATTCCATCCTTTGCGCCATTAAAAAGCCGCTCGGAATGAAACACTAGCGTTTTGCCATCCGACGTGATCGATGGCCCCGAGTCCAAGTGCGGGCTGTTAATATCTGGGCCCATATTTTCAACAATCGTCCAATCACCGTCCGGTGTCTCGCGCCTTGCTCGATAAAGGTCACGATCCTGTGAACCCTCACGCTCAGACGAGAAAAACATCTCCAAGCCGTTACTCGTCATTTCTGGATTAAATTCGCCCTCTGGCGAATTGACCGGTACGCCCATATTCGTGGCCGTCAGTTGGTCCACGTCCGTTTCAAAAATAATTTCCTTGGCATCTACAAGTTCATTCTTGTTTGCCCCCGGATTATTCGTGCAACCAACGCAGGCCGTTATCAGGCACAACAACGCAACTGCCCTGGACTGGTGCCTATCAGCGAGAAACTGCCTAGGTGAAAAACATTCTCGTTTGCTGCAGGCGTTGTCAGTTCGGTTTCGGCCCATGCCCTCATCCTTCTTTTAATAATTCTAATATTCTTAAAAAATGAACCTTTGCTCATTGCCCATCGTCAGATAACCAGCTTAAACGGTTTACCCGCCATCCGTCCACTACGTAATTGATTTTTGTCGATTTTCAAAATCGTCGATAAAAATGTTTTTGTCAACCAAAATTGGTCTGCCGGACAATCTTTGTAGCACGTCATGCGGATCATTTCGCTTTCGAACGAGTTGTATTGGCTCTAAGATCGTTATGCTGGCACCAAATGGCTAAATGTAATCTTTTGCTGAATGATCTCAGCAAAATTTAGTGCGTTAGATTGATTAGTCATTTTGCTTATAAGACTTCAAGTGAGAGACTACAGTGTTCTTTGAATTTCGCTCTAACAGAAACCGTCCACCTTGGAAAATGTCATGGATTTCTATATACACACCGGGCGAATTAAAAGTCTGCTCTCGAAAGGAATTCGGCCATCTCAGCATCCTCCCAATACAAACAGAGAGTCATACAGATTAATCTCAGCCGTAAAGCAGATAGCATAGATCCATCTTCTTGCAGTTTTGGTAGAGGCTACCCTCCATTGCTTCTAAAATCATGGCAATGCTACACTGCTCTGTATTGTCGATTGAAGTAAACAATCAACGTCACCTGGAGGCAGGGCCATGGCGAGACGTGCAAAACGAACGACAAGAAGAAAAAAGAAAAAAGATCCGACCGCAATAATTATCACGTGTGCTGGAGTGGCATTTGCATTGGTCATTGGCATCGTCCTTCTAATGGGATCGAGCCCGTCAACCAACAAGCAATCGGGGAAATCGGTTGCCAGCGGAAGCAAAACATTAAAAAATGGCGACAAACCTACAACGACTTCTATCGACGCAAAACAACGAAAGAGTTTTCAGCATAAACCGAAAAAACCTGCCCGCAGCAGAGAACAATCGCCGAAGCTGAGAAAGCCGTTTCAGCCGGCCAAATCGCCAATTGACGCGAATACAGTGCCTAATCGCAACGCACGTGCAAATTCCCTCTCGATACAGAGCGTCAATACACTGCCCGTCAGCCTGGCCCTTCCTGAGAAACCTATCGCGCAAGAAAATCTTACCGAGGGCATTGGATTCAGCGATGCGGGACGGGTCAAAATCAAATTTCACAGCGCAAACTATATCGCGCCGAGCAAACCCTCCATAGATTGCTCAGATCCCGAAAAAGGCCAGTGGCAATTTAACTTGACTAACAGTGACACACCTCTTGCTAGTCTAAAAATTTCGAAGGAAGGCTTGCTGTTCCAGTGGGATCCGAACAGCACCGCAACAAATCGATCGATGCTACGCAACTGCAAACTGACCTTCTCGGATAATCGTTCAAAAAAAACCGTGCAACTTCGCCCCATACAAAAGGCACCCGAGATAAAGCTATTCAGTCGAGACGCTGAGAATGAGTACTCACTGCGAATCTTTCATGCGCCTGGCGAAATCTATTGGAGCCTTGAGCCGACTGACAAAACACTCGCTCCTTTCGACTTCCCGACCGTGGGTGCGCCCACCACCGATGGGCCTATCCCTCTTGATGAATCACTCGAGTGGACTCCGGAGAATGATACTGGAATCGTAAAAGCCAGGTATACATGGCACTGCAGCACCAAGTCAGGCATCAAGCCAAATGAAAAGCGGATCGTTATCCGCCAGAAAAAAGAATACAAAATTGGTGAAACGAGTTGGCGTCCCCTTACCACTGATAGCTTACGCGAAGATTTTGATAAGCGACTAAAAAAGTACGACAACGTAATTTCGGGTATCAAACGAAAATGGCTCAAGGGAAAGCCTCCCAATCTTGCACAAGTAACTAAGCTGAGAGAAATGATTCGTGAGGGTGCAGCTTTTGCAGATGTCCGCAGCTTTTATTACGCCGTTCCTGATCGAAAAATAAAACTTGAATTTCGTACGCCCTGTGGCACCACTGATACACTGCTTGCCCAGTACCCTGTAGATCCTGAGTCAGTCGAACAAATTAAAACGCCTACTTTGCCCACCTTCCAAGAAACTCCAACGGAAATCGAGGCTGCACCAGCTAGTGACGATACCTGGACCCTTCCACCCGGCGAAAATCCTTGGAAAGCAAGGCAACAGCAACTGGATAAAATGAGCCGTGGAAAGAAATAAACACTAATCGAGCCATTCGACCAGTTCGATCACGTTACTATCGGGGTCGGAGAAGTAAAGCCAACGAACTTTGCCCTCCACCGTCAGCGGCCCGCGCAATAATGGAACGTCATTTTTATTGAGGCGATCTAACGCCTCATTCAAGTTATCAACTCCAATCGCCAAATGAGGACAGTATGGCCTCTTCGGTTTGGTTGATGAAGAAATGGGATTGTCAATCTGCACGAGCAACTCGAGGCGAACATCCCCAAGTGACAGAAAAACACACTCTTCCCGCTCGTCCTCATTGCGGTGTCGCCAACCCTCCGTGAATCCGAGCGTTGCTTTAAAAAAATCAATGGATCGCTCTAAATCAGACACCTCAAATGCTACATGGTCCATGCGCATCATGTTGTTCCCTCTGGAGATCCGGTAATTAGCGTTAGAAA
>DLCF01000134.1:29813-37248 GCA_002480485.1 Planctomycetaceae bacterium UBA7805
CGGAAACGACGACGATCGCGTCTCTAACACCGACGATCAATCGCTTTTCATGCGACTTTTTCATGCGACTAATGTTGTTTATTTTTCCTACATCTGGAAATTTTTCCTTGCATACCCGCTGCTTAAAAATTAGACTGAGCGAAGACATCATTTGCAAGTAGAAGTGGTGTCACCAAACGAGGGAGAGACTCTCGAACTTCGACAATACAAATGGAAACCTAATGCCACATTACACGACATGGGGCGGCACCAGCTACGATGTGGTCCAATATCCAGGACCTCCCGATGAATACTGGGCAACGTTTCATTCGGCCGATGACCTTTACCGGGAATCGCCAGTCGTGACCTGGAGTCAGTACTCGGCGAGCAATGTGCCGAGTGGTCTCAGTGAACGCCTCACAGGAACATTCTGGGACAACTCCTCACTTGCCCGCCCTGACGCCTTCATGCTGATGGCCGATACGTACTTTGCGTCTCCCACGGAAACGCAATTTATGCGGTGGGATGTAAGTTGGAATGGCGACGCTGGTGACGTCTCTGGGCCCTCCGGACAAACATGGACGATTGCTGATTTAACCGGCGTAGGTACAAATGCGTACTCCACCGTACAAAGCTTTTATTTTCAGGTTGATTTCACACCGCCCACGGTGCCTGAGCCATCAACCGCACTGCTCCTGACAATTGCACTCGCAGCTAGCGTAATGTGCCGCTCATTGCGGCGAATTCTTCGCTTCAGCTAACGCAAAGGCATATTTCCAAGGCTATCCACCGCCAAAAAGCTCCACCGCCGTACCTAATTCACTGGCATAAGCGGATCGCACCTGCAGTGATTTGCCTTATTTTCAGCAAAAAATACTCTGCGGAAAAAATTTGTCCGCCTTTGTCCTAAAAGGGCAATGTATGGGGTGTGGCGTCGTAAATACGGCCAGGGGCACGACTATTGCAATAGGGGAAGAAAATGGATGACACACCCGATCGCTTGGACGAAACGATCCATAACATCAATTTTGAAGCTGCTTCAGAGCATGATTGGGATCAGTACATCAGCGAGCTCTTCGACCGAGAGGAACCGTAACGAGCGGATTCGCTTCACTTAATTGTTTACCGGTCCGACGTCTCCGATAGCAACAGAAAAAACTGTATGCTCGGATCTCGTCGGTGACAATTTGGCCAAGTGTGAGTAAACTGCAGGTCGAGAAGAGTTAACTGATCTTCACTGCCCTTTTCATGCCGCCTTGCAGATCCTACCCCGCGACTACCTGCTCACCAGAGACAAACTGGCTTTTGCCGTAGTCGACCATGGCATTGAAGAAGGTCGTATCACTTGCTTCCTTCGGTACCATCAAAACCAGTCGAACGCCTGGGTAAAATTGTCCTCGCATCAAGCGAACGCACTATTAGCAAAAGAATACCCGCATTATCTATTTCAATCCAAGAGCCGCGACACAATCATTCACGGTGTGCCTCTGGATTTCATCGAATCTCATAAATCTGCAACCGCTGCAATCGAGTCGCTCCTCACTACCGACGCCCAAACGCCCGTTCGACATCAGGCCATAGAAGCTCTTAAGTATTTGCTTCAAATTGGTATCCCGAACCGCCATTTGGGACTCAGCGGCTCACTCTTGCTCGGCGCCGAGACGAGCAGTTCTGATATTGATTTAGTGTGTTATGACGAATCGAGCTTTCAACGTGCAAGGCATTGTTTTGCTTCTGGTGCCGGCCCGTTCGATCAACTGTCCATCAATCAGTGGCAAAACGCATTCCGGCGACGCGGTGCAGCAATGTCATTTGAAAGCTTTCTCTGGCACGAACAACGAAAACATAACAAGGCAATGGTTGGTTCGCACAAGGTTGACATCAGTCTAGTCGGTGCAAGTTCTGCGGCAGACCATGAGATCTGGCATAAGTTGTCTACAGTTCAATCCGCTGCACGAGTGATCGACGACCAAAAAGCCTTCCACACACCTGCCCGTTGGAGGGTTAGCCATCCGACTATTTCGGAGTTAATTACTTTCAGCGCTACCTTTACCGGTCACGCTCGCACTGGTGAATGGGTAGAGTTTAAAGGATCACTCGAAGAAAACATACGCGGTGCGCGTCGGGTTATCCTCGGCCAGTCCCGCGAAGCAAACGATGCAGTCTTTCGCGTTCACCCCTCCAACGAGTGATTATCGAGCATTTGACTGATATTTTTTGTCAGTGGCGTTCATGTTAAGTTGATCGCCTCTCCTCCTCTCGCATTCTCCATGCAGGGCAGCGATTGAGCAAATGGCTTCCTCCCTCAGAGATGCGAAAACACTACACAATCAAATTGTTTAGACGGAGCAACTGCGATGCTCACATCGTTATCCATATTAATCACGATCGCCCTCTCCGCACCGCTCGAAAAAAGCAACACTCAGCCTCGGTTTGACACGCATGATCCCGGACCAACCGATCCAACTGTAACTCATATCAAGCCCTGGAAATCTGTGCCGATCGATCCAGAGTATGGTGGCAACTGGTGCGTGACGGGCGATCTAGATGGCGACGGTGTTGCGGAAATTGTATCGGCAAAAAACAAATACAATAACGGCATTCACTACACGACCTCGGCCGTCGCACATCGCCTTGATGGAAGCATTCTCTGGAAGTGGGGAAATCCCCAGGAGGGGCAAGCCTACAATGGATACGATGTCGGCCTGCAGATTTACGATTGGGACAAGGATGGAAGCAATGAAGTTATCCTGCTCACCCGAGGTGAGCTAGTAGAGCTGAATGGCAGGACTGGCGAGGAAAAGCGGCGATTTGATATTCCTGAGCGGGCAACGGATTGCCTCGTTTTCGCTAATCTCTCCGGATCATCTCATCCCCAAGAGATAATAGTGAAAGATAGATATCGCAGAATCTGGGCATATGATGTCGCCGGGAATCAGCTTTGGGGTGGCAATTGGAAGCCCGGCGGATTTCCAACAGCGCATCAGCCTAGGCCGATCGACATCGATAACGATGGTAAAGATGAAATAATGGCCGGCTACGTTATGCTCAACAGCGATGGATCCACCCGCTGGATATACCGGTCTAAGGTAATGGACCAATCGCACGGACACCTTGATTGCTGCCGTATCCTGACGCGGGGAGCCACCCCCGAACAGTTCCGACTGATTCTGACCTGTTGTGGTGACAACAATATCGCGTGCGTAGATGGCAACGGTAAAATTATCTGGGAACGACCAGGGCACCATTTTGAATCAGTGCAGATAGGAAAAATTTTTCCCGCCCTTTCCGGGGAGCAGTTATTAGTCGACATCGCGCACTGTCCACCGGGAGAGAATCCCCTCTGGGTGATGGATGCCGCCGGTCGGGTACTCGGAAAAATAATGCTGCATTCCAGCCGGATCCACGATCTGATTGATTGGACAGGCGATGGGGTCAATGAAATTATCGTCTCTGCCGACCGCGGCATTTTCAATCACCGTGGCAAACGAATTACAACGCTTGCCACTGGCTCCCCCGGGGGTGCGCTGCTGCGGGGTGACATGACCGGTGATGGAATTTGTGATATTACAATCATTACACCCGAGCCGATCGCCGCACATATTTTTAAAAATGACAAGGGAACAACACCTGCCGGTTGCGGATGTGGTGTCAATTTCACCCTTTATTAATCACGTTTACCGAAGCACTGAGGCAAAAAAATGGTCAAAACCGAAAGTACGATGATGCCGCTGGGATCAGCAGCGCCAGCGTTTTCGTTAACAAATATTGATGGCCAAACCGTCACACTCGACGATTTCGCTCAATCCCCTGCACTGCTGGTAATGTTCATCTGTAACCATTGTCCCTACGTCATTCACGTAGCCGACCAGCTAGCGCAACTCGGCAGCGAGTACATGAAAAAAGGTGTGGGTGTTGTTGCGATCAGCGCAAACGACATTAGTACACATCCTGCCGATTCACCTGAGCAAATGGTCCGGGAAGCAGAGGAACGCGGATATCTCTTTCCTTACCTGTACGACCAGGACCAATCGGTTGCTAAAGCATATCGGGCTGCATGCACACCTGATTTTTTTGTATTTGATCAAAACCATTGTTTGACCTACCGCGGTCAACTCGACGATAGTCGCCCCCAGAGTGGAATTCCCGTCACTGGGGCAGACTTGCGTGCTGCGCTCGATGCGACCCTTGAAGGACAGCCCGTTAAGGCCCCGCAAAAACCAAGCCTGGGGTGCAATATTAAATGGATCGAAGGTCAAGAACCGGAATACTTTCCCCCACAAGGCTGACTCCGCGGCATTGACGTCAACGCAGCGCTCAAGCAAAATTTAACTCTAGCAACACATTATTGATTTTGTCGTTGCACTTTACTAAATGGCTACGAGTCTTTTTTCGGGAAACGACCACAGGAGCATTGGACATGCTGTTCAACCTACGATCGACTCTACGAACTTTGCTTGCCCTGTTTTTACTAATTCAATCCCTGCATGCGTCAACGATTCGTGCGGACGATGAAAATGAGCCAAAGGCAGCGAACGCGGGAAAGTCAGAGGCCGCAGATGAGGAAAATGGCCCCGAGGAAGAACTTACGCAATCCGTTATTTTGGTGCCGGACCCCCAATTACAAAAGGTAATTCTCGAAATAAAACGCAGGCGACAAATCGAAGGCGAAGAGATCACCATAGACGATTTGAAAAACGTCTGGTCACTTGACGCGAACAACAAGGGCATACGAGATCTGACCGGATTAGAGCATTGCATTAACCTCGGGGATGCAAAGCTTGCCGGCAATGAAATTACCGATGTCACACCGCTGAAAAGTTGCGGAAGTCTGCAGTTGCTAGATTTGGCAAAAAATAACGTGAAGGATCCGTCTTGCTTGGGCAGCCTGAAAAAGCTTCAGTACCTTAACTTAGAAGACAACCAGGTTGATTCACTTTCGGGAATCGACAACTGTGAAGCGCTGAACAGTCTTTACGCCGCCGGAAACAACATAAAAGATATTACTCCGGTAGCGCCTCTCCAAAAACTATGGTCGCTTGACCTGAGCCGCAATAAAATCAAAGACATAGGACCGGTTGCCAAATTAACTCGGCTCAGTCAACTTGGACTCGCCGACAATCAGATTACCGACGTATCGGCGGTGCCCCCCGGAAACGGAATGTACTCAACCTATCTCAGCGGGAACCAGATCATTGACATAACACCGTTGGTGGAGATGGCCGCTGCCGATGCCGAGGGAGAACGACGATTTGCAAGTTTCTGGCGACTCTACATCAAGGATAATCCGTTAAGCGACCAATCAAAAACGGAAGGTCTTGAATCTCTGCGCAAGGCCGGAGTGAGGCTTAATCCCGAACAAGGCTGATTTAACGACCACTGATTTGGGCCACAAGACGCTGCTTGAGGCCTGATTATCCGCATTCACTCTAAGCCACAAGCCGCCGTTTTCTATAATGCGGCATCTGTCGGCAAGAGGCTTTTTACTGCAGAGCGTTATTGCAGAGCGATAACGCAGCAGCTTGCTTTAGCTGCTTGGTGCGCGATTCCCAATTCAACGGTCGTCTCTCCAACGCAATGCCATGAAATTACCCGTCTTCGAGCAAAACTGCCCGCCTGTGGGTAGAGTAACGCTCTACAGACTCGCGCTAAATTGTCGGATTTGGTTGATCTTCCGTAGCCCGCAAGTCTCGACAACTTTATGATCAATTTAAATCCACCCAGACATTGAAAAAGGCAAATGCTAGCTGTGAGAATCGTAATCGGGACGCACAAATGGCATTTTAACCGAGGCACTTCATCGATATACTGGCCGCCAAAGTCGAGTGAATTTAATTAAGGCTCTCACGGATTGAGACGTTTAGGAAGGAATCCTCTCATGGCACAGCTGTCTGTGTTTCCGCTCGCTTCCGAAACTGTCATTGTCATTCCCTGCTACAACGAAGCTGATCGCCTACCCGTTGCTTCGTTTGAAGCTTATGTCGCGCTGACCGATCGCGTCAGGTTCATTTTTGTAAACGATGGTAGTACGGATGAAACGTCTTCTCTACTGAACGAACTTGTGTCTCGAAATCCGAAGCGGCTTGAATACCTGGACCTTGAGGAAAATTGCGGAAAAGCTGAAGCAATTCGACGCGGTTTTTTACACGCGATTGAAAAGGACTTTGAAGTTATCGGATTCTGGGATGCGGATCTCAGCACTCCCCTTCAACCGATCGAGAATTTTCGCAGTGTGCTCGACTTGCACGAATCAATCGAAATGGTGGTCGGGTCCCGAATTTCCCTGCTTGGTAGAAATATTCAACGTAACCCGGTTCGACGCGCGTTAGGAAAATTGTTTGCGACTACTGCTTCCATGGCATTGGGTTTTAGGATTCACGACACACAATGTGGCGCAAAAATGTTCCGTGTGACCCCTCATTTAAAAGAGGTGTTCGCGGAGCCATTCTCCTCGAAGTGGATTTTCGATGTTGAGCTGATCGCCCGGTACATTCAACTGTTGAATCAGTCTGATCGCCAGATGAATTTCATATATGAACAGCCCCTTGATCAATGGAAAGAGATTGACGGTTCACGACTGCAATCCCAGGATTTTCTAACTGCAGTCCTTGACCTTGCAAACATATATTGGAGGCATCTTCGTCCTGGCGCACGGCCCTACATTTCCGCAAACCGCGACGAGTTAATCTCCGATTCACCGGCAGCAAAATCGAATCAAGCAAATGAGTCGCGTGCGGCATGAGCGGTCGCTGTTCACGCAAATAATCACTTCAATAGCAACCAAGCAAAGACGATACCCGACATGAATCAGAACCATCGTTACCAACTGGGCATCGTGCTGATCGCCACAGCGGTGATGCTAACTGGGCTGCATGCAACCAAACTCTGGGACCAGGACGAGGGATTTTTTGCGAGCACGGCCGCTGAAATGCATGCACAGGGGGAGTGGGTCGTGCCAACCTTCAATGGTTCAATTTTCGGGCACAAACCACCGTGGATGTACTGGATGATGATGATCGGATTTGAGTTATTTGGAACCACCGAATTTGCTGCACGATTTTTCTCCGCAGTTTTTGGAATTGCAACATGCCTGCTGACTTACCATGTCGGCAAAAACCTTTTCAGCGCGCAAGTCGGGTGGTGGGCTGGCTTGGTGTTGGCAACCTGCATTTTATTTAACGTTGTATCGCGTGCTGCCACCCCGGATACATATCTCACATTTTTTGTAACACTATCGCTTTATTTATTTGTCTGTTACGGAAAAATCTCGTCGAATTTATCAACCAGCTCACCGCCGAAGGAACGCTCTGTCCATCAAGTACTACCGACCAAGTGGCGACACTTTGCAACTATTTACGCGGTGATGGGTTTTGCCACCTTAGTGAAGGGGCCAATCGGTTTCCTTTTTCCCATGGCAGTGATCGGTTTTTTTCTGATGTGCATGACCCCGCGGAGG
>DLCF01000134.1:37636-39723 GCA_002480485.1 Planctomycetaceae bacterium UBA7805
GAAATTTTTTCACCCTGCTGTGGAAAATGCGGATATTCACGGCGATAGCAATGACCTTGGCCGTTGCCGGACCATGGTTTCTTGCGGTGGGGTTGAAAACAAACGGTGCGTTTATCTATGAATTTTTTGCGGTTCACCACTACCAGAGATTTACCACACCGATGGATAATCACAGTGGATCATTTCTCTATTATCCAATCACGATTCTCGTCGGCATGTTTCCTTGGTCAGTATTTTCGGGACCTACGGTCCTGATGGTGATACGGCATTTACGAAAAAGCGGCCCCCGCCGAACTGCGCTGACTTTCCTCGCATGCTGGGCGGGAATATATGTATGCATTTTTTCGCTCGCCAGCACCAAACTTCCCAACTACATTCTGCCTGCTTGCCCCGCGATGGCAATCATGATGGGAGCTTTCTTGCAATCATGGATTAAAAATCCGGGCTCTTTGCGTCCGGCGTTGCGTCGAATTTGCGTCGGATCGCTGCCCATCGTTGGACTTTTGATACTGGCTGGATTGCCCCTGGCCGGAGTCTGGCAGTGGGATGGTCAAACGATTCTAGACCGCGTCGGACTGACCCCCGAAATTCAATCGCATCTTATCTGGGTCGGCCTAGCTGGAATTCCGCTATTGGCAGGCGGTATCATCACAACGATTTATGCCGAAAAAGGTCGATCAAGACCCGCGTTAACAACACTCGCATGGACTTCGGTGGTTACACTGTTGTGCGTCTGGAATTTCGCCGCACCCCAGGTTGGACAATATCAAACCAATGGGATTGTCGGGAAAACCTTGCGAGAGACGACACTGCCCGGGCAATTCGAAATCGGACACCTTGAATACTTTCCGCCCAGTTTATCTTTTTACAGTCAACGACCAATCAATCGACTCCACAGCCCGAAACAGGCGGTTAAATTTCTAGCAGATCCGCAGCCACGTCTTCTGATCACAACGGCAGAGAATTATCCGGTGATGGAAAATAATCTCGGCAGTGCTCTACAAATTGTCGGGCGGGCTAACCGATTTCCTAAAGCCGGGGAAATACTGATCCTCAGCACCGCCCGCTCGAGACAGGCGACAACCGCTTTGCCATCGTATGATTCCAACAGCATCCGCCATTAGTAGCCATGCTGGAAGGATATTTCTCATCCAGAACATGACACGGAGTCATATCTTTTTGAATTTTTCATCGACTACCCTTTGAGCAACACGGTTCACGGAATCGACCGTGATTCGTAAAGATGAGGATCGACACGCGAAGAGGGTCATTAACATTCACCTAAAGCGGCGATCGATACCTTACGGATGCTACCCACACGTACCTGAAATGCGCCTACGATTCCTCGACGCTAGTGTGGATCGTTCATGGTCTGCTAGGCAGAACATTCGACAGAGCGAGTCTTCGTACCGAACGCGAGGGAAACCTCCGGCTTCGTAAAATGGGCCAAATAATCGGAATAAACTGCAATTCGCCCACCTAGCCAGTCCTTTTTTCACACGGGACAAGCACAAAATAGAACTATGTTTTCGTGTTTCTCCGAATTTTAGTTACACTGCAAGAAACCTTTCTTTGCGACGTGATCGCTGCATCTTTTGCCGAATTTTCGCATGAAACTCAGCATTCTCACGCCAGTCTACAACCAACTCGCCAGACTCGAGCAAATCATCCGGCGGGCAAAGGCTCTCAACGTTGATAAAAAAAATCTTCTTGTGGATGACCGCGCAACCGGTGATCCCGGCCAATTACTTGAAAATTATGAGAACCAGATCAATCGAAGCGTTATTTACCACGATAAAAATTTCGGGAAGGGCCGGGCAGTCCGCCCAGCATTGGCCCATTCCACGGGCGAGGTCGTTGTCATGCAAGGTGCCGACCTCGGCTATGACCCAACGGATCTCCCAACACCGATTCGACGGATTCAACGCGGAGAAAAGGGCGTTAAATGCAGCCCCAGACGCCTGAAAAAAGACAATTCGCAGTTGCTATTTACACTTTTTATTGGCGGCGAAACCCTAAATTGGATAATCTGTCGGATGTACCACATTCGAACCACAGATTATGCAACCTGCGACAAAATGGTGCGT
>DLCF01000013.1:0-31897 GCA_002480485.1 Planctomycetaceae bacterium UBA7805
AGATTCCCAGTCGCATGGCACGATTGGTGATCGACTTGACCCTGCTTTGCTAACTGATGGCCTTGATGACGAGTGGCAGCAGGGAATCACAATCGATGTTGCCTATCGATACTTCTCCACGGCAAAACGAAAGTTCATCATTGCGGATACGCCGGGTCACGAGCAGTACACCCGCAACATGGCGACCGGTGCCTCGACTTGCGACTTGGCCATCATTCTGATTGATGCGCGAAAGGGTGTGTTAACGCAGACAAAGCGGCATAGTTTTATAACTTCCCTATTGGGTGTGAAGCATATTGTCGTAGCTATCAACAAGATGGACCTGGTTGATTATTCTCAGGAAGTCTACGAGCGGATTCGCGATGACTATATTCAGTTTGCTGCCAGGATGTCTTCCGATGATGTCCATTTTATTCCGATCTCAGCGCTCGATGGCGATAATGTGATCGTGCGAAGCGAAAAAATGCCCTGGTATGATGGCAATACCCTGATGCACATGCTGGAGAATGTATACATCGCATCGGACAGCAATCTGCAAGATTTCCGGTTTCCTGTGCAGTTCGTGAATCGTCCGCATCTTGACTTCCGAGGTTTTTGCGGGACAGTCGCTTCGGGCACCATAAAAAAAGGTGACGAAATCATGGTGCTTCCCGCACGAACAACAAGTCGGGTAGCATCAATTGTCACTTATGAGGGTGAAATTGATGAAGCATTTACGCCACTATCCGTGACGCTCACGCTCGAGGACGAGATAGACGCCAGTCGCGGTGACATGATCGTGCGTGTGGGTAACCAGCCTCGCGTGGCCCAACGGATGGACGCGATGGTTGTTTGGATGGGTGAGGACCCGATGGTGCCGGGTACTCGATACTTGTTCAAGCAGACAACGAAAGTGGTGCCTGGAGTTGTACAATCGCTGCGGTATCAAGTCGATGTCAACACTTTGCATCGTGAGCCAGCCCCCAACTTGCAGCTGAATGAGATTGGTCGCTGCGAAATTCAGCTTGACGATAATATTATGTTTGATGCGTACAAGCGAAACCGGAATACGGGTTCGATGGTTATCATCGATCGCATTACGAATGTCACTGTCGGCGCGGTGATGATTTTGGATGAGATGCAGTCAAGTGATACTCGTGATCATTGGGATGACGCGCCGGCCAGCAATGACATGCATCAGGAACCTAGTCAGGTCACTGATGATGAGCGGGAAGCACGCTTCGGGCAGCGTGGTGCAACCGTGTTGATCACCGGACTGACCGGATCGGGCAAGCGTGCTGTCGCACATGCGTTGGAGCGACGTCTGTTTGACGCCGGTCGGGCTTGTACCTTATTAGATGGTCCGAAAATGAGACTCGGCGTGAGCAAAGATCTCGGTTTTACTCCGGAAGGAAGAAGTGAAAATATGCGGCGTGCGGCGGAGTGTGCTCGCCTGTTGAACGAAGCAGGCCTGATCACCGTTGCGAGTTTTCTCGCCCCCCACAAAGAGGTTCGTGACAAAGCCCGCGAAGTAGTTGGCTCGGATCGCTTCATCGAAGTGTTTTTGGATGTGCCGCTTGAAGTGTGTCGGGAGCGCGACACCAACGGCATGTACGCGCTTGCCGACTCGGGAGAGATTCAGGATTTTCCAGGCGTGACATCGCCCTACGAGGAACCGGTTGCAGCCGATCTGACGTTATTGCCGCACACGGAACCGCTTGATGCGTGTGTAGAGAAGATTCTAGAGTTACTGAAACAGCGCGGCTTTATCCAGTAATTCCCATTCGATCGGGAGTCGCGTGGTTACGGCCTTTTTCACATCGAACGCGGTTCAGCCCGCTTTGGCTTGAGTGTCACGTGCATCATCTGCAGCCCCGTCGGCCCGGTAGAGGCGGATGGTGGCGGAGTTCGGAGTTCGTCGCTCCGGCATGAAGCCGTATTTTCCACCGGCAAAGAATGAATAAAATTCCGCGGCCGGTCCTTTGGTAAATTCGTTTTCTAGCCGCTTAAGAATTTCATTCCAGGCTAAGCCGCTGCGGTAGATTAATCGATATGCACTCTTCAAGTCTCTGAGATCCTCTGCCCCGTACCCGGCCCGTTGCAGGCCGACGCGGTTCAAGCCAACAACTCCGCTGGTGTTTCCGTCGAGAGTCACAAAAGGTGGCACATCTTTAACAGCCCGGGAGTAACCTCCAACCGCTGCAAGACGACCGACGCGACGGAATTGCTGTACTGCAGCACCTCCGGCAACATACGCTCGATCGCCAACAGTCACATGTCCGGCAAGCATTACATTGTTGATCAATACAGTATGATTGCCGATCACGCAATCGTGCCCGATATGAACACCGACCATGACAAGATTGTTGTCACCGATTTCCGTATACTCATCGTGATGGAGTCCACGATGCACAGTTATGTTTTCGCGAAAGGTATTATCTTTGCCGACCTTCAGTCTGCCGATGCGTTCCGGAAGATTCGAATGCTGTGGTAATCCTCCGAGGATTGCATCCTCATGCACCGTATTTCGAGGGCCTAGTTCTGTTCCCTGTTTGATAATGGCCCGCGTTGCGAGGTGACAATCATCACCTAGAACGACATCTCGCTCGACGATGCAGTAGGGTCCAATTTCAACACCACTTCCGATTCTGGCGGTGCTATCAACGATGGCGGTGGGATGAATAGACAAGACTTATTTCCAAATTCCGTTTTTGCTCTAGTGGTAAAGGAACTATCGACCTGTCATGTGTTGCTGAATCAGGAGAATGTCACGAAATTTCAAATTAGCAATTTTTTGCATGCAATACTTGAACGTCAGATCAATAATGATTCCAATGACCATCCCGCAGCGCGCGGTATTTTTGAAATAAACCAAGCTTTAAAATTTGGAGTGCGGCTATGACAGATGTGCATGAATTATATGATCAGGCAGATCAATTGAAGGTTGATGGCAAGCTTGATGAAGCGATCGCCAAATATAGCGAGATACTCACAGCAGACCCGAATTATGCGTTAGCGCATGCAGCGCTAGCGGTTGTTTATGGTCGACTCGGAAAGCACGACTTGGCCATCGAGCATGCTCGTAAGGTATGCGACATCGCTCCTCAGGATCCGTTCAGCCACACCCAATTAAGTGTTATTTATCAGCGGGCGTATGCTGGCACAAACAACATGCAATTTATTCAAGACGCTGAGGACGCTATGGCCCGATCGCAAATGCTACAGCAGGGCAATGCATGAGCGTCTAATTTAAGTTTTGTGATACACCGACTCAGCTCACTGGTGCGGAGGCAGGCCCTGGGGCACGCGTTGCACGCCAGGCAGAGACTAAAGCATTGGCGACCTGCTCAATTTCATCGGCATTGTTTTGTCGGCCCAGACTCATTCGGATGGTACCCCGAGCGACAGACTCGGTAGCCCCGATTTCTCGAAGCGTTGCCGAAATCGTGGTGGCGTGGCTGTGACACGCCGCTCCAGTCGATGCACATAGGAACGGAATCTTATTTAAAAGATCCATTGCGCCGACGTCGGGGAAGGCGATACTCGTTGTATTGTTTAATCGCTGGGCTCCCTGGGCATGAATTAGGATCGCACCCTGGGTCTTTTCCTCCAGCCGGCTCTCCAATTGATCGCGCAGCATACCGATCCGCTCTGCATCGTGTCCGCAGTTTTGGCGTGCGAGTTCTGACGCCTTACCAAGGGCAACAATATTCGCCACACTCTCGGTGCCGGGACTGAGCCCACATTCCTGGCCGCCCCCTTGCAGCAGGCCGCTAAGGACAACTCCCTGCCGGATATACAAGCAACCGATTCCCTTGGGCGCATAAAATTTGTGGCCCGCAACGGTCATTAGATCAACACCCAAGTCCCGACATGAGATCGGTATTTTGCCAACCGTTTGAGCAGCATCAACATGGAATAGAATTCCCGATTTATTGCAAATGCGCGCAATATCCTGGATGGGCTGGATAGAGCCGATTTCATTGTTGGCATGCATGATACTTACCAACTTCGTCTGGGGTCGTATTGCCGCTGCTATGGCCCGTGTATCGACAACGCCATTGGTGTCGCAGCCCACAATACTTAGCTCACAGCCCCATTTTTCAGCCATCTTTAACGGCTCAAGCGTTGCTGGATGCTCGATGGCCGACGTAATGATATGTGACGGCGTTGAGGGCGCTGAGGTCAGCAACGTGCCCAGAATCGCTAGGTTACTGCTTTCTGTCCCGCCGGATGTAAATATTAATTCGTCACTGCGACAATCTAACAGCAAGCCAACCTCCCGCCGCGCAAGCTCAATGGCCCGGGCTGCTTCTCTTCCGAGCGCATGCTGACTTGATGGATTGCCATACTGAGTATCCAGAAACGGGGTCATTGCCTTGCGAACGCAAGGATCGATCGGTGTTGTCGCATTATGATCTAGATAGATCAGAGGTTTATGGGTGGGCATGGCAGAGGTGAAAAAAATTTACGATGGTTTGTTTAAAGTATCCACTAATTGCCGCAATCTCCCAAGGCTGCGGCGATTGAAGTGAAAGACTAAACGTTGCATTTCCTTTAGTTGTGGCTCGTCGCGTTCCTCATCCAGCGGACCGCTGACCGTAAATTTACCGCTTGAAAGGATGTCGCCAAAATCCGCATTGATTTCTTCAAGCCTATCATCACTGAGTGATTTCTGTAAACGAAAAATAAGCTTGTCATCGACATAACGCATGCTGTGGAAGAGGCGATAGAAATTTAGTATTTCATCGACGGCGAAGTCCAAATTATCGGTAACTTTATAGAGCGACAGATCTTCAGGAGAAATCATTCCATCTTTTAACAATTGATGCCGGACAAAATTATCCCACTCTGTCCAGAACGTTCCTCCCGGTGCGTCCAGGAATATTACGGGTACCAAATCGCGTTTTCCGGTCTGTAGAAGAGTTAAAACTTCGAGGCCCTCATCGAGCGTGCCAAAGCCGCCGGGCAAAAGACAGACCGCATCGCATTCTTTCACAAACATTAACTTTCGGGTGAAAAAGTATTTCATGTGAACCAGTTTGTGATCACCACGAATAATCGGATTGGAATCCTGCTCAAAAGGAAGCATGATATTCAATCCCATTGATTGCTTTCGACCGGCTCCCCGATGCCCGGCTTCCATAATGCCGCTTGCCGCGCCGGTAAGGACATACCAGGATTGGTCTGCCATTCGGCGCCCGAAATCAATGGCCTGGCGGTAGGTTGAATTTTCCGGTGAGGTTCGCGCTGAACCAAATACGGTGACAATCCGATCCTGGCGGTAAGCCGAGAAGACCTTGAACGCATATCGCAATTCACGCATCGCACGACTGATGATTTTCAAGTCACCGCGACTAGTGTTGTCGATCTGCAGTTTCGCAGTCGATTCTTTTATTTTATCGATAAGATCATCGGTTTTTTTTGACATCTTATAATTCTAGTATGTTGTGATACTGGTTGTTGGGTACTGGTGAATTCGCTGGTAACGACCTCGGTTTGCCGTCGTTGTACAATCTAAACTCAATTTCGCGGGCATTTTTCAACGACCCAAAATCGAGGTGCCCGTGATACCGGATTTTACGTGCTCGGGCAAAAAAAAACCCGGAATCCCCAAAGGGAATCCGGGAAAAATGTATTTGCACAGGCATTTTTACGCCGAGGGGCGACGAAAATGCTGGTAGGCAAGAATCACCTCATAAAGGTCTGATGAGATGGTCACATCATCATCCGAAAAGTCTTGCAGCCACGCGCGGTTACTTTGCACGGCTTCCGCCAGCAAGGGAAAAATCTGCCCCAGTGGCACCGAGATGGTTGAGTCGGCGTGTCCCGTGTCGAGATCCGCGGTCTGCGTTTGTGGTCCGTGATAGACTTTGAGGTGATTGGAAATCATCGCGAGCATCCTTGCATCGTCGAATTGCCACCCTGCGAATGTTTAGTTGTTATCGTCGTGTTCCACCTGCGACGTTCGGCTAAAATCGTTGGAATATCCAGTTTTTATTGCCAGCATCGCTTGCACCTCAAGATTACATGGCGCAGATTCTTTATGCGCGCAATCCCGACTTCGTGGGATGGGTTTAGCCTTGCGGAGAAAACCAGCAGACGGTCGCAAGCAATTCATCTCTACCGGGCAGACGAGAATAGATCTCAGTAGCAAAACGAGAAAAGATCTCAATATCGATTTGTCTACCGGCGATCACGAACTTTCCACAATTAGGTTAGGCAACAAAGATTGGATGGTTGGAACTGAAGCGATGTTGCTCATGACTGGTCAACGATAAAAGGTTCGATAGAATTGATAGCACAAATAATAAACTCGTCCCATGGTTACCGGAGGCACACGCGGCGATGTTACATTCTCGAATCGAAGACGCGCTGAACAAACAAATTAATCTCGAATTTTCTGCCTCGTATATTTATTTAGGGATGGCCCTCTTCATGGACGCGAAGCATTTATCCGGATTTGCTTCTTGGATGGTTGCGCAAAGTGATGAAGAACGTACGCACGCACGTCGGTTGTTGCGGTACATGCTTGATCGAAATGGTAATGTGCAACTAGAATCCATTCCCCAACCAAAGATTGACTACGGTTCGATTAATGAGGTTTTTAATGCCTCTTTGGAGCAAGAAAAGAGCAACACGCAGTCTATAAATGCACTCTACGCACTAGCCAATGAATTAGACGATTATGCCACCCAAGCCCATCTGAAGTGGTTCCTGGATGAGCAGGTTGAAGAAGAAAAAACGATCACCGATATTTTGGGTCGACTGGAACTTGCGGGGGACGATAAAACGGCTATTTTGATCCTGGATCAAGCGCTATCCGAGCGTGGCGGTGACTCAGATGCAATCTCCATTGTTGATAATTAGCGTGGATGAATATTGTTATGGATGAATTTGAAATGCAGCTTGAGAAGGCCGTTGCACGCGGTCAACGTGAGCGCAAGTTAAAGACCACGCGTGCCGCAGATGAAGCTCTTACGGAGGAGGAACTCCGCCGTTTGCACAATGAATATCGTCTCGAATTATCGGAATACATTGAACAATGCGTTTCTCGGTTACCCAAATATCTTCCCGGTTTCGTTTGCCAGGCCGTCGTTGATGAACGTGGATGGGGTTCGACTTGCAGTCGAGATGATGCGGGGCTAGGTAGCGATAACATTCGCACCAATTTTTTCAGTCGTTTAGAGATAGTTGTCCGACCCTTCGGTACCCACCACGTTTTGGACATGGCCGCCAAGGGTACTGTTCGAAATAAAGAGGTCTATAATCGGCATCACTATCGACCGCTGTCGGAGGTCGATTTGGCTGACTTCAAAAGTTTTGTCGATTTATGGATTCCCCAATATGCGGAAAAATTTGCTGCGAGCTAGCGTTGCTAGAGTGCATCGGATTTTCTAAGGGCATAAAAAAACAGTTGTTTCCGCGTCTTTTTTTAGCATAACAATCTTTTTGTTGTTTTCCAAAATCTGCCTTGACGGCGTAGCGGGATTCTCATAATCTCCCGCCACGCTTGTTCAAGGAAGCATTCTCGATGGATGCACTTGCTCTCCTAGAATTTGTTGAGATTGAATAAGAAATTCCTGGTTAATAGAGAGCCGGCGAGCATATGAAATAGATTGCGGAAGGCAGACATTTTTTCTGCCGAATCCTCGGAGCCCGATCCAATCGCTCCCGGAACTTGGTGCAACATGAGTCCTTAGCCCCCCTGGGACCCGAACGCCAATTCCGGGGGCTTTTTTTGTTTACTCTTTTCTAACCCAAGGCAGTTGTCGCGAAATGCGTCACCCCTTCGCCCTTCGCAATCACGGTTATCCCGCTCTCGGTCACCGTAAAGCCACGAGAACGATCATGTTCTTGGTCATATCCGATTACTGTTTCAGGCGGTATGGCAACCCCTTTATCGATGATCGCTCGGCGAATTTTACTATGGCGACCGATATCAATGCTCTCGAATAAAATTGAGTCCCGGACATCGGCGTAACTATTGATTCGCGTGTTCGGCCCCACAATCGATTTCTCCACTCGTCCCCCCGATAGGATCGCTCCAGCGCAAACAATGCTATCGTGTGCTTGCCCGCACCGTCCCTCTTCACCCGGCTCCGAAAAAATAAATTTCGGTGGCGGGAGATTTGATTGGTAGGTTCGAATTGGCCACTGATCATCATACATATTCAAGAGCGGATCGACCGTGACCAGATCCATGTTCGCGTCGTAATAGGCATCCAGTGTTCCGACGTCACGCCAATACGAATCGCCTTTCTTGTTTTCGTCGCAAAATGGAAAAGCAAATACTCGATGTGAACCGATAATCGATGGAATAATATTGCGACCAAAATCGTGAGCGCTGTCGCTTCTGGTTGCATCATGGCAAAGTTGCTCAAAGAGAAAACGCGCGGAAAAGATATAGATGCCCATCGACGCAAGCGCGTGTTCGGGGTCTCCCGGCAGAGGCTTTGGTAGATCCGGTTTCTCTTCAAACCCGCAAATCTGTCCTGAGTTATCGACTTCCATCACGCCGAACTGACGAGCCTCCTCCAATTCGACCTGGAGGGCCCCGATCGTCAGATCAGCATTATTCTCGCGATGAAAGTCGATCATTTTTTCGTAATCCATTTTGTAAATATGATCGCCAGCGAGGATCACAACGTAATCGGGCTGAAATTTTTCGATTGCATAAATGTTCTGATAGACTGCATCAGCTGTGCCACGGTACCAATGTTCGTCTATTCGCTGCTGCGGGGGCACCACGTGGATTGCTTCTCCCAATTGATTGACGAACAAATTGCGCCAGCCTTGGTTGATATGGCGATCCAGGCTGAAGGCTTTGTACTGGGTCAGAACGAGAATATTTCGAATTCCGCTGTTAAGCGTATTTGACAGAGCAAAGTCAATAATCCGATATGATCCCCCGAATGGAACGGCCGGTTTGGCACGGTCGCGTGTGAGCGGGTCGAGGCGTGAGCCTTTGCCACCTGCCAGAATGACTGCCAGAATATTCTCCATAAAAACATCTCGCTTTGAATTAAATCAAGCCGAATTTTAGGATGCGGCGAACCTGGGTTTGATTCAGCCCATTCTATGACTCGTGCCCGTCTGATTGTAGCCCGGCAACCTGAAATGGCAGATAGATTTGCAATGCTTGTGATAAAAAATGATGGTCATATTAATGAGGCGAGATGACTCTTTATAAACCATCATGGTTGGGGAATTTATACAGAACAGGAGGTACCGTGTTACGAATTCCCCAGTGATTGCTGATACAGTTGCGTGATCGCTGCGAGCGTTGCCTCCGGTAGAAATTGGTTTTTTACATGATCCCTGCCCATAGCGCCGATCTTCTGACACAGGTCCGAGTGCTCGAGCAGGTGTTGTGTCCAACTGGCCAACGAGGCAGGATCACCACAGGGTACGAGAATGCCCGTCTTTTCATGTTGCATCAATTCTCCATGGATCGCAGAGCGATCTGCAATGACCGGAATGCCACGTCGCATCGCCTCAACAGTGGGAATGATGGATTTTCCTCGAGGGCCACCGAATTGCCAATAGATATCCAAGTGATCCATAAGCTCTCCGATGAGATCGTGATCTTCCAGGAAATAGATGCTGTCCTGCAGTTGGACCTGATTGCGAAATCTCTCAACCAATTTTGACTTGTTACCTTTTCCGCAGATGAATACCCGCACATTGTGGCCCGCAACTTTCAGTAGCTCAGTGGCCCAGATTATTTCCCGCAACCTAGTTGCGGCCTCCATCGAATCGCTGGTTGCAATCAGATAACTACTGTCAGGGATTCCAAATTTTTCGAGCAAGCGATTACGATCTATGGATGGTTCGGCATATTGGGCGATTGCAGGCGAAATAATTTCCACGATTCCGTCCGCCAGGCCCTGTAATGCGTGGTCGGTTTCATGCAGCATTCGGCTCGACACAATCATTTTTGTAATCTGCTCTTTAATTAAAAGTTGAGCCAATTTCTTCCAGTCCAGGCTTGAATCGGTTGGTTGCCAGGCGTTGCAGAAAATAGATTGCACACCCGCAATTCGTGCGGCAAGCGATCCATACAAGTTCGTCGTAGAATCCCAACAGTGGACAAGATCGGGCTGCTGCTGTTGAATCAGTCGAATGAGTGGCCAGAGGATCAAAGGTCCCACGGCTCGTCCCGAACCTACCGTGTACACGGGCAGCCCAGTTTTCTCCACGAGCCTCACATCGGTTCGAGCTGCCGAGAGCATGGCGATACGGACATCGAACTCTTTGGTAGGCAGATCAGCTGACAGTCGCGAACATTGCTGCCAAACACCCTCGAAATCACAGGAAGCAAGAATTGCTAAAATCCGCTTGCGGGCCATAAAACTGTGGCAGTGTTTATTCGTGAGGAACCGTCACGGACTGTTCAACGGTCGTTGCACCTGTTCGTCCTTAAGTGTGCATCGATTCGCATTTTGGCACTCTGATTTCAAGGTAGATCAGTCGCCAGTGGGTGATTGCGAATGGGTGACTTCCTCTGGACTGGACGGGTCATCTTCTTGGGCTAATGTACAGTGCCTGTTTGTACTGTAAACCCCGTTTCGCGATCGATACTCGGGTCAGGCCGCTGAGTATGCGGAAATTTATTTTCTACACGCGGATTGTCCGGTTGAAGTGTGTTGAAATAGAATTTACTAGACCGACTTATATCGGTCGGAACTGACTGAGAAAACGCATCATGAGTGAGAGAAACTGGACACGTCAGGATATTGCTGGTCACATGTGTGATCTGTATTTGCCTGCGCATGCCAGCAACCATGGATATAGCATTATCTACTTGCACGACTTCGCGCTGCAGGGATCGATGGGCTGCATACATCTTACAGAAAGCTTCGAGCAGTATGGATTCTGTGTAATTGCGCCGGATGTTAAACGCAGTTGGTGGAGTGATAAAATCTGCCTGGAATTCGATGAAAATCAGTCGGCTGAAAATTATCTCCTTGAGTCGGTGATGCCCTGGCTCGCTGAGCATTGGCAGGTAGTGCCCCCAAGAATCGGCCTGTTGGGTACCGGGATGGGTGGCCAGGCTAGCCTGCGATTCGGTTTCAAATATCCCGATCTATTCCCTGTTGTCGCAGCAATCACACCCAAGATTGATCATCAGTCATCCTGGTGGGAACCCGAATCTTTCCTGGATCAGATGTATCTGAGTGAGGAGGCAGTTAGACAGGATACGGCGACACTGCACATTCACCCGTTGTATTGGCCACGAAATATCTGGTTTTGTTCCCATTCAAGTTGGCTCGACAGTGCGCAAAGGCTGCAGATGAAACTGTCGGCCTTAGGGATTCCCTACGAGGCGGAACTGGACCACACTGACCAGACGCCTACCGAATACGAAAAACGGATGGCAGATCCTGCCGTGCGATTCCTGACCGAAAGATTAGAAACAGAGCGTAAGCGAATCGGGTGAAAATCCTGTCCTGTTCAGGGTTTGATCTCGCCTGGTGGCAAATTGCCATCGAACAGTCGGACGCCATCCATTTGGACCCGATTTTCTGTTCGCCAAAAATAGATTTTTTGGGCAGTGAGATTCGATGGGGGTGTATTCTCTGTCTGTCGGGAGAGTTGCGCGTACGTATCACCGCCGCCCTCCAGCACAAACAATTCCTTGCCAGTGGTGTATGTTAGTCGGTGGCCGGCTGCACTGAAGCTTTCACCGCGCAAGTGAGAATTTCCAACTGCCTCCATTTCTACCGGTCTGTTTGTGCTTTTTTTCGATCCCATTTGTCGCACTGTGAGCTGATCGCAATTCATTATCACCTGATTTCCTTGAGGTCCGGTTGTCGGATCAATCCGAACCGTCTCGCCCCGGTGCCTCACGGGCCCATACGTACAGAGGACACGGTCCAGGAAGGTAAGCTCGCGGTTGTGTATGTTGCCGATAATTCCTCTGTCGAATTCAACTTTAAGATAGTTGATCGAATTCTTTTGTGCTTGGTCCTTTTCAGGAATCGATCTTTGTGGTGCAGCGGCCAGCAGCATCGCGGATGGGTTGCCCGTGGCACTCCGTATTGAAGTTAAGGTTCCCGGACCGCGGGCGGTCAGTCTTCCGCTTGGCTGCTGAATTGTTAAATCAGTGGTTGTCAGTTGATCGAGTGTCTCTTCTTGACCTTCCGTCATTTCGCGATTTGAAATTAGCACTCCTCCGAGGCATGCAATTTGTTTGATGTCGATCGATTCACGATCCACAGGACGAATAAAATTAAGTTGTTGATTCAAGGTCACTTTCAATTCCGCGGTACGTAACTCCTGATTTTCCGTCCTTGCAAACACATCTTTTTCAAAAGCTAAAGTAGTATTGTCAAAATGCATGCGACCGTTCCATGTTACATCAAGCAAAGAAAACCTCTCCAGCGGATTGCCGTCCAAATCTTGATTCAGAGGAACTTGCATTGCGCCAGCCCCCTCTACCCACATTCGTCCGCTGCCACGTTCGAGATGGAGTGTGTTTCCTGTGATGGATGCTGCGCGACCAGTTGCTCTTGCCGGTTGTCCAGTCAGGGACACTACAGCATTTGCGGTGTCGGCATCAAACAAGTCGAGGTGATCGCCTCGGACGGTAATGGGAGGGAGTTCGGTGCCTCTCTCTGTTAGCTCCACACCACCCGAGACACTTGCAGCGGTCGGTGTTGGTCGGCTCTGTCCAGAAATCGCCAGTGTAAGTTGAATGAGGTCACCGCGAATATGGTAATGACTATCGGTTGCATTCGGATTGAGCTTCCCCTCACCTGCCACCTGTTCACCACGGCCTTGTTCAGTGCCCCAGAGTACATTTTGCTCGGCCGGAGCTTCCCGAAAATCCGCAGCCTCACCAACCCGCTGCTCAAACCAAACTTCCAACCGATCGGAAACTGCCGATAACTTTTCCCCATGCATCCGCACGTTTTCGAGTGCAAGTGCGGAGTGGGGAATCCATTGATCCTGAATCTTTTTTGTCACCTCGCTCCGTTGTAATGTCGTTTCGGGCAACCGTTCGAGCCAAAGCCAGATTTTTTCAGCTTGCAAAGCACTGGCCTCTGCATGCTGTATCCGACCACCACCGATAATCGAAATGACCTGGCCGTCTTTCTCAGGTTTCATTTCTAGAGTTCGGTCCCAACTAACTTCGACCGGTGCCCCATGACCATCATCGCTGGCTGAGACTAAACGCCCGGGGCCGACCGCCCGTAAAGTACCGAGATCATTCTGCTCCCCGGGGCGATAATCGATGTCCATCGCAATCAGCGAACTCTGCTGGTGGGTAACCCTGACCGGTTGCTCCCCCTTCAAGAGTAATCGCTGTGTTCTTAAGTCCACCTCCAGATGATTTCCTCTCGCTGTTGCCTGCCACGTCGGTGTAGTCATCTGCACAGGACTTCCATCTGCGATTAGAAAAATCGGTTCGATATTTTTTCCAATGCTCGGGCTGTTTCGCTCCTCGTCCGCGAATCGATTTAAATTTTCCTCGAAATGAATTTCTAATCGATCACAGGTCATTTTGTCGGGTGGCGAGGTCAGATGGTGTCGGGTTACATCGACTTGATCTTCCAAACGTGCAATCATCTTTTCACTGTTCCAGCGAAAACGACCCCTGCACTTCACTTCGACTAACGTCTCTTGCAAAGGCGGAGCAGCCTTGTTTGAAGCAGTGCTCGAAAACGGATCGCGGGGCAGAAGCGGTCTAGCTGGAAGATTAAGCGACAGCCGAACATTCTCAAAGATGTCAACACGCTGTACTGTTTGGAATCCGGATTTATCCTCCGCATCGTCACTTTGTGGGTCGAGGTCGAACTGGATCTGCAGCCCCCGGCCCTGCCCCTTATTTTTACCAAATTGGAATATGACATCCTGCCGACTCCACAACCGATCTTCGCGAAGTTCCACGTCACGAGTCACCAGCGAAAAATCTTTTTCGGGATCATTTTGGGGATCCCGATTGCTGATGGAGACCTCACCAAGAAGCCTTCCACCTTGTAATTTTCCGATTTTGGCACGCGCTAAATCGCAGCCTCCTTCGAAGTCAAGAATAGCGCCTTCCGGTGCCCGTAAAATTACAACCGGTTTTTTTTCCGAATTCTCTGGTCGCCCTTCCGGGAAAAAGATAAAGGTGCAGGGATTGATTCTTAATTGATCATCAGGAGTGCTTTCGTAGTTTTTGAGCAGCACGGCGAACTCAGGTTTTTCAATGACAATTGGTTGCTGACTCTCCCATTCGCCCGCGTCAAAGAATTCTGCAAGCCTTTTAATTTGAGGCGGGGTTGCTGCAATTTCAGACGCCCTCGGGTGGAAAGTTTGCTCGATCTTGTCGGGCAGCATCAATGGAGCCAGTAGAAAGCGATACAGCGCAAATGCAACGAACACCACGATGAAACTGATCAGAGTATGGAGTAAGCGTCTGGCCATGATGTTTGCTAACAGAGCAGCATGCTTATTTAGCTGAGATGCAACAATGGATATAGGTTGCAGGGCCTCAGGGTGCGTTGGATGAAAATCGGTGGAGGGATTCAGCCCACCTGTCCTGAATCCGCAAAATGCGCTCGATGACCTCCCGAACTGCTCCTTGACCCCCACGAGATTCGGAAATGTAAGCTGCAGCATTTCTGACGTCGATCGCGGCATCCGCTACAGCAACCGGCAATCCCACATATTGCATTACAGGAATATCGGGCAGATCATCACCGATATAACAGACCTGATCCGGAGATAGTGTTAAGTCAGAAATGATATCGTGAACAACCGGTAGCTTTTCTTCGAAACCCTGGCGTACGATTTTCACGCCCAACTCTTTTGCGCGAATCTGTACAACATTGGAAGACCGACCCGTAACGATTCCGAAATGCATACCGGCCCGTTGCCAGAGTTTGATTCCCAGTCCATCGCGGATGTGAAATCGTTTGGTCTCAATACCTTCGTTATCAAAGATGATGCCACCATCGGTTAGTACGCCGTCGACATCGCTTAAGATTAGAGAGATGTTGTTTGCTTGTTGATCAAAAGACATAAAATCTCACCATCAGCCGATATAAAAAAAGGTCAGTCGGACGGCAGGTTGTCGGATCGTTGCGGTATATCGGCATCACGTTCCGGTTCTTTACTCTGCCGTATTAATCGCAGGCCCCGCTGAGGGGCATCCATTGAAATCCCATTTTCCAAAATGGCTGTCGTGGGCTGGTCGCTGACCAAATCGGTAATATCAAGCAAGCCGACCGGTTTAGTGTCTGCATCGACCACCGGCAACTCACTGAGTTTTCTTTCGGCCATGATGGCCAATGCATCGCACAGCATTGACCCGGCTGGCACGAGAATCGGCTGTAATGTCATTACATCGCCAATCGGTCGATCTAGCGCATTCTCGCGTCGCGACTCAAATAAACGTGCCAGATCGCTATCGGTAAAAATGCCCACGAGGTGATCCGCAGTGTCCACGACGAGGACCGCTCCACTCCGTCGCCCCTCAACAGCACGTGTGCTTAATACGTCCCGAAGGGTTTCCTGCTTCTCTGCCACACGACATTGATTTAGTGGACGCATTCGCTGCTCGACGCCGGCCAGCTGAGCTCCCAGGCTTCCCCCGGGATGGAATCGGGCAAAGTCCTCTTTACGAAAATTACGCATGCGACTGGCGACCAGAGCAATCGCGTCTCCGTAGGCCAGCATTGCCGTAGTGCTTGTGCTCGGTGCAAGGCCTAACGCGCAGGCCTCCTGCAGGGGTCCCAATTCAAGCACGGCATTGGCAGCGGCACCTAGGGGACTTTGTCGATCACTGGTAATTGCCAAAACCGTGACATCAAGCGTGGCTAAAGAGGGGAGTAACCTCACGATTTCCTCGGTTTTTCCACTTTGCGATAGAACAAGAACCACATCATCCTTGTGGATTCGGCCTAAATCGCCATGAAAAGCCTCTGCCGGATTTAAAAAATGGCTCCGTGTGCCCGTCGATGCAAGAGTTGCGGCTATTTTTTGGCCGATCAGACCGGCCTTGCCCATGCCGGTAACAATGACATTCGTCTCGCATTGAAATACATAAGACACGGCCGTGAGAAAATCAGCATTTAATCGCTCGCATAATTCTCCCAAGGCGTCAGCCTCGAGCTGAATGATCTCCCTCGCATAACGGAGTTGCTCAAAAGGCGTTAGCGCGGAAAGTTCGGTGGCCCGATCGGGCATGTGATAACGGGGCGCTTCCATACTCATCGACGCATCTTCCCTGATGTCGAGAGGATTGATTTCTTGCAGGGTCGGGATTGTAGCCAGCACCCCCAGATAGAGCAACGCAAGGATCCAGGTTTCGCCATCGAGATCCGAAAACTGCTAGCATTGCAGGCATTGGATTGGGACGGGGACATTTTGTATCCCGTATTTTGTGGTTTTGCTTGTGTCCGTGGGGCCGTTGAGCGGAGACGCCATTAGGGTTATTTTGATGCCTCTCCGGAGCACGAGACTTTATGAATTAAGCAAGCTGCATGTGAGGTCTCGCCCGAGTGAATGCGTAAATGGCGTAAACGGATCGGTAATCGAGAAGGGAGCGAGTGCTATGGGCCTGTTTGACGGTAAAAAAGGTTTGATTCTTGGTGTAGCGAATGACCATTCGATTGCCTGGGCCGTTGCCCAGCAAATCATGTCTGAGGGGGGAGAGTGTGGATTCTCGCATCTGCCCGATCGTCCGGATGATGAACGACAGCGTAATCGACGGAGGGTTGCGAAGATAACGGATGACTGCGAGCAGGCATCTTTTTTGGTACCCATGGATGTGAGTAAGGATGAGGATATAAAAGCGGTCATGGCACAGGCAAAAGATAAATTTGGCACCATCGACTTTCTGCTGCACTCCATTGCCTTTGCCAATCTTGATGACCTCCGACGGGATACGGTTGAAACCAGCCGGGATGGTTTCAAGATGGCAATGGAAATAAGCGTTTATAGCTTGCTGGCCGTGTGTAATGCTGCCCGCAGCATTTTTTCGGAAAATGCCAGTGTATTGACCATGACCTACTTCGGCGGTGAGAAAGCGGTTCCCGGATATAACGTAATGGGCATTTGCAAGGCTGCGTTAGACGCATCGGTTCGCTACCTTGCCTATGATCTTGGACCTCAAGGGGTTCGCGTCAATGCGGTCAGTGCGGGTCCGGTCAAGACTTTGGCTGGTCGCGGGGCAGGCGTCGAAGACATGCTTTTGTTATATGAAAAAATGGCTCCTCTCAATCGGAATATTACGCATGAGGAGGTTGGAAAATCCGGCTCTTTTCTCTTGTCATCAGCAGCTAACGGTGTGACCGGGGAAATTCTCCACGTCGATGCCGGCTACAACATAATGGGATCACCGGGTCGTCTGCTCGAAGGCCATGCTTCGTGAGTCGATTATGGAACGTATTGCGATCGCTGTGCTTTGTAATGCTGGAGAGGTGCTGATAGGGCCTCGCGCTGATAGCGATTTTTTGGCCGGATGCTGGGAATTTCCAGGTGGAAAAATTACCCCAGATGAGAATCCAGCAGAGGCTGCCGCGAGGGAATGCAAAGAAGAGACCGGACTGGAAGTTACGGTTCTTGGGAAATGTGCCGAAGTGGTTCATCACTATGCGATCGAAAGAAATCACAACATGCACGAGAATGGCACTTCTCTAAAGTTGCATCTCTCATTCTTTGCCTGTCACTCTTTGGATTGCAAACTGCCTGTGAAGCCTCCATTCCGTTGGGTGGGATTAAATAATTTATCATCAATGGATTTTCCCGCGGCAAACCGTGCGTTGATTACAAAGCTGGCGGATGAAAATTTCATCGAAAAATTTTGGGGCGCGACCACGTGATGAGTAGATCGTTGGCGATGGTCGACCATTCCGCCGAGGTATCACGATACCCTGGGTCGGAGCCCCGTGAGGTCGTTAGCGACTGAAAAATCGCTACAGATTGCACACTTTTTTACTCCCTGTGCCGATCTTGTGTCTCTGCCTATTTTCCCCCGTTTGTTCGCTGCCTAGAATGGATGGCTAATCCTTTGAGAAAGTTAGTTTCTATGGCTCCCCGTGTTCTGACCGCATTGCCGGTTTTTAATGAGCAACAGCACGTCGATCAGGTGCTACGCTGTGTCAAGCAGCACGCGCAAGATGTGTTGGTTGTCGATGATGGTTCAACTGATGACACTGCAAATATTTTGCGTGGTCAGGAAGACATCTCGATTGTTACTCATGCTGTGAATCAAGGCTATGGTGCGGCGTTGCGTTCCGCGTTCGATTTTGCACAGCGAGGAGGCTATGACATTTTGGTGACGATCGACTGCGATGGGCAGCATGAACCACAAAGGATCCCCGAATTCGTTAATGCTTTTAATGTTGCCGCTGAGCGTCGACCGGTCGATATGGTCTCGGGGAGTCGTTATTTGAAAAGTTTTTCTGGAGATGGCGTTCCTCCAGAGGAACGTCGAAGCATCAATATGCGACTAACTCATGAGCTTAATCAGAAACTTGGTCTCTCTTTGACGGATGCGTTTTGTGGTTTCAAGGCATATCGCGTTTCAATGTTGTCACGACTTAGAACTACCGAACATGGCTATGCGATGCCATTAGAGCTTTGGGTGTTTGCGGCCGCTGCCGATTTGAACGTCGTGGAAATTCCGGTGCCGCTGGTATACTTGGCGGAGAAGCGATCATTCGGTGGTTCGCTTGATGATGGGCAAACACGGCTTCGATATTATCATCAGATTCTGGATGCCAGCATGCGAGAGGTCGCATGTCAATCGAAGACTCAAGGTCGCATACCTCTGTGTGGAGAGTCAACCGAATGACTGTTGCTTCTTCAAAGGCTGCTCGTGCACGTTGGGTGGTGCCTGAGGACGACCAATCGTTGTTAATTGCACCTGCCGATGGTCAGGTTAAGTCAATTTTGACTGGTAACAGATCACTTCTGGAAAGCACATCACACCAGGGATATGATTTTCAAGGCTATCGTTTCGATGAGCTGTTGAACATGTGTCGGGCAGATTTACTCCGGAAGGCAATAAACTACACTCGCACTTACCGAGATGTTTCCTTGCCTGTGCCATTGGATGAACAGGCCGAGCAATTCACTGGGCCAATCATCTTGGGGGGGCATCAGCCGGACCTTTTCCACCCCGGTGTCTGGGCAAAGAATTTTGTCATCGACCGCTGGGCAATGGAGAATAAAGGTATCGGCTTACAGATTTTGATCGATACGGATGCCCCAAAAAGCATGGGAATCTATGCCCCTGTTGGAAGCCTCACCGAGCCATCGGTGGAATATATTCCGCTCGATCGCCGACTGGATCGCATTCCTTACGAAGCCTGGAAAATTGGGGACTCGGCTGAATTTGCCAGCTTCGGTGACCGGATAAGCCAATGCGTCGCCCCGCTGATCGATGATCCGTTCATCAATCGCTTCTGGCCAAAAGTACTCGAAAGGGCAGATACGGTCGATCAGATTGGTCTCTGTATCGCTCAAGCCAGGCATCAAGTTGAGGGAGAATGGTGCCTGCAGACACTTGAGTTGCCCCAGAGCGAGATTTGTAAAGGTGATGCTTTTCGGTGGTTTACGGCCCATCTTCTAGCGCATCTACCCAGATTCCATGAAATTTACAACAGCGTCCTTGCGGATTATCGAATACAGAATCGCCTGCGGAATCATGCTCACCCGATGCCCGATTTGTCGGCAGAAGATAACATCTTGCAGGCTCCTTTCTGGATCTGGACCGACCAGGATCCACAACGCCAACCACTTTATTGTGAATATCGGGGAGATCAGTTAGTGCTTACAGGGAGTTCGGGCACCACTCTTTCGATTCAGGCAACCCCCGAGGGCGATTTGCATGCTGCGGCTGAGCAATTGTCTGCTGCCGAGTCGCAAGGAATACACATCCGTTCGCGTGCACTGATAACGACCATGTTTGCGAGGATGTTCTGTGGAGATTTATTTGTGCACGGAATTGGGGGGGGGAATTATGATCGACTCACTGATGCAATCATCGATCGTTTTTTCGGATTGCCCGCACCGGAGTATATGGTCGTGTCAGGAACATTGCGGTTACCCTTGGCACGCTCCGGCGCTACGGCTGAGGATATTCGCCGATGCAATTCAAGTCTTCGCGATTTCATTTTCAATCCGGATCGCATGCTAAAAGGGTCGACAGACATGCCGATTTCTCCCGAGATTCAAGCTTGGATTGCAGAGAAAAAGAAATGGATTGAAACGCCGTTAACTCGTGACAACGGCGCTGCACGTCATCAGGGTATTGAACGTTGCAATTCTGCTCTCCAGCCTTTTGCGCATCGCTTGGCCGCCGCGGCAGAAGCCGAGCGTCGTCGGCTCATTGCGAGTCGCCAGGCCGATTCGATTCTGGCCGCTCGGGACTACGCGTTTTGCCTGTTTCCAGAGGATTTATTGTCCGAATTTCTTCTGGACACCGTTGGCCGTTCGTTGTAGGTTAAAGTCGTCTGCTTGGAGGCATGCGGTGTCCGCAACAGCGCAGCGGAGAAAAAGTCGCAAGAAGGCAGGACGGGTCGGCAAGGGGTGCGGCGGGTCTCGTAAAGGCCCGAACGAGAGATTCCCACATCATGGCCATTGTTTCCGATTACGGAGCAGAGCCGACCTTCGATCCGGCAAGCGATTCGCTTCGAGCGATGCTAGCCAATTCAGGCGACCGTTCTGCTGTTGAGCATTTTCTTTGTAATCAATTGCGTCGCCTGCCTGCGGTTGATTTTCAGGATCAACTGGAACTGAGCGAAGGGAAAATCGGACAACGAATTCTTCTCAAGCATAATGGGCGAATCGTCGGTCATATCCACCTCCGATTTCGCGAGGTCGGCTGGGGAAAATCTCGACTCTTGACCTGCTACTGCGGGGCTTTGGATCTCCTGCCCAAATTTCAAAATCGTTGGGTCGTGAGTGCCATGCTGCGCGAGATCGAAGGTATCGTGCGAGACAGGCGTGCGGTGGTCGTACGGGCGAATCTTACTGATATCGCACAGCGCAGCATTGCCCCGCTCTGGCCTTTTCATTGGTTTGCCTCATCTGATTTCAGGCGACTTGAAGCAAACCCTCGTGCGATCTTGGCTGAGATCGCAATTCGCGCGGAGTCCGCCTCTGCGTTTGATCAGTTGGAGTACAGCAGGCATTGTCAAGCAATCAACATCAGACCTTTTCGGCAAATGGAGCTTTCAGCCTTGATGCGGATTTATCGGCTGTACGAGAATAACGGTTACGGTTTCTGGAAACGCCCTGAACAATATTGGCAGTGGCTAGTAAGCCGCTCGAGCGGTGCTCAGATTATCGTCGCTGTCGACCATCAAAAAAAGCGGGGCATTAAACAGCGCGGAGGAAAAATTGTCGCCTATGCCGTGGTTTGCGGAGATCAAATTTTAGAAATCCTTGGTGAACCTAGCCAAGTTATTGCCACCGAGCAATTGTTGAAGCGAATCTGCGCCGATGCAATCGAGCAAAATTTTCGCTCACTCACGGTGGCAACTACTGATCCAGGACACCGGCTGGCTGAACTCTGCGCCGCTGCACAAGCCGCTACCGTTCAGCACTCATGCAGCGATCATCACACGGTAATAATTGGTTTGCCCAGTCTTAAACTGCTGGTGCGTCGACTCGGCCCGGAGCTGCTCCGCCGGTTGCGGGTTACGCAAACGGAAGGAGTTGCAACGCTCGGCTGGGGCTCAGAGCAACACTCGAGTCGACTCGTCGTAAGCGAAAAAGGTGCGCGACTCCGGGATGCCGATGCAGGACCTGATCGGCTGATCTGCTCCCAGCAGATCTGGATGCGATTATTATTGGGAGAACTGGACGCATCGGCGGCCGTGTCTGGTAATCTTCTTGAGGCATCGACACCTCGCGCGAGACGATTGGCGGAAATTTTATTTCCTCAACTTCCTGTATGGCAGGGCGCGTGGGATCATTTTATAAATAGTTCAACATCCCCAAGAGACTTTTGATTTAGATGCCATTTCAACCGATTCCGATTGCTGCTTGAGGAAAATCAATGCGAGGGTCAAGCGGTTCGAGAATCGTTGTGCTGACGCTATGCGGCTTCCTCGTTGTGTTGTTGCTGCTTTGTATAAATCAATTTGTCTTGCAGGGACTGATTATGCCGATCCGGGTGATCGGCGGTTCAATGGCAGAGCGTTTTTATGGTCCGCATTACGCAGTCTGTTGTAACGATTGCCGATTTACTTTTGCTATCGATGCAACGACGATTCCAAAACCACGATTTGTGGATTGTCCGAATTGTGGATCGCATCAGCCACACAATCCTCTCCAACCCGTTGTCGCGGGCGACCGGCTTTTGATTGACTGTATGAGCTTTCAGCTTCGCGACCCCGATCGCTGGGAGACAATTCTTTTTCAATCTATCGATCCAGCACTTGATCATTGTTTAAAGAGGGTTGTAGGGCTCCCTGATGAAACATTGGCTGTTGCTAGCGGTGATATTTGGGTGAATGGGAAACGACTGAAAAAAGATTTTGCGACCGCCGACGCGATGGCTATCACTGTGCACGATGCACGTTTTGCTGCTCAGCATGCCGGTATTGCTCAGCGTTGGCGACCGAAGCATCAAGCGTCGCAGTGGCAAAGAATGCCACAATCGACCTGCGGTTTTAAGCATGTCCCCCGCCCACCGAGTGAGGATCAGACGGCACTGGTTGACTGGATTGTCTATGACCATGTTGATCTCCATCGTGGCCAGTATCGCGTGGTGGATCGTGTTACCGATAACTATGCATACAATCAGACGCTTTCCCGAAAATTGTATAAAACCGATGATTTGCTGCTCGCTGCAAAAATACAATGGCACGGTAAAGGTCGTTTATTTTTTGAGCTGGGTAGTTTGCGACTGGAACTGGATTGCGGCCAAGCAACGGGAAAACTCCGAGAGGCCGGGCAAGGACTTGCTGAATTTTTCTGGCCTGCCCGACAAGCGGGTTCAGTGATCAGGGTGGAGGTTGCATCGGTTGATCAGCAGTTCTTTTTTGTGATCAATAAAGAGGTCATTTTTTCGTGCGATCTGGAAGTAGCGCGGATCGACAGAGCGGTGCATGCTGCGGATGAGGCGCTTGGAGATAATCACACACGGTCAGACAGGCTTCTAGCGATCGGCGCGCAATCGCTTCACGCGACCATTGAGCATCCTTTAGTAAGACGTGACGTTTATTATACGCCTGAGGTGCGTGGGATCGTGAACCGTCGCACGGGTGAGTACCATTTAGCTGCTGACGAGTTTTTTGTGCTGGGTGATAACAGCCCAATTTCTCTCGATAGCCGACAAAATACTGACGCCGCAATCGTCCGTCGTGGAGAGCTTTTGGGACGCGTATGGCGGTGGCGATGATTGGCAGATTTGAGCCTGCATGCGGCTTGTGGATTCGAAGTTCACCAGCACCGCGGGATACGCTATATTACGTTTTCTCCCTAATTGACCAGCCCTAATCTCTCTTCGCGGTATCTGATGGCAAAACAGAATACAGGAAAAGGCAACGCTCAAAAGCAATTCCAGCAAGGCGCGGGGGGTGGTGCGCAGACCGCGCTGCTACATCTATTAACCTCCAAGAATGTCCGTGAAACGGTCGAGTCGATCGTGGTTGCTTTTGCGCTCGCATTCCTCTTTCGCACCTTTGAAGCCGAAGCATTTGTGATTCCAACCGGATCGATGGCGCCGACTCTGCAGGGTCGGCACCAGGACGTTGACTGTCCGATGTGCGGTTTTCCCTACCGGATCAGCGCGAGTCAGGAGATCGATCCGTCTAACGAGCAGAAACAAGCTGATGTCATCGGAGGAGAATGCTTGAATTGTCGTTACTGGGCATGCACGAATCGCCAACAAGGTAAATTATTGGGTTACCCTCGTCCATTTAATGCTGGTGCGCTTGAACTCGACGCGGAATCAAAATCTGCCAATGGCGACCGTATCATTGTAAGCAAGTTTGCCTACGCCCTCCGGGAACCCGAGCGGTGGGATGTGTTCGTCTTCCGATTTCCGGGTAACGCGTCGCGGAATTATATCAAGCGGTTGGTTGGCTTGCCGGGAGAGACGTTGAAGCTTCACCGGGGAGATATTTTTCGTGCAGGACAAGTTGCCAAAAACGAAACCGAGGCACGGGGCCTGGATTACACCATCGTCCGCAAACCACCGCGCAAAGCGCTAGCGATGGCACAACTGGTGCATGACAACACTTATCAAGCAGAACAGCTGACCGGTAGTGGTTGGCCCCACCGATGGGACTTATGGCCGCGGGGGACGACTGCCGCTAAAGGTGATTGGGAACCGGTGGACAACCACAGGCGTTTCGTGATTGAGGGTAAAGGCCTCAGCCAGAAAACAAGCTGGTTGCGGTATCAGCATCGCGTACCTGACTTTGGGCAATGGAACAGGATCGTCCGAGCGAGTGGGGTAAAAAAGTCTGACGCGAAGCGTCCGAATTTGCGGGATATGCAACCGGTTCCACAGCTTATTTCCGATGCTTATTCCTACAATTCTGGCATTCTTTTTCAATATCCGCCTCAAGTTCAATCCAATCGGGCGGCCATGGGCATGTATTGGGTAGGTGATCTAATGATCGAGTGTCGCCTGGAGGTGCTCGCTGCCGGCGGAAGTGTACGGCTGGATCTCGTGGAGGGCGGAAAACACTTTGCGTGTACGATAAATCTTGAGAGCGGTGTTGCCACATTAGGCATTGATAACGCCTTTTACAATTCAGCGGGAGAGCCGTCCAAGTTGCCAGAGGCGCTAACCTCGATCCGAGGTCCGGGGATCTATGAACTGAGATTCGCGAATTTCGACGATCAACTTTTTCTGTGGGTCAACGGAAAACCAATCGCCTTTGACTTGCCCAGCACCTACCCTCCGCTTGATAACACGATTCCGGTATCCGATGAGGAAGAAGGGGGCGATTTGGCACCGGTTGGAATTGGAGCCAGCGGCGCAAGTGTTGCTGTGGACCGATTGCGGATTTTACGTGACGTTTATTACATCTCGGTGCCGTCTGACCTGAGTTTTACTCGATCGTATGTACGTGGACCTCTGGCTGCCGATCATTATTTGGGTCGGGCTGATGTAGTGTCGGCAGCCCGGCAGGTACTAACCGAACAAACGAATTGGCCCAAGTGGTTTAGTCAAATGCATGCTCTCTACTTTCCGCTGGATCGGTTTGGAAATTCGGATCGCGGACAAGACCAATTTTTTGCCCTGGGGGACAATAGCCCTCAAAGTAAGGATAGTCGTCTCTGGGCAACGCCACATACGGAGTACTATGTGGAGAGGGACCTGTTGATTGGGAAGGCCCTATTTATTTATTGGCCGCTAACGCACATACAATGGGTGCGTTGACGGCCTCTTACCGCAAGGATGTACAATGTCGCTGTTAAAAGTAGAGGGTCTGGTAAAAACCTACGGTCGCCGACGGGTGGTCGACGGCATCGACTTTGAAGTCGGAGATCGCGAAATTGTCGGCCTACTGGGACCGAATGGGGCTGGAAAAACAACCAGTTTTCGGATGACATGTGGCATGGTGGAACCGGATGCGGGTCGTGTGTTATTGCATGATCTAGATGTCACTGCATGGCCGATGTACCGGCGGGCGCGGGATGGGGGCATGGGATACCTTGCGCAGGAGCAGTCGGTGTTTCGTAAACTAAGTGTTGAAGACAATATCTCTAGTGTGTTGCAATTGCTTGGTGTTGGATACAAACAGCGTAAGCAGCAGACCGAAGATCTTCTGGAGCGGTTTAACATCACAAAAATTCGGAAATCGAAGGCGCAATTTATTTCAGGGGGTGAAAAGCGACGTCTGGAAATTGCTCGTTGCCTTGTTTCCAATCCCCAGATCATCCTTCTTGACGAGCCATTTACGGGTATCGATCCGGTTACCATTAATAGCATTCAGGATATTATCCGGGGCCTTCGCGACAGTGGAATTTCGATTCTAATCACGGACCATCGTGAGCAGGAAACACTCGCAATTACGGATCGTAGTTACGTGATTCGCGATGGCCAGGTGCTATGTCACGGAAGCCCGGATGAGGTGCTCAGTAATCCGGCAGCCCGGAAATATTACTTCGGTGATACAGCGGCCCTTGGTGTGGGACGGCCGGCGGGAAGATCACTAGACGGTGGCGGCCCGCATTCCCCGGACCGACCCCAAAAACCCCGCCGTCGTACGGCCTGATAAAAATGAAGTCGATCCGTAAAAAGTGCCTAAAAAGGCCACTTTAATGGTGGCATAATACCAAAGCTTTGGCTTATCGAAGCCGATATGGTAATAGACGCCCTGCTGTGGTATTCGTATTCGGCGTTACGAGGATCGATTTGGTCTTGCCAGTTTAGCCACAGCAATCGTTTCATTTTTAAGAATGTCCCGCGGTCGCCCCGGGCAACGTTAAGGAGATATGAAATGTCCGAAGAGTATTCCGCAGAACACAGTGGATATGATGAAGATGCAGAATTCGAAAGCCACTTGAGTGATTCCGGCGTCGAATATGAAGAAGTTGAAGAGATCAGCACAGATGAAGTGGATCGAGTCCTCGAATCTTTGACAAACCTTCTTGAAAACGTGGAAAGTTCCACGGTCCACGAACATCTGGAGGAGGCTTACAATCAGATATTCAGCCTCGTCTATGAAGAGGATGGCGCTGAAGAAGGTGAATTGGAAGATTCGGAACAGTCATTATCGGGCGACTTCGAGGACGCCGATACCGAATTTGAAGAAGATAAATATGATGACGATCTAGAAGACGATGAGCTGCTTGATGAGGAAGCCGCCTAAGCACAGGCGAGCTTCCTGAGTGAGCTTACTTGATCGCGTGTGTCTCAAATAAAAGCCCACTGCATTGCAGTGGGCTTTTATTATTTATCGCGCCTCATCGGCCAACCGGTCACTTCGCGTACGATTGCTGATCCGCTATCTGCGGGGAATTGAGAGGACCGATGCTTCCTGAGGGTTGTCTGGCAGTGGTGTTGGGGTGCCAGTTGGGATTTCTTCAGCGGGTAGATTTGTGTCCGCGGCCACTCTTTCAGCATTTTGCACATCGTCCCATACTTCATCCGGCGGCCCGTTCGGTGGGGTTTTCAATGGTGGCGGGCACCAGTTGGGATAGGTGTAACCGATTAAATTAGGATAGTTCAAGTGACAATAAGGAGAACCTTGATAGCAGCATCCACCGAACAGGCCGGCAAGCAATACGTAATGTGTAAAGGATAAAAAGCGGGTCATCGGGCCGATTCCTTCCAATCCGCACGGGGGATTTGTTGACGATCTTCTGGGTTTGTCGACGTGGTCCTGCGAGGTAGACTTAACAGAGTCTCTGCAGCGGTTGCGGTTAATTCTGGATTTTTGCGATTTTTCAGAAACAGAGGCCCCGGTAGCTCAGCTGGATAGAGCAGCTGACTTCTAATCAGCAGGTCGATGGTTCGAATCCATCCCGGGGTGCTTCTGTTTAACAATTGCGGGTAGTTACGGTGCTATTTGCAGTGCCTAGTCTTTGGAAGCAAAAAACGGCCTCGAGTAATCATTAGATTATTCAACTTGTCGAGTCGGTTCACTGCCTTGGCTCTGTTCGGCAACATACGTCCGATTGTCAGAGTAAAAGAATGCCTCACCTTCTACAGCGAGTTCCATTTCCGAGGCTTCGTTACCGTACGTCGCTCTCACGATGTGTTCACCTTGCCTGTGTCCGGTTGCCCGGAACATCACTTCCTGTCTCTGATTGATGGCAAGATTGATGGGTGCGAATTGTAACTGCTGGCCATCGACTTTAAGACCATCACGCTCCTCGGCCTGCATTCCTTCCGGCAAGTTAACACGGATGACAACGTGATTTGCATGTCGTGTACCATGGTTGGTTACCGCAACAGTAAATGTAGCAATTTCACCGACTTCGACCGGACCACTCTCGTTTATAACCGCGGCAAACAGTTGAGGGCGTAATACGACATCAGTCGCAAATTGGTCAACGGCCGAGAGCCCCCCGCGCGATTTAGCTTTCGCCTGAGGTACCTGTCGACCTTCTTCGATGGCCCGCGTGTAAACCGACCATTGCACTTCCTCGGCAGGATTGAGCTGTGGAATTTTCCAACAGAGAAGGTTTTCTTCTTTGCTGCACAAGCCCTGTTTACTTGTCCCTAAAATTTTTAGACCGAAGGGAATCGCCATTTCAACATCGATATGTTCAGTGGGGGCGTCGCCAGGATTTGAGACGCGCACAATATATTCACCGTTTCGGTGCAAATATCGAATTGAGGGTCCGTCCACCACAATCTCGAGTCTCGGTCGCGTGATCAATGTATGCCACTCGGTTTCAGCAAGCTGGTCCATGCTGTCGCGTGCGGCAAATCGGGCGTCCAGAGCCTTTTTAGTTAATGCCTTGGCGGAAAAATGGACCACGCGGGATTCACCAGGGGCGAGTTGCGGAAAAGTCATCGGTGCGGTTGAACTTTCCCCAATGTGTGTCTCGCTGGGCAGCGTGGGCGTAATTACAACGTCCTCCGCGGTTCCGTCGCCATTATTTGAGACGGTTAATTCATATTGCACGAGGCTTCCGTGACCAATTTCAATCGGTGCGGTGCACTCTAGCTCGAGTTTGGCTTGTCGAACCTGTATTTGCGTTTCATTTTGTGTTGCAAAACTGGTCCGCGCTTGGAGTTGAATCGGTCCCGTTTTTTCGGGTTTCAATTCCAGTCGAATTTCGCGATGCTGTCGCGGAGCGATTTTTCCGAGATTGAAACGGGCAACTCCCTCTTCGATCGTGCCCGGTTGAGGGGATGCATTGAGAAGTCGTGCGTCGGTCGGCAAGGCAACCTGGACAACCACAATCTCGGCAGCTTGGTTACCCACATTGCGGACCTGCAACTGATACGTTGCACTTCTTCCGAGATGTATTTCTTGGGGAGAGATTGTATTTACCGTAAGCACCGGGGCAACGTGGTCCATCGGCGGGGTTACGGGCTCCTCTCCGTAACTGACACTTGCACTGAGAATAAGTGAAGTCAACGCCAGCATGTAACGGCATTCCGTTTTTAAATACATCATTGTCACTGCTTTCAACGAAGTTCGTAAGTGATCCGCCTTGTCGCTACCGGTCACTGACCGAATCAACCGAGGACGGGAGTATTCGCCGGCAGAGGGCTTGAGAGTACGACACGGATCAAAGAGTGATCGGTTAGGGCTTGTCCCGCATCCTTGCTGCGGATCCCCCGAGCCCAAGCGTCGCTGCCGGTTTTGCTTTAACGGTTATATCGGCTGTAACGCTTTTGCCGCTTGATACGAAATGGTTGGCTCTTTCGCGCGATGCCGCTGGTAATGACTGCTGCTAGCAAATGCATTGCGGGCCACGGATAATCCTGGGTCATGCAATGACGCTGCGATATCGGGTAAAAATCCGGGCAGACCAGATCGATCGCTTTGATCGCTGCTGGCTGACCGCACTGTCTAAATGCTCGTTGCGGAGGGCGTTGTTCAGACGACGGTCAGTTGGTTCTAATAGAGGAAATAAATTGATCGAGAGGGCGAATCCATGGTCTACCGTAGCCTCCAATCCTGCATTAATGATCTTGAGAAAACCGGCCAATTGGTGCGGATCGAGCAAGAGGTGGATCCCCATCTCGAGGCGGCAGAAATACACCGTCGGGTCCATCAGGCTGGCGGACCGGCCATCTTCTATGCGCGTGTTAAAGGTTCGCCGTTTCCCATGGTGAGCAATCTATTCGGGACGATCGAACGGGCTCGCTACATTTTTCGCGACACATTACACCGCGTCCAAAAGCTGATTGAACTAAAGATTGATCCAGCAAATTTTCTACGAAATCCATTCCGCTACGCTTCGACTCCCCGAACGGCATTGCACACACTTCTCAAATCGGTCCGTTCGGGTCCGGTTTTGCAGGCGGCAACCACCATTGGTCAACTGCCCCAGTTAGTATCCTGGCCCGACGATGGAGGTGCTTTTGTCACCCTGCCTCAAGTCTATACCGAAGATGTTAGAAATCCGGGAATCGGACATTCGAATCTCGGCATGTATCGCATCCAACTCTCTGGTGGTAGCTATATACAGGATCAGGAAATCGGAATGCACTATCAGCTGCACCGGGGTATTGGAGTGCACCATCGCGCTGCGATCGAAGCAGGAGTGGCACTGCGAGTGAACATTTTTGTAGGCGGTCCACCAGCCATGAATTTGGCCGCTGTGATGCCGCTGCCGGAGGGATTGTCTGAACTGCGGTTTGCCGGAGCGTTGAACGGTTACCGAACGCGGATGATCGACCGCCGTGAATTGCCGATCTACGCAGATGCCGATTTTTGCATTTCCGGACATGTGATCCCGGATAAAATGCTTCCCGAGGGTCCGTTCGGAGATCACCTGGGTTATTACAGTCTGGCGCACGATTTTCCTGTAATGCGGGTGACCGCGGTCCACCATCGTCGTGATGCAGTTTGGCCTTTCACGGTAGTCGGCCGACCTCCTCAGGAGGATACAATTTTCGGCCAGTTGATCCATGAATTGACAGGTCCCGTGATTCCTTCTTTAATTCCGGGATTGAAGGCTGTACATGCGGTTGATGCATCGGGTGTACATCCGCTGCTGCTGGCCATCGGCAGCGAACGTTATGTTCCTTATCAACAGACAACGCAACCGGCCGAACTGCTTACCCAGGCATCGGCTATTTTGGGCCAAGGGCAACTTTCGCTGGCCAAATATCTGTGGATCACAGAAGATGCAGATCAATCCGATCTCGATATTCATAAAGTCGATCAATTCATGATGCATATGCTCAGAAGGGTCGACTGGAATCGTGACCTGCACTTCCACACCTGTACAACGATTGACACACTCGATTATTCAGGAAGTGGACTAAATCAAGGATCGAAAGTGGTGATTGCAGCCACCGGTTCTGTGAAACGGAGCCTTCCCGATGTAATTCCCGCTGACTTGCATTTGCCGGATGGGTGGTCGTGTCCGCAAGTGGCATTTCCGGGCGTCATGGTAGTGCAGTGTAATGACCAGCAAGATTCGGCAACCGTGAAGGACGTAATTAACCGATGGTCACAACCGAGAAAATATTTGGGCGAGTTCCCATTGGTCGTCCTTGTGGACGACAGCGCATTTGCATCTGCTTCTTTAAGAAATTTTTTATGGGTAACCTTCACTCGCAGCAACCCGGCGACCGACATTTATGGTTTCGCTGCCACCGTCCTCGATAAACACTGGGGCTGTGCAGGATCACTGGTTATCGACGCACGAATCAAACCGCATCACGCGCCTCCACTTGTGGAGGATCCGGCGATAACGCAACGGGTTGATCATCTCGCCGCGGTCGGTGGCCCGCTGCACGGTATTTGTTCGTAGTACTGATTTGTCAATAACGAGTCCGATCAAAATCAAATGTCACTGATAGACGGGATTCTCATCTTTTGGTTTTTTTTGGTGGGCGCATGTGTGGGCAGCTTTCTCAACGTGGTCGTTTATCGCTTGCCTCGCGGCGAAAGTCTGCTCCGTCCGGGGAGCCGCTGTCCCTGTTGCAACCATTCCATTCGCCCCTGGGACAATATTCCGATTGTTAGCTGGATTTTTCTGCGGGGTCGCTGTCGTGATTGTGGATCCTGCATTAGTGGTCGATATCCGATGATCGAATTCGTGGTGGGAGTCTGGTTTGGCGTCAGCAGTTTATTGGCACTGAATGCCGCACCGACATGGAGGATATCTCCCTGGATTTTTTCCGCCATGATTGCTTTTTTTGGTGCGATGTTCTTTGCAACAGCGCAGATTGTGCAGTCCGGTGTCAAAGTTCCACGTATTCTCCGATGGGCCCTCTTGATCGCTTCGGCTTGCACACTTTTCGTACTTCTCAGCCTCATTTCAACCTGAGGAGTATTCCTTACTGGATACGGTCCGCAGTTCATTGGCCGAG
>DLCF01000013.1:32230-44492 GCA_002480485.1 Planctomycetaceae bacterium UBA7805
CCGAGCCTTGTACTTGAGATTTGCCAGCATGGCAGTTAGGCTGAGCAACGGACTACCAGATCGTAACGCGTGGTCGAGGGATGGCAACACGGAGCAAAATTCTCAGATGTCCGAGAATAAAATAAATGAGCCTATGTCTCCGAATTGGGGCATCTCCCGGCCACAAATCTGGATGCAACATGCGTTGTTTGTTTTAGCGGCAGGCGTCACAGGTCTGGCCGCATTCTGCTTCTGGACCTTTGAAGAATCAGGGAACCGGTGGTTTGATCGGATTCGAAATGTACCAGTTGTCACGGAAGACATTTGGTTTGTGCCCCACTCTGTAATCAATCTCATGCTGCCGATGTTGATCATCACGGGGGCAATGTTATTGATTATTCAGCTGCGGATTCGTTTTTTTCCCGGTACAGAGGGTACAGGAATTCCTCAAACGATTGCAGCCTTGCACGTAGAGGATGGACCCATTCGAAAACGCATGCTGTCGATGCGGATAGCGATCGGCAAGGCCCTGCTCCTGTTTTTAGGCCTCTTCTCAGGAATGACCATCGGACGTGAGGGTCCCAGCGTGCATGTGGGGGCCTGCTTGATGTATCTGATCACGAGAATCACGCGGTTTCCGCAGCACATTGTGCAACGCGGATTAATCTTGGGTGGGGGTGCGGCAGGCATCGCCGCCGCATTCAATGCGCCCATCGCGGGCGCAATTTTCGCCCTCGAGGAGATCGGTCGTTCCTTTGAGAAGAACAATATCGGCGTAATCATTCGTACGGTCTTGTTGGCCTGTGTGGTGGTTATTTTGCTGCATGGCCACGATTATCTGTTTTATGGTGAGATTAAAATCGATGTGGGAAAGTGGCCGGTCTATCAGTGGCTGGCGGTTCCGTTGATCGGAATGGTCGGCGGATTGTTGGGCGGACTGTTTTCCAGATTGGTGGTCGGAACGATGCGTTGGATCAATCCGCGTATGCAAAAGCATCGGGTGTTGATTCCCTTATGTCTTGGAGGTTCCCTGGCTGCATTGGGTTTGATTTCCGGTGGCGAGACATATGGAGGCGGCTACGCCCAGGCGCAAGGCATTCTTTTAGACGGTCAGCAGTTTGCTTGGCACTATGCTCCGTTGAAAGCAATTGCCAACTATATTTGTTTGATCAGCGGAATTCCCGGCGGTCTCTTTGACCCGAGCTTATCTGTTGGTGCGGGTATCGGACAGACGTTCCAGCCATTGCTGCTGAATCTCTTTCCGAATCTTGAGCCCACATCAGTCATTATGCTCTTTATGGTTGCTTACTTTTCCGGCGTTGTTCAGAGCCCCATCACCTGCGCCGTCATCATGGTGGAAATGACAGCCGCTCGATTTATGACTATTCCGCTGCTCGCCGTTACGATTATCGCGTATGAGTGTTCCAACCGAATCTGTCCGACGGCTATTTATGAAGCCTTGGCCGAAATTTTCCTAGGAGCTATCCAGGGCAAAAAAGTTTCATTTGAAGAAAAACCATGATGCATCAGCGGACAAATTAATCCACCAAGAAAGTGAGCGACTGTGGACAATCAAGAAAATCAACATATCCCCCACACTGTTGCACGTACCATTGGATTCGACTTGGTGCGTGCCGTGGAGGCGGCATCATTACGCGCTTACCGTTGGCTTGGTTGTGGCGACAAACTAGCTGCCGATGAGGCTGCAACCGATGCGATGCGCGGAATGCTCAATCTCATTGATATGCAAGGTCTATGTGTAATTGGTGAGGGGATCAAGGACGAAGCCCCCGGCATCTTCCGCAACGAAAAGTTAGGCTTGGGAACCAGCAATTCGCCTAGGGTCAATTTTGCGATTGATCCGATTGATGGCACTCGATTGACGGCTAAAGGGTTGCCAGGGGCGATCAGTGTCCTAGCAGCGACAGTTGTCTCTGCTGAGTCGGAGCGGGTACTCATCGAGTTACCCAGCTTTTATTGCTACAAACTTGCGTACGGCCCGGCCGTTCGTGAGGCAGGTATTTCGCTGGAGCTTGACGCCCCGCTCGAGGAGACGCTCAGCAAGATTGCGGCATGCTTGGACAAAAGGGTGGAAGATCTTGTGGTGGGCCTGCTTGATCGCGATCGTCACGAAAAGGAAATTGCTGCTGTCCGTAAGTTGGGTGCCCGAATTCGTCTGATCGGTGACGGTGATGTGGCGATGGCGATCGCACCTTCAATGCTGAACAGTACGGTTGATGTATATCTGGGAGTGGGAGGATCGCCAGAGGCGGTGATTGCGGCAGCGGCTATCAAATGTCTCGGAGGCGAGATGCTCGTGCGGATGTGGCCACGTGACGATGCGGAACTTCAAGAGCTGAAAGATTCTGCGTGGAGCCAAAATCTCGATCAAGTCTACAGTTGCGATGATCTAGCATCAGGAGAGGACATTATTTTTGTCTCATGTGGCATCAGCGACTCGCCGATGCTGGACGGGGTTTCGGTGCGCGGGCAGCATGCCTATACGCATTCAATTTTAATGCAGGCTACATTCCGTACGGTGCGTTACGTGGAGGCGATCCACGACCTGTCGCGTAAAACCATTCGCCTCGCTTCGGATGAGCAAGAACACCGCCTCTAATAGTGATTTCCGCAAAGAGCGGGTGAGGGGAATCGAACCCCCGTATCAAGCTTGGGAAGCTTGTGTTCTACCATTGAACTACACCCGCGGCATTCACGGAGCTTGTGAAGTCAGCATAACAAAATCGAGAGGTCCGCAGGAGAGTCTATTATTGATCTTCCGCGTTTGAACTTTCCATCGCAATTGCCGAGGGCTGACCGATTGCGTGAAGCAAACGGTATTGTGATCGATTGTAGTTGCAGATTGCCTGGGTTAATCGATTTTGTGAATTGGTTCGTGCCTGAATTGCCTGGACCAGTTCCAACGGTATGCCCTCTGCATCGCGAATACGTTCGACATTTAATGTGTAGCTCTGATTTGCGGCGTTGAGCCCCTCTTCCGCTGCATTGATCTGCCGTCGATAGCTGGCACTGTCTCCGGCTGCCGCTACGATTTCAGCTATCACGCGATTCTGTAAGCGTTCGATCTTGATTTGGGATTCTCGCCATTCGCTTTTGCTCCGACGATTAATTAGGTAATTACCGAACCCCAGATTTTTAAATTCCCAGATCATCGACGCGACCATATCATCCCGCGTAGTTTGATCACGGATCTCGGAGCCCGTCCCACCGCCAAACGATCCCACACTACCCGCCAGTTGCAGATAGGGCAAAAACGGTCGGGACCGCTCTTGGCGAAACTTTGTGAGTCTTGCTTCAGCCATTGCGCGGTATTCGGCCATCTCGGGGCGTTCGGCAAGGCCGACCATGATCAGTTCCTGTACGGACAGAGTTTCATCAACCATGGTAACGGGTACCAGTTGCTGTTCGGCTGGCAATAGTTGCACTTCCGGATCCAGTTGCAATATTTCCGCCAGTTTTGTGGTGCTGACAATCACTTTACGCTCGGCATCCTTGACCTGCACGATCCAGTGTGCCTCTTCGGTTTTTGCACGATATACCTCTGCAGGAGAACCGAGCCCCACATCAGAGAAGGTGGTTGTGACCTCGACCAGTTTACGCGAGCTTTGTCTGCCGACGTTGTAATTTGACAGTTCAGATCGTGCCTGAAGAATATCAGCGTAGGCGATCGCAAGGTCTCGCAGAATGTCGTTTTGGGTGCCCCGTTCCGATGCCCGGGCGGCCTGGGAGAGCTGAAGTTTTTCAAGCGGCTGGAAGTGCGCCTCAGCAAGACTAAGATTAAAAGCGAAATTCCCAGGTCCCGTACCATTGGCGGTGATCGGCTGACCTTCAAAGCCCATGCCACCACCGGTGTAGAAAGAACTCCGACTGGCCTCAATGATTTCACCCGGAGTCGTCTGAATCGACCCATCGTGGTGAAACCAGTTGATCCCGTACCATAGTGTGGGCAATAGCAGGAGCCGGGATTTGCTCCAGTTTATCTGTGCTTGAAGTGCTTTTTCCCGCGCAATTTGTACATCAAGTGCGGACGCGCCGCCCAGTCTGAGCGTGGTTGCGAGATCAATCACAAAGGGTTCTTGCACGCTGATCGTTTCCGGTTGTGGATCGACCGGCGGTGCAGGGACACGTTGAAAGTCGGGCAATGGCTCGGGCACATCGCGAAGTAAATTTTCGTTTACGGCGGGGGGGGGCAATTCTTCGGTGTACGAGACGGGTTGTACCATTTTAATTGCGTCGGCATCTTCAGGGCGGACTTCATGAAAATCCTCCGGACTGCAATCTGTTTGATAACACATTGCTTCTCGTTGCCCGTGGCCGGCGCAACCTGACAACATTATCCCGATGGCAAGGCAGATCAAATGCAAGATCTTAATGCGATCGTTTGGCGGTTGTTGTGAATCCAATGGCACGTACATGGATATATTTACTAGGTATTTAATCAAGAAATTCTTCAGTCGGCGAGCTTCGATGCTTTCAGTTGCTCGGGTTGGATCGGTTCACCAAGAATGATAGTTTTGTCAGGAGCACTCAAAATTCGCTGACCAATCTTCAGCCCGGATGATTCAATCACAAGTTGATTTTTGGAATCGAGTAAAATCCTGTCGACCAAGACCTTTTGAGGTGTGTCTTTGTCATCGAGGGCAATAAGGTATTTTTTTTCATTCTCATCAGTTAGAATCGCATTGCGAGGAATCATGGGTTTTCCCTTGAGAGCCTCGAGAGTGATCCGGACCTTGCCGTAGTCGCCCGGAACCAGCCGCTCCCCGGTTTCCTTTTCCAGCAACGTATTATCGATATCAATTTCGGTGCGCATCATCCTGGTTCCCCGATTGAACGCGCGAGCTTTTCGGGAGATAGCAAGCGGCTTACCAGCGACAGATTCGATCTGTGGACTACCCGTGTAGGATTTGTGTCTGAGGATCACCGGGTCACCTGCTTCGACATAGGCTGCATCTTCAAGTGGAACATAGACCACAGCTCGGACCTGATCGTACCGCACGATATCCAATAATCCGGTGCGGAGATTCGGGTCGTTCGGCTCCACAAAGTCTCCCGGGTCGACGTGGCGTGCAGCAATTAAGCCCTCGAAAGGCGAGCGTATCTCCCGGAAGTTAGCCCGGGTGATTGCCGCTTCCAGGTCAGCCAAAGCAACCTCTTTTTTTGCCTCAGCCACCTCAAAATCAGCCCGAGCTGCTTCCACTTGCGCATGGGCATGCTCGAGATCTGCTTCTGCGGATCGAAGCTCGAACACCGCCTCGTCAAACCGTTGCTTACTCAGCGATCCCCGCTTCACGAGCGCTTCCATGCGATCCTTTTTTATTGTTTCAATCTTGACTGCTGCCTCTTTGGAGCGAACCTCCGCCTCCGCAAGTCGGATTCCTGCCGTTCTTCGCTTTAGTTCAGCCTCGGACTCTTTGACGAGTTCCTCACGATGTCTTACTAGGTCGGCGACACCTTGCGCTTTTATCAGAATGAGCAGCTGCCCCTTTTGCACGTGGTCACCAAGTTTGACATAAACGTCTGAAACGATGCCCTCAATGCGTGGAAAAATCTCGGTCCGGTGCTCACCCTCAATTGATGCAGACAGCTCAGTTTCCCGATCGATCGTACTCGGCGCTACTTTGATCGTTTCGATGACTGGCTGCGCAACGGCATATTCAGCCTCAGTTATTTCGTTGCTGGAGTTGCTGCAGGATGTTCCCGAGACGAGCAGAAACACGAACGGGCCGCAAACTGACAGCATTAGTCGTACATGATGATTCATTGCTTCTGTTCCGTTCAAGCCATTGTTTTTTTGGGTTGCCGTTTGAATATGACGTAGAGACAGGGAACCACCAACAAGGAGAGTACGGTGGCTCCCAGCACACCCCCGATGATCGCGCGGGCGAGCGGCGCGTTGGCTTCACCCCCACCAAACCCGATGGCCATGGGAAGCAGAGCCAGCCATGTTGTAAGTGATGTCATCAAAATCGGCCTTATTCGTACACCTGCCGCTTCAAGAATCGCTTCCGTGGCGGAACCGTGCTGTAAAAAACGATGATTTGCAAAATCAACCAGAACGATTGAATATTCAACCACTATCCCGACCATCATGATGATTCCCATGAATGCCATGATTGACAGATTGGTTCCGGTGAAATAAAGCATCAACACGACACCAATGAAGCCAAGCGGAACGGTTAACAATACAATCAAAGGGTCGACAAAACTTCGGAACTGGGCAACCATCACCAGATAAACAAGTACTGTCGCAATGAAAAGTCCGCTTGAAAATTGTTGGAATGTTTCTCGCATTGAGCGAACCTCACCCATCATGCGAAAACTAACCCCTTTAAACAGCGAAGCATCGGCCAAGACCTCATCTTTTATGCGCCCCCATTGTTTCTTCTGCTCGGCTGAAAGCAGTTTGTTAAGATTCCCTATCTTTTCGTCATTCTTGAGAATGTCCATTGCTTTTGCACGAACATCTCCACTCAAACCAAGACGATCGAGCACGTCGTTGTTGGATCGCGTTCCAAGTCGATAGATTTGTCCACGTTCATCCTCGTCTTCTTTAGCGCCGAGTTCGAGCAATTTAAATTCAATCGCCGAGACAACCGATCCTACGTCAAAGCCTTGCTTCACATTCACATACACATCGGTGACGCGTGAGATATTGACATGGTTTACGACGCCTGGGCCGGTTGTTCGATGAATCTCTGCGATGTTGCCTAATTTTAGGGGTCGCCCTGCATTATCGCTGCCGACTGGTATGGAACGAATCGTATCAATACTGTTCAACTCGTCTTCTGCATATTGAACGCCGAGAAAATAATGATTCCCTTTATTTTTATCGAGCCAGAAAGCAGGCTTAAAATTCACGGAGCTATTGGTGGCGGCAACCAAATTTTTCATGACCTCGTCAGGGTTTAACCCCAGGCGACTTGCTAGGTCACGATCTACGTTGACTTGTAAAATCGGATAGTCGGTTCGTTGAGCGATACGAACATCGGCAGTTCCCGGAACCGATTCCGCAGCGGCAACAACTTGCTTTGCAACAGTCTGCCCAGTTTCCAGATTCGCGCTGTTGATTTGAAAGTGAATTGGCGAGGGTTCACCCATGTTGAGCGCAGCAGTCAGCATGCCTCCGGTATCGAAGGCAAACTCAATATCCGGAAATTTTTCCGGTAAAAGTTTTCGCAGAATTTGCACATACGTGAAAATGTCTGGCGACCCTGAGATCCCTTTGGTTTGAACAAGCATAAAGGTGTCCATCGAACCGGTGTTCGGCGTGTACGCGGCAGGCCAGTCCATCAGGACGCCGATATTAGAAACGATGATTTGCAGGTTCGATTTGGGATTTTGCTCCTTACCGACGGCAAAACCAGGATCGGGTGCCCCGACTAAGTTGATAATTTCAGACTCGATTTTTGCAATAGTACCTTCAGTCTCTTCAATCCGGGTTCCCGTTGGCATGCGTATGAAAATGGAAACCTGTCCCGAGTCAACTTGGGGAAACAGTTCCTGGCCCAGGTGGCGGTTCATCAATAGAACGGCAAACACAAACGCGGAAGCAGCCAGCAAGACAATCAGATATCGTTTCCTCAATAGTTTACGAAGCAGAGTCTGGTAAGCGCGGGAAAACTTGCTTGGCAGCGGAGACCGACTAGGTGCTTTGACGACCTTGAGAAACCGTGCGCAATAGGCGGGCACCAAAGTGATTGCCAGTAAATAGGAAGCAAAAATTGCAATGCTTGCTGCGACTGCCAGAGGGGTGAAGAGAAATTTAGCAAGGCCGCTAAGAAAAACAACTGGGAAAAATACGATGGCAAATGTAAGAGTTGCGACAAACATTGGGACTGCAACTTCGGTTGTCCCGGCTAGTGCCGCTGCTCTGGAGGTTTTTCCCATCTGGGCATGCCGCACAATATTTTCAAGCACGACGATGGATTGATCCACCAGAATACCAATCGCCAGTGCCAAGCCGCCCAAAGTCATTGCATTGATCGAATCATTAGTAAAAAACATGCCGAAAATGGCAGTTAAAATGGCTAGCGGAATGGCCAGCATGATTACCACTGTAAAGCGGACGCTACGCAAGAAAATCAGCACAACGAATCCTGCGAGCAACGCGCCAAGACCTGCCGCTATCTGGAGAGATTGATTGGCTTGTTCAACCCCAATCGACTGATCCATCGCCACACTCAACACTAGGCCATCCATCTTGGGATCTTCGGATCGCTCAACTTTGAGCCGGGTTTCAATATCACGAAGCTGCCGCTTGATCTGGCGGACAATCGCAATGGTGTTAGCGCCCGGTTGCCGATAAATCGGAATATAGGCTTTTCGCGATCCGTTGACGCGAACCACATTGGTTTGAATTTGCGCGGCCTTACCATCCACATAGCCGATATCGCGCATTCGGACTGGTGCACGCCCGGGCAATTGTTTGACAGGCGCGTCGTTTAGTTCCTCCCAGCGTTCCACGTTAGCATTGGTGAAAATCTGAAGTTCTTGCCTTCCGACTTTAATGCTTCCCGCAGGAATGAGGACATTTTGTTTCAGCAGCGCTTTTTGAACATCCATCAAAGAGAGGCCGTGAGCCTCAAGTTTTTCAGGATCCACATAGGCCAGCACGCGTCGTAATTTTCCTCCATAAACGGCCGGGGCGATAACTCCCTGGATCGACTGCAGTTTGTTACGCAATTCGTAATATGCAATGTCGTAGAGTTCCTGTTCATTCATTTGCGGGTTGGAAACTACAACCAGACACAGGGGTACACTTGCCGTCGGATCGAATGGCATAACCATCGGGGGAATCGTTCCCGGTGGCAAATAAAACATATCACTCATCGCATAACTGCTTACCTGACTCATTGCGTCGGACATGGGTATTCCTTCGCGAAAAAAATCTTTGACGACGCAAACGCCCTGCATCGCCTTTGCCTCCTGATGTTCGATGCCGACCGATTGGCCGGTCCACCGCTGGAGACGACTCATAATGTCTTTTTCCATGACCTCCGGTGGCATACCCGGATAAAAGCAGACAATCTGGACGGCCGAGGTATCGAATTGCGGAAGCAGGTCCGCCGGAATTTTGGTATAGGTAAACAATCCCATCACCGTGACTGCTAGGCAGGTGACCACAATGAGGTAGGGATTTGCTAAGGCGGTACGGATCATTATCAAAACGGCTCAAAGATGTCGGCTTGCCATCACCGCTAGCACAGGCTAAGTCTGCGCACCGGTAGATTGGTTCTCGATCTCTATCGGAAGAACAGAAAAGCCGACTTCGGTATTAATCGATACAATTGACAGAAACGTTAATATTTACGATTCTTTCCCAGATTATGCCTCTTGAAAAAGCACACGCCCTGATTCTGCGCCTTGTCGATTTCAGTGAGACGAGTCAGGTCGTCACCCTTTTCACCAAAGAATTTGGAAAAATAGGTGCTTTGGCAAAAGGGGCGCATCGACACAAAGGCCCCTTTGACTCTGCCCTTGACCTTTTGACCCGCGTTCGCGTAGTGTTCCTCCGCAAATCGTCGGGTGGATTGGATCTTCTTACCGAGGCGAGACTAGAGCACCGTTTTCGACCTCCGGATCGTGATCTGACCCCACTTTTTGCTGGCTATTACGTAGCCGAACTGCTTTTGGGATTAACAGATGACTACGATCCGCACCCGGAGCTTTTTGAGAGTGCTGCTCAAACACTGCAAACCCTATCGCAGGATGGCGAAATAAATATCAGTCCGCTGATATTGGCGTTTGAAATGAATGCATTGCGGTTATTGGGACACCTGCCGAATCTAGAAGAGTGTGTGGAATGTGGAAAACCGATGTCTACCGATCAGCTCGTTGCATTTGGCCAATCATCCGGTGGTGTGCTTTGTCAGACTTGCCGCCCGGGGAAGCGACATATTGCACAGATCAATGGCGAATCCCTGAACACGCTTCAGTGGTATGCTCGATGCAAGGGCAACGTCGATCTGGTCCCGCCGCATCAGATAACTGGCGAGATACGGGGCGTGATCAATCATTCGATCAGTCACCTTCTCGGTCGCGAGCTCAAGATGCAGAAACATCTGCGATTTCTTGCACAGAGCGAAGGGAAGACATGACTAACAGGGATCCGAGGACTTTGGGCAACATCATGCGCTACAAGGCTCACTTCTATGTTTTGATGAATAATAAACGTGTCTATCATGACTTGTTATTTTAGGAGTTGACGAATTGGCCTATCATTCTTCCAGCCGTTCAAGATTGTATTCAGTGAAATTTCTTGCCATTATCATGATCAGTGGTTGCGCAACGGCCACTTTTAATTCGCGCGGTAATGCAGAAAATCCTCCGCTAAATGATGACCCGCCTTCGGAGGTGGAAGTGGTCAGCGCGGAGATGGAGGTGCCCCAATCAAATGATCTAAGTACGGAAGAGATCGTCGATAATGAACCCAAGCTTCACGATCCTGCCGAGGCAGCGGAAGATAAATCATTTCTAGATTATCTTTCCGGACGTAACGTGGCCGCGGATATTCCCTATGCCAAAGAACTTCCATGGGTGGGTGCGCCCGAGCCCAGTAAGGAAGCCGCCGAATCACTCTACATGCGGGCGGAGCAACTTTTTAAAGAAAAAGAATATGCGTCAGCGCGTATGCAATATGAAAAAGCAGCCGACCGCTTTCCCGGATCGTCGATTGAAGAAGGTGCGCTGTTCAAAATTGCAGAGTGTTATTTTTTTGAAGATAAATATCCTGATGCATTTGAAGCTTACGAATCCCTCCTGGTGAATTATAAGCGATCAAAATATCTCGATACTGCAGTGGCACGACAATTTGCCATCGGCCGTTATTGGCAAAAAAGGTATGAAAAAGATCCGGAAAACGTGCTCACGCCGAATGTGGTTGACAAGACCCGACCCTTCAACGATTTGCAGGGATCGGCACTTCGTGCTTTCGAGAAAGTCCGGCTGAATCATCCAACCGGGGCACTGGCTGATGATAGTTTGATGGCGACTGCGAATGCCAATTTTCTACGGCGACGATACGATGACGCAGATTATTACTACGGTTTGGTGCGTCAGGAATACCCAGGAAGTGAACACCAATATCAGGCCCACGTACTGGGGATTCAGGCTAAAATTCGGCGGTATCAGGGCCCGAAGTATGAGGGAACATGTTTAAAAGAAGCAAAGAAATTGATCGAACAAACACTGCGACAGTTTCGAGAAATGTCACCTGAGGATCGGAAGCGAATGCAAAAGCTGTATGCGCAAGTATCTTCCAATCTGGCAATGCGCGACGTCGAGATTGCCAAATTCTATTCCGCCAAAGGATTTCATGGCGCAGCACGAAATTATTACAATCTGGTCGTCGACGAATTTCCCCACACCGAGGTAGCCCAAAGAGCGGAAACACAGATCGAAGAGATAAAGGGAAAGCCAGCACAGCCCATTCCACGTTTCACCTGGATTTCGGCTTTGTTTCCCGAGTCAAGAAAGGATCCTTTAGTACTTGAAGAATCGGCAACGTCAGAAGAAGCTGACGAGTAGAGGATTTCAGAGGGTATGCCGGATGAATTTATTTCTGATCATACGCCTCTGGCGGCATCGTCCGATTTACTGCATCAGCATCGCTTGTGCCATGCTGATCGGCGTGCTCAATCTAACGGGTTGTGCGGCCTATCGATTCGGTACCGAGGGACTTTATCCGCCGCATGTCCAAACGGTATACGTGCCGGTTTTTAAGTCTGAGAACTTACGCCCCGGGATGGGGGCGTGGCTTACTGAAGCGGTAGTAAAAAAAATAGAGCAAAATACAAATTACAAGGTTGTCGGGCCAGAGAATGCGGACACCGTACTCGAAGGAACTGTACTACCGATCACAAAGGCCGTGTCCGTGACCACTATCAACGACGATTTGCGAGAGGTGGATATGACGGTTCAGTTGGCCGTTCGTTGGCTCGATAATCAAGGGGATGTGGTGCATCCTGGAGCATCTATTCCGCTACCGGTCGCGGTGGGCGATGTTACCGGTGCCGCATCGCAAGTCACGGAAGTTGGCCATTCGACGTTGAGCACTGAGCAGGAAGCAATCGAACAGGTAGCTTCTCAGATTGTAGCCCTCATGGAGACGCCGTGGTAAGCTGCAGGATATGGTAGTTTTTCCACCCAACTCATCGGATGCAGGCTTCTCCAGTCGCGTCAACCATTGGCAACTCCGCACGCGGTCCCTTGACACTTCAGGACGTCCGCTGTTGATGGGCATTATCAACGTGACCCCGGA
>DLCF01000013.1:44899-86357 GCA_002480485.1 Planctomycetaceae bacterium UBA7805
GATATTGGTGGTGAAAGTACGCGTCCTTACAGCGACCCTGTTGTCCTGCAGGAGGAACTCGATCGTGTTATTCCGGTAATAGAAAAAATTCGCGCCCGTGAAGATATCGTACTTTCTATCGATACATCAAAAGCAGAGGTGGCCAGAGAGTGTGTAGCCCAGGGCGTGGAGATTATTAATGATGTCACAGGTTTTTGTGGCGATGAGGCAATGGTGTCTTTAGCGGCCGAAAGTCAGGTGGGCGTCTGTGCAATGCATATGCAGGGTTCGCCACAGACGATGCAGGACGCACCAGAATATGAGAATGTCGTGGATGAAATTTTTAAATATTTATCCGATCGGCGTGACTCGCTCATGGAAGCTGGCATTTCATCGGATCGTATATGCCTTGATCCTGGCCTAGGATTCGGCAAGAACCTTTCCCATAACCTCAAGATACTGCAGCAGATTGATTCTTTTCATCGTTTGCATTGTCCTCTGCTGGTAGGCCACTCACGCAAAGGATTTATTACTAAAATTTTGGAGGCTGAAATCGGTAAAGAATCCGCCCCGGACCGAGAGGCCGGTACCCTGGGAGTTTCGATTTTTCTCGCAAGTCGTGGTGTGCAGATTTTACGCGTACACAATGTTGCAATGACACGTCAAGCACTTGTGCTGTTCGAGGCAGCGGGCCATTGAGCAGAGGCACCCGCTGAATAGAACCGTCGGTGCCACGCAGGACATTTCGGGGTGACAATCCCAGTGCGTTGGTGGCCAATTTCGCATCGGGGAACGTCGATGGGGATGGCAAAGTGTGCGATGCCATAATTGTTCCCGACACTAAATTTGTTAAAATCCAGCTGCTGGAAATTTTCCTCGTCTATTCTGAAAGCGGCAGGGTGAGCGAACGTTCTTTTGTCCATCTTCATTGTCATAGCCATTACAGCCTCCTCGATGGTGCCGCGCCGATTGGTGGACTTGTTGAGCAGGCGAAGCATCTGGGTATGAATGCGCTCGCGCTCACCGATCATGGAAATCTGCACGGTGCTGTCGAGTTTTATCAGGAAGCAAAAAAAGCTGGGATTAATCCCGTTTTGGGGTATGAGGCCTATATTGCACCGGGGAGCCGCTTTGATCGTGACGCCGGATCGATGCGTGAGGCAAGCTACCATCTCACCTTGCTTGCGATGAACCGCACTGGTTTCAAAAATCTGATTCGGCTTTCATCAGCCGCCTTTCTGGAAGGGTTTTATTTCAAACCCCGAATCGATCGAGAGATTCTTGAAGCGCACAGTGAGGGTGTCATTTGCCTTTCGGGTTGCGTTTCAAGTGAATTTAATCGGACGATTTTGCGCACCGGAGATGATACGGTCGAGCGGAAGGAAGCCGAAGAAATTGCACAATGGTTCCATGGTGTTTTTGGCGATCGCTACTACATCGAAATTCAAAATAACGGCTTAGAAATACAGCGAATTGCGATGGAGGGGGCGGTCGATATTGCCCGAAAACAAGGTCTCCCCATCGTGGCTACAAGCGATGCCCATTACATCAAGCAGGGTGACTCCGAAGCACAAGATATTTTGCTCTGTATCAATACCGGCAAATACCGCACCGATAAAGATCGTTTGAAAATGGAAAACGATCAATTTTATCTTCGCAGCCCGATGGAGATGTATCTCGCATTTCCGGGGATGGAGGACGCGGTCCATCGCAGTCAGGAAATTGCGGATCGGATTGACATCGATCTAGAGCTAGGTCGCAGGCACTTTCCAGTGTATACCTTGCCCGAAGACGAAAAACCTGAGCAATATTTGCGGTCGCTATGCCTACAGGGCCTAGAGGAACGTTATCACGGCATGGTCGACCGGTGGCGGGGGGAAACCCTCGCGCCTGTTGTGCTTGACCGTTTGGATCGCGAGCTTTCGGTAATCCATAAATTGGGATTCGCGAACTACTTTCTGATGGTTTGGGATTTCGTCCGCTATGCACGCCAGAATGACATCCCCTGCACTGCGCGTGGTTCGGGTGTCGGCTCACTTGTCTGTTACGCGTTGTACATGAGCCACGTCTGCCCGATTCGCTATGATTTGCTCTTCGAGAGATTCCTGGATGAAAATCGTCTTGAAGCACCCGACATTGATATCGATTTTTGCAAGCAGCGGCGTGGTGAGGTGATTCAATATGTTAAGCAAAAATATGGCGAGGCCAATGTTGCTCAAATTGGCACCTTCGGTACGCTCGCTGCGCGTGCGGCCATTCGTGATGTAGGGCGAGCAATGAGTTTATCGATCCCTCGGGTGGATCAAATTGTAGCGATGGTTCCCGATATTTTGGGAATCACTCTCGGCGATGCTCTGGAGAAAAGTCAGGAACTCAACGACGCTTACGAGGCCGATGGAGAGGTCCGTGAATTGCTTGATCTAGCGATGAAGATCGAAGGTCTGGCACGGAATGTGGGAACTCACGCGGCTGCAGTTGTCATTGCCGATCAACCCCTGACGGAATACGTGCCCCTGGGACGAGTCCAGGGAAAGAGCGATATCATCACGCAATGGGCGATGAAAGAGGTTGAGGCTGCGGGCCTGTTGAAGATGGATTTTCTGGGACTCCGTAACCTGACCATCTTGTCGGAGTGCCAAAATCTTATTGAAGAGACAACGGGCGAAAAAATAGACTTGCATCAATTTCCTCTCGATGACGCAGACACATTTGCTCTGTTGTGCCGAGGAGAAACCAAAGGTATTTTTCAGTTGGAGAGTGGTGGAATTCGAGATTTGCTTCAGAAGATGAAGCCTGATGATTTTCGTGATATTATCGCCACCAATGCACTTTATCGTCCGGGACCGCTCGAGGGCGGAATGGTGGATGACTACGTGGCCATTAAGCATGGTCGAAAAAGTGCCTCTTATCCACACCCCGATGTGCAGGACATTCTGGAAGAGACGCACGGAGTGATGGTCTACCAAGAACAGGTTATGCGGATGCTTAATCGTTTGGGTGATATCAGTCTCTCGGATGCATATACGTGTATCAAGGCGATCAGTAAAAAAACCTTACAAACAATTGCTCGATTTCAGGAGCAATTTATCGATGGTGCAACTGCCAAGGGGCTCGCCCGGCAGGAAGCCTTGGATCTCTTTGGTCTCATCGAAAAATTTGCCGGTTACGGTTTCAATAAAAGTCATAGTACCGCTTACGCTCTACTTGCCTATCAAACCGGCTATCTAAAAGCGCATTATCCGGTCGAGTTCATGGCCGCTTTACTGACCGGTGACATCCCAGGTCGAAATTTCAAGTCGAAGGATTCGCTGGTCGAACACCTGGAAGACTGTCGCCGGATGAACATCACGGTGATTGCCCCAGATGTAAATCATAGCGCCGTGACCTTTTCTGTTGAAATTTCAAGCACCGAACAGAAACAGATTCAATTCGCCCTCTCAGCGATCAAAGGCTGTGGTGGAGGTGCGGCAGAGGCAATAGTGAATGAGCGTAAAAAGGGCGGGCCATTTAAAAGCCTGTTCGATTTTTGTGAACGCATTGATTCGCGATCGGTGAATCGCAGTACGATTGAAACTTTGATCAAGGCTGGAGCATTTGACTCGCTCGGCGCGCGGAGGAGTCAGTTGGTTGCCGTGATCGAGCGAGCTCTGCAGAGCGGTGCTGCGGTATTGGAGGATCGTCGTCGCGGGCAGGCGAATCTTTTTGAGGATTTAGACAATGGGCGGGATACAGACAGCGATGAAATTGAACTTCCTGACGTCGCTGACTGGAATGAACGAGAGCAGCTTGCAGGGGAGAAAGAGGTTTTAGGGTACTATCTCACGAGCCACCCGCTGGAAGAGCACAAAACATTGCTTGCGGAGTACTGCCGGAACACGACGGAAGATCTAAAAAATTTGGAACACCGGTCCGAGGTTGTCCTCGGAGGAATGCTTTCCGCAGTGCGATTTTCGCATACAAAAAATCCGCGACGTGGTCAGACAGAGACGAAATACGCAATGTTTGATCTTGAAGATTTACAGGGGATTATCAGATGCATTTTGTGGCCGGATGCATTTTTGAATTGTGGGAATCTTGTCGATGCGGACGCCATGTTAATCGTACAAGGAACCGTCGATCGTCGACCGGGAAGCGAAGAAACGAACGTCATCGTCAATGATCTCATCCCTCTTGCAGAGGCTTCTCGTCGATTTACATCGCGTGTGCGAATCCAGATCAATGAATCCGACGAGAGTCTTGGACAGCTTGAAGCGTTACACGAAATATTAAGGCATTATCCAGGGGAATGTGCAGTGGAACTCACCCTTTGCCTTCTAAATGGAATGCAGGTCCGTTGCAACTGTGAAGACATTAAGGTTCAGAATAATGAGGAAATGCGGTTGCGAGTGCAGAATTTACTCGGTCCTAATCACTTGCGGACATCGTCATCGTTGCCAGGGCGTTCCGTGCGGCAGACCGGTAGCAGGGGTCGACAGACGGTAGTATCTCAATAGAACCACATTTGTTGTGAAGCTACGCCGTATCGCGCCGCATTTCCGGAATAAAGAGTTGCAATTTGTCAATTCGTCGTAGGCTCGCCTGGGTGACCTCTATCCGGAGATTTTCCCAGTGAACCTCCTCGCCTACCATCGGAATGTGCCCCAGTTGGCTAAAAACAAATCCGCCGATCGTATCGTAGTCTCCATCCTCGGGAATGTTTAAATCAAACCGCTCGTTGATTTCGTCCAGGTGGACTCTGGCCATTACTTCGATCGTGTGATCATCAATCACGCGAAATTCTTCCTCGGCTTCCTGGTCATACTCGTCCACGATGTCACCGACAATTTCTTCAAGTACATCCTCGATGGAAACCAATCCGGAGACGCCACCGTATTCATCCAAAACAAGTGCCATATGGTTCCTCGTTTGCTGAAACTCCTCCAGCAAATCATCAAGTCGTTTTGTCTCGGGAACATAATGGGGAGTTCGCAAGAATTCGCGAAAAGGCGGTTTGGCTTCATCAGACGCCATTAGAGGTAATAAATCCTTGACGTAGAGGATGCCTACAATGTCGTCTCTTGTTTTTCCGTGCACGGGTATGCGTGTATGCGCGCTGCCAACCACAAAACCGATTATTTCTTCCCAGGGCAGGTCCACTGACATCATGACAACATCTGTCCGTGGTGTCATGACTTTGGCCACATCAACGTCTCCCAGCTCCATTACACCCTGAATCATTTCCCTCGCGTCCTCTTCAAGTAATCCCTCACGGTGGCCTTCGCTCACGATCGATCGAATTTCTTCCTCAAAGAGCTGTTCGGTCTGTTCAATTTGTGGTCGCCCGGCGAGTCGGTGCATGATTGCGTCAAGGCACCGCGCCATTAACACAAAGGGTGTTAGAAGTTGGCTTAAAAATTTCCAGAACCTCCAGGTGTGGAAAAGGATGGGAGTTGCCCAAATTCGTGTGACCGTCCAGGGCAACCAGATATTGAATAGTAGCAAGGAAAAACCGGCCCCGACCACCGTGCCCCAAAATACCGCTGGATTTGTAATCGGATCCCATCGCGCATTCAGACCAACAATCACAGTGGAACTGATGACAAACAGACCTGTGGTGATCGCACTTAGGCTTTCGATGCTGATTGCTACCTGGTCGTCATATTCAAGTATTTCACTGAATTTGAGATCGGACTCATGTTTGCGGCATAGCGTCTCTAATTCGTGTCGTGAAAAATCGCGTAGCGCACGCGTACCAATCGCACTGATTAGTGTAACCACGAGGCTGACGCCGGCTGTCCAAATTAGTGGGTCGGATGTCACGATGTTGGGGTTTCCTTAAATTTATAATTCAGAGATCTGATTCGTCGGAGGCATCTGTGTGACAATGATTCACTTTATCAGTATTTTCATCCGGCAGGGTGATTTTCATCTGCGATAGAATGTCCTTTTCTGCCAAGCGCATCCGGTACTGATCTTCTGGCGTTTGGTCAGAAAGTCCAACCAGGTGAAGTGTTCCGTGAACGGCGTATAGTAAGAGCTCGTTTTCCATATTCCAGCCAAATTCCCCGGCACGCTGTTGTGCGGTGTCATAGCTGATTGCAATTTCTCCTTCCAGGACGTGTCGTACATTTTCGGATAAAGGGAAGCTCAAGACATCCGTTGCATAATCGTGATCCAGAAATTGCTTATTCATTTTTTGTATGGCGTCATCGGTGATAATCCCTAGTCCGATGACAGCTCGTTCAATCTTGTAATCCTGAAGCACTAAACAAATGCCTTGCCTCAAGAGATTCTGATTCACCGCTTTCTGTGACGTTTGATTGCAAATATTGACCTGGTAGGGCCCCGTGTCAAAAGTAGACTCACTGATAGACATGTTTACTTATGCCGTTTGTTGTCCTGGATACTTCACCCGTCCATGGTAAACCGCGATAAGCGATTTCACTAGGCTGTCTTGAACAGACCGTACCTCTTGCAAAGTTAGACCGCATTCATCGAGTTGGCCGTCCAGTAGTCGTTTCATCGCGATGTCCTCTACGAGGCTTTCAATCCTGGAGGGGGTCGGTTCGACAAGCACACGACTCGCGCTTTCAACGGCATCTGCGAGCATCAAGATCCCGGCCTCTTTAGTTTGTGGTTTCGGGCCCGGATAGCGGAATGCATTTTCGTCTATCTCGTTGCCATCTGGGTTTGATTGCGAGTCCTCGTTTGCACGCTCATAAAAATATTCAACCAGAGTCGTTCCGTGGTGCTGCTGAATAAAGTCGATAATTGATCGGGGTAAGTGGTGTTGTCTTGCCAGATCCGCACCATCCTTGACATGAGCAATAATGATCAAGGTGCTCATTGCCGGAACAAGCGACTCATGTCGATTGTGGTCATCTCTCTGGTTTTCCACGAAATACTGTGGTTTGAGCATCTTTCCGATATCATGGAAATAGGCCCCAACGCGGAGAAGTAGCCCTCGGCTTCCAATGCTCTCGGCGGCCGCTTCCGCCATGGAGGCCACGTTGATGGAGTGATTGTAGGTGCCCGGTGCACGCCGGACCAATTCCTGCAGCAGCGGGTGTGCTACATCACCGAGTTCCAAAAGGCTGATCTCCGTTAAAACGCCAAAGAGTGTTTCAATAAAGGGGAGCAGGCCCGTCATTGCAAAACCGGACATCAAACCCCAGAGAAAAAACTTTCCCGCATCGATCAGAATGGCCTGATCCAAGGGTTGCCCGGCGACTACGTTGACCCCGACTGCGGTAAGCATCGCGACCACTCCCGCACAAAATCCTACATAGACCAGCTTGACACGACTTCGCACTCGGCGAAGCATCAAGACAGCAGTCGACGTCGCTGCTACGAGAATCACAAACAGCGCTAGCCCCTGACCTAACAGAAGCACGACAATCAGTCCGATCGTCGCAGTCAGCAAAAGGGCAACTTCCTGGTTGTATGCGATGGCGACTGTCATCCCGAATAGCAGCATGGGAACCGCTTCCACTCTCCAACGACCTGCGAGGTAACAGATAATAACTGTGAGAACTGTTAAACCGAGGAGGCTCGCGAAACGTCGCATATTGATCAGAATTTCCGGATAGCGGTAAAAAATAAAGAGGCCGCAAAGGGTGTAAATTGCCAGATACATTCCGAACACTGACAATAATCTGACCAGCATTGCCGGGGTGCTCAGGTGTTCCAGTTGTACTTCGTATTCGGCAGCGAGTAAGGCCATGCTTTCGCTGTCGATGGAACGTTGTGCCTTGGCCATGGCGTCATCACCAGCATGATAAAGCGTGGAAAAATCTTCCGGCACAACCTTATTTGCGGCCGCATCACGAACCTCCTCGGCTCGCTGATCGTCATAGGTGAGCGTCACCGGCAAACGATCTTGCAGCCAAAAAGATGTTCGTGCGGCAAGTTCGGGCGGAGCCATCTTACCTTGATCAGCTTCATTTGTCGGGCGATATTTAAGCGTTGTGGCACCCGGTAAACTATTTTCCAGCCAAGTGAAAATACGCCCGGCAATTTCCAGGGAGTTCAGTTGTTTCTCTAATCGTTCACGGATCAGCGGCTTGATCGTATCTAACCTTACATCTGAAACAGATACCTTCTCCGGAGTTTTCTGTTTATCAAGACCTATAATCAATATTTCTTCACGATTTCCCTCGGGCACTTCATCGATTGGCTTTAAATCCAATAGCAGTCCACGACGCTCAAATTCACCAAGTGTCCCGGCCAATACGGTTTGCAGACTTTCAATCGACTCTGAAGAGAGCAATTGCTGGAACTTTTTCAGCGTGTCGGATTCTTCCTGTTTAGTATTTTTATTATCCGCATCTGTCGGAAGGAACCTCTGCCAAATCGCTTCAACATTATTTCCGGTGCTGCTCGATTCCTGCAAAGCCGATAAATCAGCGACTAGTTGTTGACGAAGCTTTTTGAGTAATTCCGCCTCGTGAATGTAAACCTGCTTGGCTTGTTGCCTTTCGGCCTTGCGGATTTCGTCCTCAAGCGTGGTGAACTCACGTTGAAGGTCCTCCGCCAGAGCCAATTTTGCTGCGGCAATCTGTACATCGCGAACATCCACGCGTTCTCTTGCGTCCCAGTCACGCTGGGGATAGACCAATATCTCTGTTTGATTCCCTTCTTCTTTTTCAAGCTTTTCCAGTAATCCGTGTTGGTCAATATCGCCGAGGGTTTTTTGAATCGCAGCGTCAAATTGGAGTTTCCGGGCACCGCGCAGTGCGTCCTGAAAGGCGCGAAACGATGCTTCCCACGCACGTGTTGCTTTGATTACCTCCTCGGAAGAGGCTGATTCATTGCTATCGGGAGGCGCCTGGAATTGCGCCCATAGCTGCTGAATCTCATCATCAAAATTCTCGGCTGCGATTAATTTGGTTACGTCTGACTGTAGTTCTGTTTCAAGCGATTTCATCGCTTGTGGATTGTTTACATAGACTTGCCTTGCGTCGCGCCGTGCATTTTCGCGTTCACGTTCTACCTTGCCGGGATTGGGAACGCTGAAGTCGACACTGGCAACGATATCACGGATTGGCGTAAAGCCCTCCCGATAGGAGAAGGGCGGTAGCCACGCTTGTGTGGCGATGATCATGACAACGGTCGCCAGCACGCAGCAGAACACCCGCAATAATACGTCGCCTCGCGTCACAGAAGACCAGATCTGCGATGAAAGGCGCGGAATAGGGTCCATGCCAGAGACACGATACCCTTTATTTTTTTTGGGCAATCCCGAATTCATTTTTTATTCTTTCCGCGTGCCTGTTGAGGGATCGTCATATGCTTGCACAATTTCCTGCACGAGTCGGTGCCGAACGATATCGGACTCGGTCAATCTGACACTTTTAAACCCCTTTATGTTTCGGAGCCGATGCATCGCATCCACGAGGCCACTTTTCTGATGCGCGGGTAGGTCAATCTGCGTAATGTCACCAGCAACAACAATTTTAGAACCAATGCCCATGCGGGTTAAAAACATTTTCATCTGAGCAATCGAAGCATTTTGCGCTTCATCGAGGATGATAAATGCATCATTCAGAGTTCGCCCCCGCATGTATGCCAAAGGGATTACCTCAATAACATCTTGTTCCGAAAAACGTTTGAATTGCTCAAAGTCAATGATGTCCCGTAGAGCATCCAAGAGGGGTCTGAGGTAAGGATTAATTTTTGCCTCGATGTCACCCGGTAAAAATCCGAGGCTCTCACCTGCTTCAACCGCCGGTCGCACAAGCACTATTTTTTTTATGGCCTCTTCTTTCAAAGCGGCCACCGCCATTGCGACTGCCAAAAACGTTTTTCCGGTGCCAGCGGGACCGATCCCAAATACGAGCTCATGTTTTGTAATTGCGTTCACATAAGCTTGTTGTCCCGCCGTTCTGGGATGGATTTGTCGCGAATCGGCAAGCACCGCGATGGGCGCCGCCTCCATCACCCCAGGCGCTGCAGCACCAACGTGCAAAAGAATTTCGCTGATATCCTCAGTAAACAAAGCTCCCCGGTGGTGCAATCGGTGCTGCAGTTTTTCGATCACTTGCGTGGCCGAGCGCACAGCATCCTCGCTTCCGGCGATATGGATCAAACCATTACGCGCTGAGACGGTGACCCCAAGGGACTCCCGGACCTGCCGGATGTGGCGATCGTTGGGGCCGAAAAGGGGCATCAAGGATTCAGGGTCGGCGACCGAAATTGTTGCTTCAAACATCAACAAAAAATGGCGACAAAAGCACCTTAACCGAGTAAGAGCAACTGCATGACGTGTCCATGCTCTAATGATAACGAATTGGCTCTCCGAATAGGCGAGCTGAAGTTGGATTGCCATAAACGCAGATAATATATTGATTTATGGCAATAAATTTTTGAATGCCCCACTTCTTGTGTGTGGTGACTTTGGCAACAACCAAACTCGGCTGCGCCGCAACACGGAAACGTAAAGCGGTTTTATTGCGTGGCGCAAAGCCAGAAAAGATAACTCAGCGGACCGGCCAACAGAAGCGAGTCGATCAGATCTAGGATACCGCCAAAACCAGGAAGCCAGCCACTGGAGTCTTTCTGGCCAGTGCCACGTTTGATCAACGATTCGGCCAGATCTCCGAGTACTCCGGCCAGGCCCATTAAGATTCCGTAGGTGGCAATTTGCCATACGTCGAGGCGAGGTGTTTGAAGCTGCATCCAGGCCGGCAATATCCGCAGTGCAAAAAAAGACCCTGCAACTGAAAAGAGGGTTCCCCCTACAACTCCTTCGATCGTCTTTCCTGGACTCAACTGTTTCGTCAGCCGATGTTTTCCCACCAGGCGACCGACCGTGTATGCGCCGATATCACCCATCTTCACCGTCACAATGAGACTTATCAACGGCAGACTCTGCCAACGATCATTGTCTATAAACCGTAATAATGTAAGCATACCGATTAACAGGCCGATATAGAAAATTCCTAGGACTGTAAGTCCCAACCTCGGTATCGCATTTATTTCGGTTTTGTAAGAAGCAATCTCTGTAATGAACGCCACAATACATGCGGCAACAAATGCCAGCATCGCAATTCCAAGATTGGACAAGGGGCAGTCCAATGGAGGGATTTTAGAGAGATAAGGGATGCCACTGACCAGAACGATGAAGATGCTTCCGCCATAGACCAATCCCGCTTGCGGCCCTAAATCCCGATCAGTGGTTAGACGGATGAATTCACTGCTCGCCAAAAGGGTGACTAAAATCGCAACCGGTAAAAGAATTATGCCGGGCTTAGCAATGGTCGTATCAAGCCAAAAGACCCCACAGAGTATCAGGATCAACGCTATTCCTAGTGATAATCGCCAGTGTAACACGCTGATTGGAATCCGATCTGCCGATATTATATTGCCCCTGCTTCCGGCAGTTGGGAAGCATCCTGCCTGGTCTCGGCAGAGAGGTCCATTTGCAGTAATTCACTGCCTCTCATTTTGTGCGATCCTATTTTTTAAGTCCGCCAAACCGCCGCTCACGATCCGCAAAATCCTTGATGGCCTCATGAAGATCCTCTTCTCGAAACTCAGGCCAGCAGCGGTCCGTAACCCATATTTCCGCATAGCTTATTTGCCACAGCAAAAAATTACTAACACGCATTTCACCAGCGGTTCGGATCAGCAGATCAGGATCGGTCATTCCCCGAGTGTATAGATGCTGATTAATCATTTCCTCAGTAATTTGTTCCGGCCGGAGATTTCCCTCCAGTACTTGGTCCCCGATTTTTTGTACCGCATCGATTAGCTCTGAGCGACCGCCATAGTTAATGGCAAGACAAAGTTGCATTCCAGGGTTAGCCGAACTCATGCGAATCGTCTGGTCGATCTCATGTTGCACGGATGTTGGTATTCCTTCCCTTCGACCGATCGTGGAGACACGGATATTGTTCTCCATGATTGTGGGTCGTTCTTCGATCATATATTGCTCAAGCAGCAACATCAAAAAATCAAGTTCAGCGGAAGGACGCTTCCAGTTCTCGCTGGAGAGACAATAGAGAGTGAGTTGTTCGATGCCGATCTGTGCCGACTCTTCGACAATCGCTCTTACGCTTTGCACGCCCCTGCGATGCCCCTCGATGCGTGGCAGTCCCTGTCGTTGTGCCCACCTTCCGTTACCATCCATAATGACTGCAATATGCGCGGGCCATCGGTGACGATCGAGGTCCGACAAAGAAGCGGGCAGGGCTTCTGATTTAAGAGTGCTTCCGGCAGCAGTAGAGTTGGTTACAGACACAATGCTTCAGATTCTTGAGTAAAAAAGCAATAAGGCGAATGCACAAAATCGCAGGTCAAACCGAGCCACACCTCTTCATTTCGGATCCACACAAGATCGTCTGTTTCCGGTCTGGTCCCACAGACACAAAAGTCACCGGCCGTTCCACGTAGTGGCTAATAAACTCTAAATACTGCCTTGCTGCTGCGGGCAACTCTTCCAGGTGTTGTACATCCTCAATTTTTTCATTCCAGCCAGGCAACGTCTCATAGATTGGCACGGCGTCCCGTAACTGGTCGACATGGCTCGGAAAATCGCTGGTCTTTTTTCCATTTACTTCATAGGCAGTACAAACTTTTAACTCTTTCAAGCCACTCAGTACATCAAGCAGCATGACTGCTAATTCGTCAACACCTCCTAGCCTCGCGGAGTAGCGAATGGCCACTCCATCCAACCAACCGCATCTGCGCGGCCTGCCGGTGACGGTACCATATTCATTACCGTTTTCACGCAGGTGTACCCCTGCAGCGTTTTCCTGCTCGCTGGGAAACGGGCCACCGCCCACTCTGGTGGAGTATGCCTTGACGACTCCTATGATGCGATCGATAAATCGTCCGGCAACGGCTGATCCAGATGAGACGCCTACGCCGGAACTATTACTACTGGTAACGAATGGAAAGGTACCATGGTCAATATCGAGCAGTGATCCTTGGGCCCCCTCAAAGAGTATCTGTTTACCGCTATCAACCGCATCAAGCAGGTAGCAGTTTGTATCACCCACGTAGGGCTGCATGCGTTCGGCATATTCTGCATACTCTTGATAAATGGCGTCCGAATCCAAGCTGTCACTTAGCGACTGGTCGAGCGCGGACAACAGCTTCTGCTTAACACCCACGATGTGTTCAATGCGACTCTTTAGCGTTGGTCGGTAAAGATCACCGAGCCGTAGCGCATAGGAACGCCCGACTTTATCGCGATAGCAGGGGCCAATCCCACGTTGGGTGGTGCCGATATTTTCCCCGTCGGCAGTTGATTCATCAAGAATCCGATCCTCCGCCATGTGCCATGGAAAGATAATGTGGGCACGATCACTGATGAGCAAATTTCCTGCAATCGGAAGTCCCCGAGATACGAGGCCATCCACTTCACTGAGCATTGTTTTCGGATTGATTACCACCCCACCGGTAACAACGCACTGAACGCCTGGATTAATGATTCCACTAGGAATCAGCGAAAGTTTGTAGGTCTCAGGACCGACCACGACGGTGTGTCCTGCATTGGCCCCTCCCTGATAGCGGACGACAACATCGTGTCTATCGGTCAGCAGGTCGACCAACTTACCTTTCGCCTCATCCCCCCATTGCAGTCCGATAACAGACGTTCCAGGCACGCGCGCGATCTCCTGCGATCCAATTCAAGATAGTTTGCGGGACAGCGTCCCGAAGAACAGAGGAATTAGGAACAGCACTCCGTTCCCTGATGCAATGCAACGAGTCTATCCGGTGTGAAAAGAGCTGACAAGAACGGCAGTGAGCAAAGTCGCCAAAATCAAGGGCTCATCGACGAAGAAATCGAATGCCGAGCAGTCAAATGGTGCCCAAGGCGGCTAACCCTGTGGAAATTGGCGACAGTACTCGTAAATTGCGATTGCTGAGGCGGTCGCCACATTTTGGCTGAAGGGAAGTCCATAGACGGGAATTTCAACCACATCATCTACCGTGCTCAGCACAGCTTCCGAAATGCCCTTTCTCTCGTTCCCCACAATCAAAGCCGTCCGCCTTCGAAATTCATATGTGTAGAGTGATTTCGAAATAGAGGCCTGTTCGAGACCGACAAGGTGATAGCCGTCCCGCCGTAATGTTGTCAGCAGCGGGGACAGGGAGCGATGCGTCGCAATCTGCACTCGACTCTTGCCGTCCCGGGCAATTTTCTCGATCACGCGGCCGCGACCGATGCAGAAGACTTTGGAGACCCCAAAACACCCACAAGCCCGAACCATTCTCGACAGATTCACGTTGCTCCGCATCGGCCCGCACACAACAACCAATTCTCGCGGCCGATTAAGCGGATCCGGATTCTTATGGCGCTGATGGATCGGATCGCCTGATACTTGATCCATTTGCTCAGAGGCCACAGTTCCGTCCCTCTCTCGCAACTTACCGTTAGAGCATCGATCCGTTTGACCAAAATCGCACAGCAGTGATTTTTTATCCGCAGGGCGCTAATCTAATTCCCGCCGATAAGCACCAACGTTAACGAGGTTGCTGCGGTCGCTGCTTTCGGAGGTCCAGATCGCCAAAGCGAATGGCGTGCTCACTTTCGGGAATGCCATCAAAAACGAGCATTAAAAGCTGCTCGAAATTGCCTGGCAGAATCCGATAGTAGTTATGCTTTCCATCCCGTCGGGGATCAACGATTCCAGCATTGCGGAGCATACCGAGATGATGACTTACCGCCGGTTGGCTGAGTTGAAGCAACTCACATAAAGCCCGCACGTGAAGTTCCTCGGCCTGACTCAAGCTGTACAGAATCCGCAGCCGTGTTTCATCAGATAGGAGTTTAAAGATTCTTACAAGATCTTTCGCAAGTTTATCCTGCAACTTGCCGACATCGGGAGATTCGGCAGACGAGCTGACACCAAGGTTTGAACCCGATGTGTTGATTCCGTTTTCTTGAATAGAGTTATCGGTGGGTAAAATTTTCGTTCCATCTGTTTTCGTGGCTGTTGCAGTCACAATCAAATTCCTTTCCGTACCGAGATGATTTTCTTGGTCTGCGAATGCATTGGTATCCCTTGTGGAAGAAGCTAGATGCCAATCTCCAGCGGTCTGTTGTAATGATGATTGCCAGTCAAGTCACGGGGGCAGTTATGGACTGCAACAGGTCTGAACCGAAATCAATACTCCAGCACACCGAGGAGTGCTTTCGAGCGACTCCCACTGGGCGACATTGTAACTGTCATCGGGTTGGAAGGAAATGATTTGAATAACAAGAAAATTTTTTTTTGCAAGAAAATATTTTTTACAGTCGGCCGGCCCCAAAGGCCTTGACAGAGAATGGCGAAAGCATAGCCTGACCAGGTGCTATCGCTTCCATTCGGGGGAGGTTGTTGTCATGGGCATGTATTTCTACGATGAGATTTCTTTCCAGCAGTATTCACCGGCTATGCTACCGGAAGGTAGGAAGTCCCCGATCGGTTGCTAATATTGGCCGGAACTCCCGATGCCTAAATTAATCCGAAAGCTGTTTCCTGTAGCAGCGTTTCTCGCTCTCACGAGCGCGATTTTCTGGGCCACCTCGCTCGGCACATTGCCCCCGGCCGAGTTTACCTTCAATAATGGCACGGAACCCAAAAGTCTGGATCCGGCCCAGGTCACAGGTTCGCCAGAGGGCCGAATTGTTCGCGCGCTTTTTGAGGGACTTTATCGCCCTGATCCCCGGACGCTGGAGCCGCTACCTGCGATGGCTCTGACGGCAAATACAGATGAAATTCTCTCCGCAGATGGAAAGACTTACAACTTTCCACTACGTCGCGATGCGATCTGGACTGATGGCACGCCGGTAACGGCTGAGGATTTTCGTTGGTCCTGGCAGCGACTATTGCATCCCGAAACTGGCTCCCAATATCACTTCGTATTGTCAGCCTACGTAGTCAACGCCGCAAAATACAACTCTGGATCGGTGGATCCGGGCGACCAGGTCGAGATCGAGCTACCAACGCGGAAAAAATCCCGGCAGATGTATCCACGGGGACAAATGCTGTACGGAACGCTGCTTGAAATTGAGCGGCCACAAGATGAGCCAGCGGCGGGGAACGACGAACTAACGGATTCAAAAAAGGGTTGGATTTATACGGTAAACGTTGACGGAGCAAAACGTAAATTCAGCCAGCAGCCTCCTCCTGGCGGTCATGTCGAAAAGTGTCTCCATCTGCTGCTGAATTTTGATCAGGTGGGGATACGTGTCATCGATCCGTACCGTTTGGAAGTCGAACTCCAAAGTCCCACGCCATATTTTCTCTACCTAATGCAATTCTACGTCACAGTACCCGTGAACCGCTCATGCATTGAAGAGCATGGTTATCCGAATTGGATTCGCCCAAAAAATATTGTGGTGAATGGACCCTTTCAAATTGATTTTCGAAGATTACGAGATCGTATTCGTTTAAAGAAAAATCGACTGTATTGGGATGCGTCGTCGGTTGCTTTACAGACTGTGGATGCTTTGGCGGTTGAGTCGAGTACCACGGGTCTCAATATGTATCTGGCCGGGGACATCGATTGGATGCGATCACCCCCGAGCGAAGTGATTCCGCAATTGCAGGGTCGACCCGATTATCATGCCATGTCGTCGCTCTCTATCTATTTTTATCGTTTGAATGTAACACGCGCGCCGTTTGATAATCCTCTGGTCCGCATGGCACTAAGCCGTGCAATCGATCGGGAACGAATCTGCAATGCGATTCTAAGGGCCGGTCAGCAACCGGCGTACAGCCTCGTGCCTCCGGTGCTGCCGCATTATGCTGCTTCCCACGCGCCGGACTATAACCTGGAAGCCGCGCGTCGTTTGCTCGCCGAGGCCGGTTATCCCGATGGACACGGACTCAGGAGTATAGAAATTCTTTTCAACACCTCAGACAGCCATCGGAAAATTGCGGAAGCAATCCAGCAGGATTGGCAGCGGTTGGGTGTTGATGTTCGCCTGCGTAATTTGGAGTGGCAGACCTATTTATCGACGACTAGAAAGATGGAATACGATGTCGCGCGCGCGGGATGGATCGGCGACTATCCTGACCCAAATACATTTCTTGACCTGTTTGTTACCGGTGGGGTTCAGAATGAAACTGGTTGGGGAAATCGAATGTTTGATCAGCTCATCGATCGAGCAGCGGGCGAGAGCAATCCTGAGAGAAGAATGCAGATTTTGCATCGAGCGGAAGAGATAATTATGGGTGAAATGCCGGTAATTCCTATTTACTTTTATGTCAGCACCAATTTAGTAAAGCCTTATGTTCGAGGTTTCTTTAGCAACAGCCAGGATCTCCACCCATTGAATGAAATTTCGATTGATAAATCAGAATCCAGCGAAAAACCCCTTAGAGAGGATGGCACATGATTGCATTTTTAGTGCGCCGATTTATCTGGCTTTTGCTGACACTCTGGGTGGTGTTCACCGTTTCGTTTTTTCTGATGCGGGCAGTGCCCGGAGGCCCCTTTGACGGTGAGCGTAAACTCGAGCCAGATGTTAAGCAGGCGATCGAGAATCGTTATCGTGTAAATGAGCCGCTGATTGAGCAATATGGATATCATCTCGGCATGGCTGCTGGCGTGCTCACAGAGGCAGGCAAGTTCCGTTTAGGATTACCTGATCTGGGGCCGAGTTATAGAATTCGAGATTACAGTGTCAATCAGATCATTGCCCAGGGACTTCCCGTTTCTGCATCCCTGGGAATTCTAGCCCTGGCATTTGGTCTAATCGTCGGTGTGATGGCGGGCATCATCTCTGCTTTGAGGCGACAAACATGGCTTGATGCGAGTGTGATGCTACTGGCAACTACAGGGATGGCCGTCCCGAATTTCTGGATGGCTGGTGTTTGCATAATTTTGTTTGTGTTCATGATACCGCTGTTTCCCGCTGCCGGATGGGGAGGCGTTTCTAATCTAGTGCTACCCGCTTTTTGCCTCGGTGCGCCATATGCGGCCTACATTGCTCGCTTGACACGAACCGGCATGCTGGAGGTGTTGCACCAGGATTATATCCGCACGGCGCATGCTAAGGGGTTATCTGGTTCACGTGTGGTAATAACGCATGCGCTCAAAGCCGCTCTGTTGCCAGTGATATCTTTCTTAGGTCCCGCGGCCGCCGGCATTCTCACCGGTTCGTTGGTCATTGAAAAAGTTTTTCATTTAAGCGGGATGGGGAGTTACTTTGTGGAGGCAGCATTGCAACGCGACTATCCGTTGGCAATGGGGGTAGTGCTGATCTATACGATGGTCCTCTACATCATGAACGTGATTGTCGATATTTCTTACGCCATAATGGACCCTCGGATCCAGTTGCAATGACGCTTTATTCGGAGTAAGCATGACGCCGAATCAGAAACAATCGCTTACATCACCTTTGGTTGGTGTCTCACTGGAACGTGACGCATGGCGTCGGCTTAAAAAGAATCGCAGTGCGATGGCCTCTTTGGCCTTTTTGGTTCTGCTGGCGATAAGTTCCTTCTTGGTGCCGCTGTTTCCCCTGCAAAGCCCGCAGATTCAATATCCCGAACAGCGGGCTTTTCTGCCACCCAATCTCGATCCGGTCACACTCCGAGTCGTATCGAGCGACCAAGCAGCAGAGGTTCCGCTTTCGGAGGAACTCGATAAACGGAATCAAGAGATTCAAACTCTTGAGCAAGAATGGGCAATTAAACATGGTAAATCGACATCAAACGATGAATTGGAATCAATTCGGGAAAAAATCGCTGTAGAGCGTGAGGGAAGGAGGAAACTCTTGAATCAAGTCTGGGCAAATCCCAACGCCTGGGATCGGACATTGATTTACGTCCGATTGAGACTTTTCGGGGACTGGTGTGTGCCGAGTATCTGTGGCACCGATGATTTCGGACGCGATCTTCTTTCAAGGGTGCTGTGGGGATCACGTGTATCATTGCTAGTCGGTGTTGTCGCTACAGCAGTATCACTTGTAATTGGTGTTACATATGGTGCAACCGCGGGATATTTTGGTGGCCGCATCGATAATTTCATGATGCGACTCGTCGACATTCTCTATTGTATCCCTTTTATTTTTATCGTCATTTTTATAATTTCCATCCTTGATGAAGATCATATCAAGCGGCAACTGTTGGCATGGGGCATAGATAAAACGGTTATTTTTTATTTTGTAATCGGTGCGATTTACTGGTTGACCATGTCTCGAGTGGTGCGTGGTCAAGTGTGTGTTTTGCGTAATGAGCAGTTTATTACAGCGGCTCAAGCTGTCGGCGCCGGCACTGGCAGAATTATTTTTCGACACCTAATTCCCAATTTATTAAGTGTAGTGATTGTGTATCTCACCCTGACGATTCCCAGTGTGATGTTGTTTGAGGCCTTTTTGTCGTTCCTTGGACTGGGCGTTGACCCACCGCGAGTATCCTGGGGCATCCTCGCTGCAGAAGGGGTTCGAGTTATCACGCCGCTACAAAACTTGTGGTGGTTAGTAGTTTATCCGGGTTTAGCTTTGGGACTTACGCTACTCGCTTTGAATCGCCTGGGCGACGCATTAAGAGATGCACTCGACCCGAGGTTAAAAAATCGGTGACCTTGATCTGAGAGAGAATAATAATTTGAGGCATCAGAGCGTATTCTTTGGCCGTTACAGCAATGTTTATTTTTAGTAAGGCTGATCAGCGACTGTATGCCGAACCCGGAGCGGCATGGTTCGCTGAAGTTCTTTGCAGGATGTGTTGCCCTGTTTGCTGAGTGGAATGCAAAGTACCCTTCGAGAGCGTCCGCTCAGAAGGTTTTGCTTCGGATAGAGCCAGAGTACCAAATCGTTAGTTCGTGCAGATTCAAAATCGGACCACGGCTTAAATTGGCGTCGTCCGAATAACCTTCGCTCAATTCCTTCGGTATCGACGCGATACGTAGCAGGTACATAGGGATGTAGGATGATTGCGGTGAAAAAAAAACCAACTACAGTCGCCAAATACCCTTTGCCAGTGATCAAAATCACCATACCGATTACGACAAAAAAAAGGCCAATTAGTCGGAACCAGAGCCCGACTTGGGTACTCTGACTGCCCCGCAAGGAAGGAAAGGAGACACTCCATTGCAATGGTGTAGCTGCAGCACCGGAAAGCATGGCCGATGTAGTTTTTGTTGAACCCCCCGAAGCTGGAGTAATCGGATCTTTCATCCTGTCAGCCAAATTGTGATTAGTGCATTAAACATTCATTTTAGCCAGCCATCCTTTTCAAATGCGAGCATCGCGTCCGATTCGTCAGGATAAATATTTAGGAGTTTTTGCAGGTTCATTAACTGGAAGACTTCCATTATTTCCGCCGAGATATTTGAAAGCTTAAGGTTGATTTTGTTGGCCTTGCATTTTTTATAGAGCGTTACAATCTTTCCGATCATGGAAGAACTCATAAATCGGACCGATTGAAAATTGATGAGCAGCATATTATTTTCTGCTCGTTCCATGGCAGCCAGCATTCCGTTGCCGACATCACCTATCATGCGTTCATCGAGGAGTTTGGCTTCGTTGATGTAGGCGATAATCACCCCACGATTCTTTTGTGCCACGACCGGTTCCATTATTTTGATGCTCCAATTTGTCATCACAGCAGAAAAGTTGAACCGCCGAAGTGTCGTGGCTCTACTAGTCTTTCCAAGACACACCACGCGGTTGATCAACGATTTCGCCAATCAACCAGCTCTCCACCTTATGATCCCTTAGCTGTTGACGAATGCTTTCGGCATAAAATGGGCTGACAACCAGGACCAAACCGAGCCCCATATTGAAAACCTTCTCCATTTCTGCGTCGTCAATTTCACCCAATGTCTGAATCCAGGGGAAAATCGGCGGAACTGGCCAACTTGCAGGCGTGATCTTTGCGTGCCTACCTGCCGGGAGTACCCGTTCCAAGTTTTCAAACAGACCCCCGCCGGTGATATGTGCGATTCCGTGGACCACGTGCTTCACCCGATAATGCGAAAGGATCGAGCGGACCGCACGCACGTAAATACGCGTTGGCTGCAATAGGGCCTCACCAGCAGTCTGATCGATCGCATCGACGTACGAATCTTTTTCAAGTCCTGCTTTCTCGAAGACGACTTTCCGCGCGAGACTATAACCGTTGGAGTGCAAACCTGAAGAAGCAAGCCCCAACACATGGTCACCGACACTGATGCTGGATCCATCAAGAATCGCATTTTTTTCGGCCACGCCAATACAAAACCCAGCAAGATCATAATCGCCCGGAGCATATAAGTCGGGCATAATGGCCGTTTCTCCCCCCAGCAGTGAACAATCTGCTTGCAGACAACCAGCAGAGATCCCTTCCACCAGTTGTTCCAATCGGACGGGATCGTCGTGTGACATCGCAATGTAGTCGAGAAAAAAAAGCGGCTCCGCCCCACAACAAATCGCGTCGTTCACGCTCATCGCGACCAGATCAATACCGACCGTGCAGTGCTCATCCATCGCTTGCGCGACCTTGAGTTTGGTTCCCACACCGTCGGTACACGCCACTAGAACGGGTTCTTTGTAATTGCGGGCAAATAATTTATTTGAAAAGTCAAGCTGAAAGAGTCCCGCAAACCCGCCATCTGCACTCAGTACGCGCGGGGTATAGGTCCGGTGAAGCAATCGGGGTAACCGAGCCATTGACTCACGGTATAGCTCTAAGTCAACACCCGCATCTTTATAGGTAGACTTGGCCATGCCGAATGATCCGCTTGTTATAGCGTGTTAACCATTAATGGAAACGTTGACCAACGGCGTGTCACTACACGCACAATCTTCTGGCTACAATTCCCTGGACTCGAACTTAACAGACTAGAATGTTAAGGTGATTTGAGGTGAGACTCAAGATGCCGTCCCCTCCTACTGCGTCAAATCAATCAGTCAGGCAATGCATTAGGTTGGTCATAATCAGGAGCTAGCAACGGTGGTTCGATCTTATCAGAAAAGTAGCGATGCCTTCGCCCGGGCCACAGATGTCATTCCGGGCGGCGTGAACAGCCCTGCGCGGGCGTTCGGCGCCGTCGGTGGTACACCGGTCTTCGTCGATCATGCCGAAGGAGCGTACATTTTTGATTTAGATGGCAATCGCTACATCGATTACATAGGCTCTTGGGGCCCGATGATTCTGGGGCACGCTCATCCCAAGGTTTTAAAAGCTGTGCAAGAGGCAGCGGTGAAGGGCACCAGTTTTGGAGCACCCACTGAAGCAGAGACTGAAATCGCAAAACGGATTATTGCGGCGGTGCCTTCGATTGAGAAAGTACGATTCGTGAACTCCGGTACCGAGGCGACAATGAGCGCGATTCGACTCGCGCGGGGTTACACAGGCCGCGATAAGATTATCAAGTTTGCTGGCAATTATCACGGGCATGCCGATAGCCTGCTTGTTGCTGCTGGGAGCAGTGCCGCGACCCTATCTGTGCCGAACTCCCCTGGTGTGACTCGGGGGGCGACGGGCGATACGATTATCCTCCCTTACAATGATCCGGCGGAGATCCGCAGCATCTTTTCCCGCCAAGGTCCGGAGATTTCCGCTGTTATTCTCGAGCCTGTGGTCGGGAATATGGGATGTGTGATTCCAGAGAATGAGTTTCTTCAGGTCCTACGCGAAGAGACCACCAAGGCCGGGACAGTACTGATTTACGATGAGGTGATGACCGGTTTTCGCGTCGCGTTCGGAGGAGCCCAGTCACTGCAGGGTATCACTCCCGATTTGACCACACTCGGCAAAATTGTTGGGGGAGGGTTGCCTGCGGCAGCCTACGGGGGGCGTGCGGAAATTATGGACCACATCCTTCCGGCAGGAGATGTGTTTCAGGCCGGAACCCTCAGTGGCAATCCGCTGGCGACGGCAGCCGGCAATGCCATTCTAGGGGATTTAGCGAATCCGGCAGTCTATGAGCGGCTTGAGATGCTGGGGTCGCAGCTGCAGGACGGTCTTGATCGGGCAGCAGGAAAAATACCTCATTCTGTTGCTCGAGTTGGAAGTATGATGACCCTATTTTTTTCTCCCGAACCGGTGACCAATTGGGCCAAGGCGGAGCAGTGCAACACACACCAGTTTGCCCGATATTTTCATGGGATGCTTCAACGAGGTATCTATTTGCCTTGCAGTCAATACGAGGCCATGTTTATCTCTCATGCACACACCACGGAGGATATCGAAGCGACTATCTCAGCCGCAGAAGAAGTTTTTGCAGATTGGGACTAAATAAATCTCAGCTCAATTTCGGTGCGGCGTGCCGCTGCTCGGTAATCGCAATTGCTTTAAGTAGTCCGCGAGCTTTGTTAAGTGTTTCCTGGTACTCATTCTCAGGAATGCTGTCTGCGACAATTCCCGCACCTGCTTGAACATAGGCCCGATTTTTCTTGATAACAAGCGTCCTCAAAGCAATACACGTGTCCATGTTTCCATTGAAATCGGCGTATCCTATGGCACCCGCATAGGGTCCTCTGCGATGCGGCTCCAGCTCATCAATGATTTCCATGGCCCGGACTTTGGGAGCGCCCGAGACCGTTCCGGCCGGTAAGCAGGCCCGCAATGCATCAAAAGCATTTTTACCCGCTTCGAGTTGCCCCGTTACATTGGAGGTAATATGCATCACGTGACTATAACGCTCGATGGTCATCGTGTCGCTGAGTGCGACCGATCGAAAACGGGCGACTCTGCCAATATCATTCCGTCCTAAATCAACGAGCATCACGTGCTCAGCACGTTCTTTAGGATCCGCAAGCAGCTCATCCGCTAACGCATGGTCCTCAGCCTCTGTCGCTCCGCGCTGGCGTGTACCCGCCAGTGGGCGGACAGTCACCAGCCCATCTTCTACTCGGACCATGACCTCCGGACTGCTGCCGACGAGAATTGCATCGGGAGACTTCAGATAAAACATGAATGGACTCGGGTTTACGACTCGCAGCGTTCGATAGATTTCAAACGGGTGCGAGGCAATCGGCATCTCCAGTCGCTGGCTGAGTACAACCTGAAAAATATCACCCGCGCGAATGTAATTCACACACTTTTCGACTGCAAGTTCGAAATCATGTTTCAAGAAGTTGGAAACATAATCGATTTCGTAGTCCTGTGCGGTCGAAATATCTTCAATTTCGAGCGGTGATCCAGCGGTTGAGAGTCGGGCAACAAGTGCATCAATTCGGTCGCATGCGTCGCGATAAGCTTCTTGAATAGTACCGCAATCCAAGTGCGCCATCGCAACAACGATTATTGTCTTTGTGATGTGATCAAAAACGACCATTTGATCGTAAAAAGCGAAAGAGAGATCGGGCAACTCCCGATCATCTTCAGGGGCCCCAGGTAAATTTTCCGTGTATCGAACAACATCGTATCCTGCATAGCCAACGGCTCCACTTGAAAATGGAGGTAAATCTGCAAAGGAGGCGGCCCGCACTGCACTGACCCTCTTTTCTAATTCTGCAAGCGGATCCTCCGCAACAAACGTCTCGCTTCCTGTCGCCGAATTGACAGTGACTCGATCCTGAAACGCTTCCAGAGTCATGTAAGGATCTGTCGCGAGAAAACTGTAGCGACCTACACGTTCACCACCGATGACACTCTCAAACAGACATGAGCAACTGCCCCGGTCAATTTTTCGAAAAGCACTTACCGGCGTTAGCGAATCGCTTACCAGGCGTCGATAAACAGGAACTAACTCGACGTCCACAGCAGCCCGCGAAAAAACATCAAATTCTGGAAGGTGCGTACTCACATCTGATTCGCTTTTTACCTTGATTTTTTCTGTGTACTGAGATGGATTCAGTGATCGAACGCTTTCAAACAAACTGTAAAAATAATTCAACTCGGAATCGGTTTGTGTTTCGGATCCACACACCCACAGCCTTGACATTTCCCTTTTGATCCCATCCTAAAGGTCTTTCTTCCGCTTGTAAAATACCAACCCGCCACGCAAAATCCGTCGAGCATTTGAATTCACATGCTGCGATCGATAAACCGCTTATCGAATCGCTCGATATTGACACCTAGGCCCCTGCTGCTAGAATCGCCGTGGCAGTTTCCCGCCGGTTTTCGTCCACTTTTCCCAGTCTCAAGTTTTGGCGTCGCTCGATTACGATCCGTATAAGCTTGAGGCATTTTCAGATTCTCCAGGATCGATCATGCAGTGTCAGAATTGTGAAAAGACCGCGACTTTTCACATTACAGAATTGGCCGCCGGTAAGCCACAAGAGTTGCACCTGTGCGAAGAGCATGCGCGGGAGTATCTGCAAACAAATGATCAGGAGCAAGCGGCCGCACCGGGTTTAGCGAGTGTGCTGGCACATAAGATGACGGTGGGACAAACGGCTGAAGATCTGGCACGGCTAGATCAAAGGGCCTGTCCGGTCTGTGGAATCACGTTTTACGAGTTCCGCAATCAGGGTCGCTTCGGCTGTCCGCATGATTATACCTGCTTTGCCGGAGAATTAGATCAACTGCTTTTGAATATTCATGGCGAAACTGAGCATGTCGGCAAATGTCCACAAAGATCGGCAACCGCGAGCGAGCGACAAATGGAAATGATTCGGATTCGTCGGGAGATGAAGGAAGCCGTATCGAGTGAGCAGTATGAGAAGGCATCGGAATTAAGGGACCAACTACGCCAAATTGAAGATGAAGTAAGCGGAGAATGAGTCGGGTGAACCTGGATAACATGGCGGAGAAAAGCGGAGAGTGGCTAAAAGGCGAGGGTCCGGAGTCTGATATTGTGGTGAGTAGTCGCATACGTCTTGCTCGCAATCTCACCGACTATCCTTTTATCAGTAAAGCAACTGAATTGGATCGGGAGGAAATTGAAAAGACACTTCGCAACACAGTGACAGATGTCAGCAAGCAAGATCTACTCGATTACCTTGATGTCAATGAACTGGATGACATCGACCGCCAGTTTCTTGTTGAGCGACAACTTATCAGTCGCGAACATGCCGAAAGTGAAGGTGCACGCGGTGTAGCGATTGATGCAGGTGAGCGAACAAGTCTAATGATCAATGAAGAAGATCACTTGAGGATCCAGGTCATGCACAGCGGATTTGACTTGGTGGCTGCCTGGGAGCGGATCAATGAAATAGATGATCGACTGGAGCAGCGGACCGCTTATGCGTTTCATTCGCGTTTAGGATATCTCACCGCATGTCCCACAAACGTAGGAACAGGTATGCGGGTCAGCGTCATGTTGCACCTTCCAGCCCTGGTGATTACCCGTCAGATTGAAAAGGTGTTCCGCAGCTTGCACAAAATTAGTCTTGCCGTGCGTGGCCTCTATGGTGAGGGTTCCCAGGCGATGGGAGATTTCTACCAAATCAGTAATCAGATCACCCTGGGCAAATCAGAAGAAGAGTTGGTGACCCAAGTAGGGGATGTTGTCCCCGTGCTGATTGATTACGAACGAAGGGCCCGAGAATTTTTACAAAAAGAAAGCCATGAAAATCTGCATGATAAAGTCAGTCGGGCGTTTGGTATTCTTTCGACAGCGCAGACTATTAGCAGTGAAGAGACGATGCATCTCTTATCAAGTATTCGAATGGGTGTGGAACTCGGACTGCTGCCGGAGTTGGGAATGGGCCAAGTCAACGAATTGTTTATTCAGACCCAACCGGCACACTTACAAAAAATTAGTGGCACCGAGTTGGACACAGCCGACCGGAACGTCGCCCGTGCGACCTTCCTGAGACGTCACCTGAATCGCGAAGATATCAACGGTAGCCCCGAGGCGAACTGACACCAACACCGTGAGTACCGACGCCATAGCGGGTTAAGCTTTAGCAGCTTTAACCTTAGCAGAGAGTCGCGACTTGAGTCGCGCAGCCGCATTGCGGTGGATAATTTTTTTCGCAGCCGCCCGATCAAGGCTACTTACCGCGGCCTGAAATGCCCCATCGCGTGCATCCGCATCATCCCCGGCGACCGCTTCGTGTACCTTGCGTAGCTGTGTTTTTAAAGAACTCTTAATTGCCTTGTTGTGCAATCGTCTTTTTTTGTTTTGTCGGAGACGTTTTTTAGCACTGTTAGTGTTTGGCATAACGATTTGATTTGAGGGTTCATGAAAAAGTAAACGAATCCGAATGTGCGACCGGATGCTGCGAGCCAGCCATTAGAGCCCCCCATCATTACCTTTTGCAATGCGACTGTCCACCCCCGCCCGGACATAAACATGTCCGAGACCTGTGCACGAAAAATCAGCCTCAAAAACTATTTATCAATAGATTGCAGCCTAGGACTCGGGGGCGTCGGAACCCAATTTTCTGGAAACCTCGTCCAGCAGGGATGATACATCGCGGAAACCAAAGTCGATGCTCGCCAGCTGCGAGAAAAACTTTTGCGCCTGCCCATTGTTACGTAGTTTCATTTGAAGCCACCCGGCCCGATATAAGGCAAGTTTTTTTGTTTCCTCATCCGTAGCGGAGGTGCAATTATCAATCGCCATTTCGTAGGCGTCTAGCGCTAGACGGGTTTGCCGAATTTGCTGAAAGCATTCACCGGTCTCTAGGCTGGCAACAGCCGCTCTATCCATATCATTGCGAGCCTGCTGGAATTCTTTAATTGCTTGTTCAAAGTTTCCAGCCCGTTTGAGCCGTAGACCCAGGTCGTATTTAATTTTTAAATCTCCCGGATAACGTTCTGAGCGCGATGCAAAAATGGCTAGTTCTCTTTTGTTGAGCTCTTCTTTCATGCGTTTGTAGAGATCCGCATGTTCCGTTTTTTGACTTTCTTGAGCACGTTTTTTTGCTCGAAGTAATTCTAGCCGAGTGCGGTGCAGTTGTATGTCTTCGAGTTCTTCTGTGGCCCGCACAGCACCGGTGGCATCCACGCCCTCCGCCATTATCTGTTCCGCAGCTTCAAAATCTTCGAGTTTGAAGAAATAATTCGAGAGGTTGATATAGTTGGTTACCTCTTCCGGATGCCGACGGATTTCACGTCGCAATTGTTGCTCCTCAGATAATTCTAAGGCACCCCCGGTAAGTTTTTCTTGCGCCTGCTTTTCAACACTGACGTCGAGTGATGTTTCCGCATGATCGTAACCACCTCGATGGATGGTTTTATTGACAGTCATTTGACTGATTTCGCGCGCCAGTTCTTGATCGTTCGGCTGTTGTGCGGCAATTCTTTCCAGGCAGGCTATGGCTTCATCGAACCGTGCAATTTTTGCAAAGGCATTCGCTGCCGAGCGATTCAAGCTGATGTTTTTAAGATCACCCTCGAGCGCAATCTTCACGTATTCAATCTGCGATTCGGGAATCTCAAGTGCCTCGCACGCCTTTGCTATTTCGCCCAACACGGCGGCGTCCCAAGGATTGAAGTGCAAACATTCTAATCCAGCCTTGATGAGCTCAACCCAATTCTTTTTGACCTGCGCTTTCTTCATGCGCGCCTTCGGGCCTGCCGTACGAATGCCCGCCATTCGGGCACCTTTTTTGTTGTTATTGTACTTCTTTTTTAAATTAGTGAGCAGATTCTGAGTGTAGATTAGATTCGCCGGATCGCCGGAAACGCATTGCCGGAACATCGCATCTGCGTAGTCAAATTCTCCCTTGGCCGAGAGTTTACTGCCGTGCTCAAAGCACTTTTGCAGTTGACTCCTTTTTTTAGTAGAGATCGGCTGGAGTACCGGACCGTCGGTTTTTTGCTCCTGCTGCGAATCCGGTTCCTTCTCGTTTGGCTTGGCGTCTTTCTGTTTTGCCATCGAATTCTGACTGAAGAGTGGAGAATTAACGGATGAGGACGCCCCGAAAGATCAACGCCGCAAATGTTGCGATCGGCACTGATTTCCGGTCGCCAAGCCCAATTTTAACAGGAATACGGATCGAGGCAATGTGCAGCAAACCTTCGCGCCGTTTGCAGAACGGGCGCATGTCGTAGATCTTGATTGGCTTCTGCGTTATCTGTTCCCCGTACGGTACTCCGTAAAGGGATGCTCAGGACGTATAATCAAGAACATGAGTCAGTATGATCCAACGCGCAAGACCGCGGGCTTCGGTTTTGAGCACCAGGCGTCCAATGCTATCGACGGCTGTGTTTACCTCGTAGGTGCCGGGCCGGGAGATCCGAGTTTGATTACGGTGCGCGGTTACGAACTGCTCGCGCGAGCCGATGTCGTGCTTTATGATTTTCTTGTGAATCCATTGATTCTGGAACCGGTTTCAGAGGAAGCAGAAAAAATATGTCTGGGTAGACATGGCAGCGGAAGGATTTGGAATCAGACCGAAATTAACCAAAAAATGATTGACTTTGCGACGCAAGGAAAACAAATCATCCGCTTAAAGGGCGGTGATCCGGGGGTCTTCGGTCGACTCGCTGAAGAGGTAGAGCCACTCGAGGCGGCGGGCATTCACTGGGAGGTGGTCCCAGGCATTTCCGCTGCTCTGGCTGCACCGGGATACGCGGGTGTGTATATGACACATCGGAAACATGCTTCGGCCGTGGCAATGGTTACAGGTCATGAACAAGATGGTGAGGGGGCATCGAAACTAGATTTCCCAGCGCTGGCAAATTTTCCTGGGACGCTTATTTTTTATATGGGTGTCACCACCGCGCCATCGTGGACAAAAAAATTAATTGAGGCTGGTCGCGATGCGGAAACTCCGACGGCCATAGTACGCAAGTGCTCTATGAGTGACCAGCAAGTGTTTTATTGCGCACTCAAAGATGTTGCAGCCGAATTAACGAATCGAAAGTTACGTCCACCCGCAGTCATTCTTGTGGGCTACGCTGCGGAGGCTGTCCGAAAGGATTTCCCAAGGTCCTGGTTCGCGAGAAAGCCCCTGTTGGGTCAAACAATTTTAATAACGCGGCCTCGCAATCAGGCACTGCCCCTGGCGAGGATGCTTACGGAACTCGGTGCTGGGTGTCTTTTACAACCCGCCATTCAAATAAAGCAACCAATCGATTGGTCGGATGTAGATGCCGCACTTGGAAGGATTCAGGCATACGATTGGCTTGTCTTTTCAAGTGTCAATGGCGTTCATTTTTTCTTCGAGAGGTTCTCGAAGAACTTTGAGGATCTGAGGCGATTGGGGGATGTACGACTGGCGGCTATCGGTCCACAAACGGCAGCTGCAGTGGAGAGCTATCGCTTGAAGGTGGATTGTCAGCCGACCGCCTTTTGTGCCGAAGAACTTGCAGCGGCCCTCGAAGTGGAATCTGGAAATCAGTTTTTGCTCGTGCGAGCGAGTCGAGGCCGAGAGGTATTGGCAGAAAGTTTGATCCGAGCGGGAGCGACAGTAGATCAGGTCGTGGTCTATGAGAGCACCGATGTGAGAGAGGTGGATCCGGAAATCGCTGATGCGATGGCTAATCAGCAGATTGACTGGATTACTGTGACAAGTTCCGCAATTGCCCGATCGCTCGTTTCACTTTTCGGCTCTGCATTAGGCCATGTTCGCCTGGCGAGTATCAGCCCGATTACTTCGGCAGCGTTACGGGAATCAGGATTTGAACCAGCGGTGGAAGCGGATGTCTTCACCATGGAGGGACTTGTAACGGCGATGCGTCAGTACCCACTGAAAAAGTAAGCAGTTCTGCCACCGGTGATTTGCTTTAAAACCGATTGAGCGCATAGCTGCAGTTTCGCTAGGTCACTGACTTCTCTCACAATTTTTAGTTCGCAACGGAATCACGCGACGTGCCCTTATCGAGCAGTTTAATCTCTCCGATATGCGATCCTTGGCGTCCCTTATTCGACACAAGTTTATTCCATGGGACGGCATATGCCGCATAATTTCCACTCGATGAATCCACGACGTAAATGAGTGAGTCCGACGGTCGCATCTGTCCACTTTGACTCCGAAAATTCCACATTCCAGTAACCAGCAACAGGCGGATATTTTTATCGTCATCAAGGTCCAGATCGTTCAGCACATTGCGGTGCATGCGGGCGAAAAATTTTCCGTTAAAAATACTGATTACGTTGCATGTCAGATCGCCTGTCACCCCATCAAGCAGAAACAGCCCCTCCACATTCTCATCAATTTGTCCCGTGGCCACACTGAAGGAGTCATTGCCCGCAGATGTTGCAGCGTGCACGCCCAAGGGAATGCCGATCTTCACAGATTCGCTCCTAAACGATTCGACGATAAACAACGTGCAAATCGATCCGAAAACGATGCCTACGCAAATTTTCAACGCCGGATAGATTCGTTTCAACATAGGAGACCTTTCATGAATCAATCATATGGCACGGCACTCCGACTTGGTGCCTCTTTAAATTGTAGCGGCCCTGTGAATGTCTTCCAACTTGGCACGACGTCGGTGGACGCTGTTTAACAATCGCATTTCTCGAACGCACCTTAAAAATAATGTGGAATTGTCCGGGACGCAATTACCGCTGTTCTTTTTGAGTAGCCCAACCGGTGTAGATCAAAATGCCTCCGGTGATGATGAAACCCGTATCCAAAATCCAACTCGGCCTGCCGAAGGGTAATTGAATGGCAAGATCCAAACCGAAAAGGAGGACGACGAGGATGCCAAAAATCATTCCAGAAAAACAAAGCGGTTTCATCGGTCTGAATATAGGGTTTAATGAGAGAATCAGCTTGCATGTAGAAATTCGAGAATTCGAGTATAGTCCAACTCAAAACTCTTTTTCCACTATGCACCGCATCCATAAATATTTTTATTTCGATTTCCTCGGCGTACGGCAACGGAGCCATATCGGTTTTTACACGATTTTGCTTTTTCGGCACAACGCGACGATTTTTTGAAAGATGTCGCGCATGCATGGCGGTTGTTGAGTTCCCGGTTTGTCTATAAATTATCCGTAACATGTCTCAAGTTGACCTACATGCCGCTGTATATACCGGTTCATTTGACCCGATTACACTCGGTCACCTCAATGTGATTCAGCGTTGTAGTCGTCTGGTCGACCGATTGATCATCGGCATCGGCTTGAATGTGGAGAAGGAAGCTCTGTTTTCCGTGGAAGATAGAATCGCGCTCGTGCAGCAGTCAACAGCCGAATTGAACAATGTTGAAATCTTGGCCTTTGACGGTCTGGCCGTTGACTTTGTCAAACGGTGCAATGCGCGTGTGATGGTCCGAGGGGTACGCTCACTCTCTGATATGGAAGCAGAATTTACGATGTCATTGGCGAATCGAAAATTGGCCCCCGGTATTGAAACTATTTTTCTCATGTCGGGAGAGGAATATGCACATATTTCCAGTTCGTTAATCAAGCAGATTGCGGCCCTTGCCAGTCAAGATGAACTGGAGCAATTCGTGCCCTCGGTTGTTGCTGATGCGTTGCGCGAACGATTACTGTCATCGTAGGCGCGTTGGTTTCATGTCGTTCCGGATGGCAGATCCCAGATGGTGGTCTATGGCTTCGGTTGAGCACTACGGAGTTTGGAGTCTCCTTCCGCCCCTGTTGGCGGTTTCGCTTGCGATGCTTACACGCAGGATTATCATTTCATTATTGGCAGGCATTCTTTCGGCTTGCCTGATCCTCTCATCGGGTGATCCACTGGTGGCAATCGGACGTTGCCTGGGTGAGGATCTGCCAAGGAGTTTTTTCAAGTTGGAACATCTACAGGTTTTCGCCTTCACCCTTATGGTCGGAGGAATGGTCGGTGTGATTCATGCGAGTGGCGGTATGCGCTCACTGGTGTTTTTACTTGAACCATTTGCTAACGATCGTCGTCGAGGCCAATTAAGTGCATGGTTGGCCGGACTGGTAATTTTTTTTGACGACTATGCCAACACGCTTCTTGTAGGCACCACATTTCAACCGGTGACGGATCGTTTGAATATTTCAAGGGAAAAACTTGCGTACATTGTCGATTCCACTGCCGCGCCCGTGGCCGGGCTTTCTATACTCTCAACGTGGGTAGCCGGCGAAATTTACTTCATCGGCACAGGACTTGAGCAAATTGGTTTTCATGATTCCGGTGGCCTAGCTTTCGTCGTATTTATGGAGACGATTGTCTACCGTTTTTACCCTGTTCTGGCACTGTTGATGGTCGGTATTGTGGCCTGCAGCGGCAGGGACTTTGGCCCAATGTGGCAGGCTGAAAAACGCGCTTCATTGCAGTATGAGAAATCACGTGTAAGGGACAGTGCCAAGCAGGAGTGTGCTGAAACGCATCTCGCCGTGCAATCTGTGGGTGACGGATGTGCGCCACGCCGTTTGAAGCTGGCCATCGTGCCGATCACCATGCTGGTTGGTGTCCTGGTGATTGTCTTGATGGTCACGGGATTTTTAGCCGCAGACACAAATTCCAGTTGGTGGGAGGTCATGGGCGCAGGTGATGCATACGGCGCATTGGTCTGGGGATCGATTGCGGGTTGTGCGACCGCTATATTTCTCAGCCGAAGTGCAAAAATTGGTAGCTGGCAGGAAATAATTCGCTGGGCATTAAGCGGCTTTAGGATGATGGCTTCCGCCCTTCTAATATTGTGGCTAGCCTGGACTCTCGCTGACCTTACTAGCCCGGGTGGCTCTGACGAGCGACTCGGAACATCGATTTATCTGGCTGAAATTTTGGGCAGCACAGTTTCCTCCACATGGTTACCGACGATGGTTTTTCTGATTTCGGCGGTCGTTGCATATTGCACGGGTACGAGCTGGGGCACGATGAGCCTGCTGATTCCCCTGGTGATTCCAATGAGTTGGAAAATCCTTGGAGGTGACGCAGAGGCGGTGTTGCATACTCCTGTTTTCTCGGCCACGATCGGGGGTGTCCTGGCGGGCTCCATTTTTGGTGATCACTGCTCCCCGCTATCCGATACGACCATTCTCTCAAGTCGGGCCAGTGGCAGCGATCACATGGCACATGTCTGGACACAAGCACCTTACGCATTGTTGGCGGCCACCGTATCGGTAATTGCCGGCACGATTCCTGTTGGCTTCGGCCTGCCGATTTGGTTTGTCTTGCCGAGCGCGATTTGTTTGCTCTGTACCATTCATTTTTTTCTTGCACGTCCTGTCACCGACGCATTGATCGATTAATCGGTGGATATCTAATTGCCGGTACTGCTATCGTTGTTATCGGAGGTAACACGAAAAGTTGGCCCTGTTTACCCGCACTAACGCTGAGGACGTGGCAAAGCGTGCTAGCGTTTTATCAGTGCTTTGCTGGTTGGCAGGATCGGTCTGTCGAGCCTGGAGATTATCGACCGAAAATGCCGAATAAAATCGCGAGGGATGTCACGAAAAGGATTCGCTTGGTCCAGGTATGGCATTGCGCATCGCATAAGAGTCAAAATTCTCTGGGGTGGTACATGCGTTCTTTGCTGCAGCTTTCGCATTTCTTTCGACCAAGTTTTGGGCGACTGCTGCTGGCGTTCTGGATCGTGGCCTGCATCAATGCTTCGTCCCTGGTTATTGCCGGTGAATTGAAGTTTACCCCGGGCGGAGCATTTGATTTATCAGAGGATACTCTTTCTCCGACTAAACGAATTGAAGTCGCCGTAAAGCAGACGCGAACCCTTTCTTTTGCGGAACCGCTTTCCCGAGCCGAGGCGTTCAGCCAAGACATGCTGGAGGTTTTCCAGCCTGATCCGCGGACCGTGCAATTGTTCGGCAGGCAAGTCGGAGTGGGATATATCCGAGTCTTCGACACCAATAATCGCGCACGTACCTTGGAAGTGGCTGTGCTCCCAAACACGGACGAATTGGAATTTGTCCTCAGTTCGCAATTTCCAGATGCAAACCTAAGAGTAACTCCCTATTCAGGCGGTGTGATGCTCAGTGGTGATGTGCAAGTGGAAGAGCAGGTCCAGCAAATTGTGGCAATCGCCGAGGATTTCTATCCGCGCGTCTTGCAGAATATCAAACTCCAGGATCCCAAGCAGGTTTTGTTGCATGTTCGTGTCATGGAAGTATCACGAACCAAATTGCGGGCGTTGGGTTTCGACTTACGTTGTGGCGTTGTTGGAGATGGGATTGGCGGACACGGTTTTTTGAATACGCTGCGGGAACATGATCTCGCCAAAATTTTGGCAGAACCGACGCTCGTTGCGAGCAGCGGAAGGAACGCGAGTTTCCGCGTTGGTGGTGAATTTCCGGTGCTTGTGGCAGGTGCCTTGGGCACAAATTCGATCGAATTCAAGCCCTACGGTATGGAGATAGATTTTGTGCCCCTTGTGCTTGCAGACGATCGCATACGCCTGGAGGTTCGGCCGCGAATCAGTGAGATCGATGTACACAGCAAGACAAAATTGGGTAAGCATCGAGTGCCGAGTCTCAATGTCCGACAAGTGGATACGGGCGTTGAAATGCATGCCGGACAAACGTTTGCCCTCGCAGGTTTGATTCAAAATCGTGTTGAAGCTGAGCGTCGAGGCATTCCTTACCTCGCGGATATTCCGTATCTTGGCATTCCCTTTCGCCACGTTGCGACCAAGGATAACGAGATTGAATTATTGATTACCGTGACGCCCGAAATCGTGTCACCGATTGATTCGAATCAGATTTGCCCTACCGGTCCGGGTTTGAACTCCACAACGCCAACCTCAAAATCTCTGTTTTGCAGAGGACATCTGGAGGTGCCTTACCGGTGTGCAGGGCCGACAGAGCCCGTGATTCCCAACACCGCTTATGATTCATTTATGCCTGAACTCAACGCACACGAGGTGATAGATTCAAATCCCTTTCCCCAACCAGTTCCTCTCGCACCCGAATCTCTCCCGCAAGGTACGGAAAGACAGGATTACGAATCGGCGTTCTGGTCCATCGGAATTAGCGGAAGTAATTCCTCATCGCAACCATCCAATGGCCTGATCGGTCCTGTCGGTTACGAAACCGAACAGTGAAATCAGGGGGATTCCCCATTTCACCTTGAAGGTCTGGTAGAGAACTCTAGAGAATGCGATACTACTAGGATCATTTTTTGTGATCGATCTCGTCGGTCGCGACCTTGGTCACGACGCTTCTCAATGTGCAGCATGATGTGGTGTTAAAGTGGATCATAATCTGCTTTTCGGCATTCTGGCAGTTCAACGGCAAATGATCTCTCCCGACGATCTAATCCGTGCTGCTAGCCTATGGGCTGAAGACGAGAGTCAATCGTTGCAGGATGTACTCCAGCAGTGCGGGATGCTCACGGGAGGCCAAGCGTTAGAGTTGGAGGGGCTGATAAACGATAAAAAATCGATTGCAGCAACTTATGATTTGCCGCCTAGTGCCACGGATAAGCCTGCCGAAGACACCGATAAAAGTATCCAAGCGACACTCGATCATACGTCTGCCGAAGGGCATCTCACCGAGTTGACGAGCGAACCGGGTTCCCTCTGGGCAACGCCTTCAGAAGTAATACTTGGCGATTCCGATGGTCCGAGCGAAATTTACCAGCCTTCCTCTGATCCGCAGGCGCTTCGTTTCAAAAAAATTCGTTTTCACGACAAGGGCGGCTTGGGAGAGATTCACGTTGCGGTAGATCGAGAGTTGCCACGTGAAGTCGCTTTAAAGGAGATCAAGCCGCGTTATGCAAACGTTCACAGCAGCCGCGAGCGTTTTGCACAGGAGGCACGCATTACAGGGGCCCTGGAGCATCCGGGGATTGTGCCGGTTTACGGTCTTGGACAATACGCGGATGGTCAGCTCTATTACGCGATGCGATTTATTGAGGGTGAGACCCTGTCAAAGGCCATCGCACGGTATCATCGCGGAGAATCCGCCGGAATGAATCCCGGAGAAAAAAGGCTCGCATTCCGTAAGTTACTCGATCAGTTTGTGGACGTCTGCCACGTCATAAACTACTCCCACGATCGTGGTGTAATTCACCGTGACATCAAGCCTGATAATATTATGCTTGGTCCTTACGGCGAGACACTAGTTGTCGATTGGGGACTGGCAAAACGGATTGATGAGGAAGACATTGATAGTGGCTCGGACAATGAAATGGTGCGCCCGGTGCGGATCCGCAATGCCAGCACCACACTTCCCGGTTCTGTGGTGGGTACTCCTGCTTATATGAGCCCCGAGCAGGCAACAGGAACCAATGAAGATGTGGGCCCATGCAGCGATATTTACAGCCTGGGTGCAACGCTCTACAGATTGCTGACAGGTCTTTTCCCTTTTCAGGGTGAGACCGCGTTGGAACAAGTTTGTCAGGGTGATTTCAAGCCTCCGCGTGATGTTGCTCGTAGCGTGCCACCGGCCTTGGAAGCGATTTGTTTGAAGGCGATGGCACTCGATCCACAAGATCGCTATCTCTCGGCCGGTGATCTTGCAGATGATGTCCAGCGCTATTTGGCAGATGAACCAGTGACAGTCTATCGCGAGCCCCTCGTGCAACAGGCAGCGCGGGTTGCCCGCCACCACAAGGTTGCAGTCAGCACTGTTTCCGCGCTGTTGATCACCATGATGATCGGCCTGACCGTGTGGTCCGAGGTCGAGGGGACTCGTGATCGAACAGCTCTCAAATTGGTTCAGGAAAAAGTCGCTCAGGGAGAGGCTGCATTGGATGACGGTCAGTATGCCAAGGCTCAGGGCTTCTTTCGGGAAGCCGAGGGAGCGGCTGAACAGCGAGTTGCATTACGATCACTTTATATGGAAACGCGTAATCGACGCGAAAAAATTGATGCGGTCATGACGACGCGTCAACAATTCAAAGAAATCTCCAATTCAGTCGACGACAAGATCGATGATCTCCGCACCGACGCTTTCGGAACTGATTTCGCCGCCGCTCGTACATTGGGTCAGGCGATCCGCGACCTGTTTGTCTCGAGTGGATGGCAGGCTAGGCTTGATCAAACGAAAGAAAATGCCACCGAGGGGATCGATCCAGCGGACATACAACAATTCCGTGAAACGATGGCCGAGGCTTTGATATTACTCGCACGAGCAGAGGATTTAGGCGCGGCGGCAGATCGAAAAGATGAAAGTCGCCGGACGGCAGTCCATTTGCTTGACGAGGCGGAGGCATTATCCGGACCCCACTGGGCAATTTGTAGAATGCGTGTCGATATTTATCGCGCGCTCGGCGAATTGGAGCTTGAAAAGAGAGAGCAGGCGCGGTTGCAGGAGCTTTCCCCGAATGCCGTAATTGATTGGATGCTGCAAAGCATTATAGCTCGTCAAAAAGGTGACATTGTCACTGCCATAGAGAAATTAAAAACAGCTTTGCAAGAAAAGCCGAATGACTATTTTGTGCATCTTCAACTCGCTTACCTCTACTATCAGTTGGGATTTGCCCGTCGAGATGTGATACCCCGCGGGATTGAATATTCTGACCAGGCTATCCGTCTCCGCGCACAGGAGTCGCAGCCTTACGCCTTAAAAGCCTTGCTTCTCGGCAGTCTCGGGAAAATTGAGGGCGAGGGTGGTGCACTCGATGAACTCCTGCAAGCACAGTCGAAAGATCCGGATGATTATTATGTGTTCCAGGTGCGTGGTTTGACTCGACTCAAACAGGCAGCTCAGATTGATGATTCGCGGGCAACATCGGGGCAGTTACAAAAAAAAGAAAAATTTCTCGATCAGGCAATCGCGGAATTTAAACAGTCGTTTGGAAAAAGGCCACTACGTGAAACAAAAGTAAATATCGGTGAAGCCCATGCTGAAAAAGCCCGCATGATTGCCAGTCGTGGCGGCGTCGATGCCAACCAGCAAGCGGCCAGGGAACGCGATCTGGCTGTTGCTTCCTACACGGAGGCACTAAATGAATTTCCCAGTTACGCCAAAGCCTTGCGCGGTCTTGCGAAGGTGCGAATGGAGGATGGCGAGCTTGAGGCCGCGCTTCAGGACTTGCTGCATGCCCAGAGAATAGCGCCGGAGGCTTGGCAGAACGAGCGATGGCTTGGCACGTTGATTGAACGTCAGGCTTTGCGGGATGTAGCCTTAGGAAAAAGAGAGGAGGCGATTGAAAAATTCCGACGATCGGAAAAGCACTTTGATCGGGCGCTTCGAATTGCACCGGGTGCAGTCGATGTGAAGTTCGGGCGAGGCCGTGTTCGTTATCACCTGTGGCAGCAAGAATTGCAGGCAAAACGAACGCAAGGAAACGTGTCCGAATTGACAGGGTCTAGTCGCGGTGCGATGAATGATCTGCAAGGTGTTGCCAACAGTAGTTCCGTGAACGCTCTGGTTGGGCTATTGGGAAGCGACCGCATCGCAGACCTTTTTAAAATGCTAGGCGATTTGTATTCCGTCAGCCAGCAGAATGACGAGGCGGAAATATGTTATCAGCGTGCGTTGGAGTATGGGTATGATGATCCGCGGCTCCGCTTGCGTTTGGGTTGGACTCGTTTGACCGATATGGAATCGGTTCGCAATCAGTTTGATGCATTGCTTGACCAGAAGAGCCTTACCCCGCGGCAGCGGGCCGAGGCATTCAATGGTCGGGGCTTTGCTCGCGCGATGCTCGGGGACGATCAAGGTGCGATCGACGATGCGAAATCGGCTGTTGCACTGACGGAAAAGATGAAAAACCTTGAAGCCTGGCAGGTTCTATTCAGCGGAGCTGGGATTTTTGCTCTGTGCGCCGAGATTGCCGAGCAGGAGAGGTTCGACTCTGCACTCGCCGAGCGACGCGCTAGCCAAGCGATCAAGCTGCTCGAAAAGGCAAAACAACGTGGACTTCCTAGTACGCGACTAATCCGCGCGGATCGGGCATTCGTGCCGCTGCTGCGGAGCAAGGATTTCCAAAAACTTTTACAGGACTAGTCTGGATGCAGCCTGCAAATGTGCCGCTCCCATTACAGGTCATGACGGATTTGCAGAGGTATCTGCTGAAATTACCCCCTAGAGAGGGGGAATTTCGCGACCAAATTCTTGGCAGAATTTGGGCTTAAAAATACAATGGGGTCCATATAGGAGAGTCGATGTATCTGAGGCGAAGCGGAAACCGGACCAGTCGGAGGCAACCGTCTTCCCCTGCGCGCCGCCTCGCGCGGATGCCCTTGTTGCTCGAACCGCTTGAGCCACGACGTCTTCTGACCGCAAACGATGGTGGTGGAGCAGCGATACTCGATATCAATGACCCGCAGATCATGGTTGTCCAAGGGGACATGGCTGAGCCAGTTGCGCCCGTCGTGAGCGGGGATGACCTGCTTACGTTCTACGATTACGACACGGAGAACAGCGCGGCATCGAACACCGGTTACGAAGCCTCGAACCGCATTACCTTTTTATTTCACGAGGACCCCTACCAAGAACTCGGTTTGGTCGTTCTTGTTGACTCACCACGAGATGCCCAGGGAGGTACCGTCTCGTTGGATATTTACGGACTCGATGCTGCCACGATTGTGTTAGCGGATGAACCGCTTGAGCAAACCTCTTCATCCGACTCGTCGTTGTTCACCCGATCATGGAATGCCCAGGCCAGTGATGGCGCAGCGTTTGGAGACCTGGGTAACAATTTTTCATTTACTGTAGAGACCAATTATCTTTTTGGAATTGATGGATTCGATGTCATTAATGGGTCCGACGGTTCCCGCGTCAGTATCCCACTTGCGAATCAGTCTTGGAAAATTTACGAGGAGTACGGGTTGGAGATTGCTGCCGTGCCCGAGGTAGTTGCAGAAAATTCGGGAAGCCTGAGTGCCACCATTACTCGAGGGGGTGCGATATCGGAGGATCTGCTTGTTCAGCTGCAGTGCAGCGCTGCTTCTCGTGTTCAAGTTCCCGCATCGGTGCTAATCCCGGCCGGTTCGTCAACGGCTGAATTTCCGATCAGTCTGATTGATAACACTTTACCCTATGATGCACAATCAATAGTTTTGACCGCCACTGCCGATCATTATCGGACTGCGGAATCGGCATTCGAAATGGTCGACGATGACTTGCCGCTGCTCGACGTGGGCATGCAAGTATCGCTGCGTGACTTCAGCGGAGTAGAATCCTCCTCGGGTAATTTGCTGACGGGTACAACGGCAACGCATGTGGTTCATGTAACCAATACACAAAATATCCCGTTCATGCAGCCCATGGTATTTGGCGATAGTCAGACGCCCGACGATTCGAGTGACGATTTCACGTTTTCACCAAATCGCGATGTCAACGACAACAATGTTGGCGATCTGAACAATAATCAACTGTTTGATCCAGGTGAGATCTGGGAGTTCACCGCAGCGACAGTTGTGGGACATGGCCATAATTCCTCTCAGATTTATTGCGGAGCCATCGACCCAATATTTGATGCCGTTTTGAGCCCGAGGGTATCTGCGGGATATTTTGGAGTGACTCCCTCTATCGCACTGAATGTTAACAATGCGAATACAGGCGAAAATTCGACGATTCTCGCAGGGGATAGTCTGACCACAAGTTATGTGCTGAACAACACAGGCAATGCTGGCCTGAATGACGTGGCGTTGGATGGCGCATCGTACGTCTCGGGTGATACGAATGAAGACAACGTGCTGGATGTCGAGGAGGTGTGGGTTTACACCTCGAATACCGAGGCGTTGGCAGGTATGCAAAATGTATCGGCCTCAGTAACTGCCCGGCACGCTTTAACCGACACCGAGGTTGGCGGCACGGCGAGTGGTAGCTATTTCGGGGCGGTGGTCGCCGTATCTGTCGACCAGACGCTAGATTCTTCCTACATTCTGTCGGGCGATACGGTAGGCGTAACCTACACGCTGAACAACACAGGCAATGCTGG
>DLCF01000126.1 GCA_002480485.1 Planctomycetaceae bacterium UBA7805
GAGAAGCGATGATCGAGGCCTTCAACCTTGAGCGAGTCAACAAAGCACCGGCGAGCTTCGACCCGGCCAAGTTGCAAGCTTTTCAGGCGAAGTGGTTTCATAAGCTCGACGAAAAAAAGAAGGTTGCCCTTTGCGTACCGTTTTTGCAGCAAGCAGGCCTGGTGGCATTGCCTCCCGATTGCGATTTGGCACCACGATTAAATGAGATTTTGCGTGCGGCCGGAGATCGTGTGAAGATAGCTGGAGATATTTTGCGGTTTGATGAATTTTTTGTTTCTGATGAGGCACTCGAATACGAGGAAAAGCCATTTGCTAAGCGTATTCATAGCCTTACAGTCATCGATCGACTGCGGCGACTGTCGGAGCAGTTTAAGGAGCTGGATTGCTTCGATGCTGCAAACTGCGAGGCGATCGTCCGTAGTTTTGTGGATGCGGAAGGGATAAAAATTGGAGAGATTATTCACGCACTTCGCCTGTCAGTTACAGGAAAAGCGAAGGGAGTTGGCATGTTTGAAACGCTTGCCATTCTGGGGCGAGATTCGACATTGCATCGGATGCAGAGAGCGATGAAAAAGGCTGAGGCTCAAATTCTTCCTGCCGCCGACGGCCAAGCCGAGGGGGATTAGGGCATCGGCTGACCGCGTGGTAAAATCGCCCAGCGGCGTGTGAGAAGTTGATCATGCAATTGAACTGGACGTAATCAAATGTCGGCAGACAAAGAACCCGGAAGCCCGGAGTCGGACTCATCCCCCGAGGCGGCGCGAGCAGGACATTTTGTGGAACAATTTGTCCAAGACGATCTGTCGGCAGGAAAATTCGGCGGCCGTGTCCAGACGCGTTTCCCGCCTGAGCCGAACGGCTATTTGCATATTGGTCACGCCAAAAGCATTTGTCTCAATTTTGGGATCGCAGCTACTTTCGGCGGCATCTGCAATCTTCGTTTCGATGACACGAATCCGACGAAAGAAGAGGCGGAGTATGTGCGCTCGATCGAGGAAGACGTTCGTTGGCTGGATGTGGGTTGGCAGGGTGACGCACTTTATGCCTCCGATTACTTCGAGCAGCTGTACCAGTGGGCAGTGCAGTTGATTCAGTCGGGTGACGCCTTTGTCTGCGATTTGACGTTTGATCAGATTCGGGAATATCGGGGGACCCTTACAGCCCCGGGTAAAGAAAGTCCGTTCCGTGATCGAACCGTGGAAGATAATCTGGATCTCTTTGCTCGGATGCGGCAGGGAGAATTCCCCGATGGTAGTCGTACGCTGCGTGCGAAGGTTGACATGATGGCAAGCAACCTGAATCTGCGGGACCCAGTAATGTATCGCATTTTACATGCATCGCATCACCGGACGAACGATGATTGGTGCATCTATCCGATGTACGATTTTACCCATGGTCAGAGCGACTCGATCGAAAAAGTCACGCATTCAATTTGCACCCTTGAGTTTGAAGACCATCGCCCACTGTATGATTGGTATCTCGAAAAATTAAAAATCGATCACCCGCGACAGATTGAATTCGCGCGATTAAACCTTACGCACACCGTAATGAGCAAGCGGAAGCTTCTCCAATTGGTGGAAGAGGATCACGTGAGCGGTTGGGACGATCCCCGGATGCCGACACTCTCCGGCCTGCGACGCCGTGGGTATACTCCCGAGTCGATTCGTCGCTTTTGCGAGTTGATTGGAGTTGCCAAATTCAATGGAATGATTGACATTGTACAGTTGGAAAATTGCGTGCGTGAGCACCTCAATCAGTGTGCGCCACGGGTCTTAGGTGTGCTTGATCCGTTGAAGGTGGTGATCGAAAATTACCCCGAGTCGAAGCGAGAGGAGTTGCAGGCGATCAATAACCCGGAAGATCCGGACGCGGGACAACGGACGCTGCCATTTGGACGGGAAATATACATTGAGAGAAGCGACTTTCTGGAAGACCCTCCAAAGAAATTCTTCCGCCTTGCGCCGGGCCGTGAGGTGAGATTGCGATATGCCTACTTCATCACCTGTCGAGATGTGGTCCGCGATCCGAAGACCGATGAGGTGGTGGAACTTCGCTGTACCTACGACCCTGAGACGCTTGGTGGTAAGGCGCCGGATGGGCGCAAAGTGAAGGGAACCATTCATTGGGTATCAACTACGGATGCATTGCCGGTTGAGGTGCGAATTTATGATCATCTGTTTTCTGTCGAAAATCCCTCGGATGTACCTGATGGGTGCGATTGGCTGGATCACTTGAATCCAGAATCGCTCAACGTTCTTCCCGATGTCTGGGTTGAGCCGAGTTTGGCAAATGCTCAACCAGGTGAGATCTACCAGTTCGAGCGGAACGGATACTTCTGCGTCGACCCTGATAGTCGCCCGGGACGACTGGTGTTCAATCGCACCGTCACGCTGCGTGATCGCTGGGCAAAAATTGAAAAACGCCAAACTGCCGGGAAATAGTCGATCCGCCGCCCTGCTCTCTCGTGCTAAACATGGCGTTTGGAAAAACTTGTCCTCTAGTTCAATTTTTGTTTGGCCACTTGCCCACGGCTGGCGTAAAACCCTTGAATGTCGTCAAAAACGCGAGATTGTGCCAATTTGGGCTCTTGCATTGACTACTGAACGTCGATATAGTAACTATTCATTTGTTCACTATTTAGACGAAGGGTGCAAGTGAGCTTCTGAGAGATCTCCGCTCGACTTGCGAGAAAAAAGTTTCTTTACGATAAAGGGAGACAATCACGATGATTACATCTACCAGCAGCAAACCACAAACGGAATCTGCCTCACGCTCGGATAATCGCATGTCGAAGAAAAACTCTGCTAAGAAGTCGGCGAAATCAAAATCAGACAACGGTGTCAACAAAACAAAATCTTCCCGCGGTAAAGCTGCGGCGTCCGATGCATTCTCCGCTGGCGACGCGCTGATTGAGAATAATCCAAACCTTAAAAATACGCTGCAGCAGATCGAGAAAGAATTTGGCGAAGGTTCGATCATGCCGCTGGGCGCCGCGCAACAAGGTCGGATCAAAGGTATTTCAACCGGATGTCTCTCGCTCGATCTGGCACTTGGCGGTCAAGGAGTGCCGCGTGGACGGATTATCGAGATGTTCGGTCCGGAATCGAGCGGTAAAACAACATTAGCGCTTCACGTGGTGGCTCAGGCACAGGCAGCTGGCGGCATTGCGGCATTTGTCGATGCCGAACACGCACTGGATCCGAGTTGGGCAAAAAAACTCGGCGTGGAGTTAGAGACGCTGCTTGTTTCGCAACCGAATCACGGCGAACAAGCAATGAATATCTGCGAAATGCTAGTGCGATCCAATGCGGTCGACATTGTGGTTATCGACTCGGTTGCTGCTTTGATTCCTCAGAAAGAATTAGAGGGAGAAATTGGCGATAGCCATGTGGGGCTACAGGCAAGATTAATGAGTCAATCGATGCGACGTCTTACCGGTGCGATTGCCAAGAGCAAAACGTGTGTTGTCTTTATCAATCAGATTCGAGAAAAGATCGGCGTGATGTTCGGAAGTCCCGAAACGACTCCTGGAGGCCGGGCCCTGAAGTTTTATTCTTCATGTCGTATTGACGTCCGAAAGATCGGTCAACTTAAGGACGGTGAAGATGTCGTCGGACAGCGTGTGCGGGCAAAAGTCGTGAAAAATAAAGTTGCCCCCCCGTTCCGTTTGGCCGAATTCGATATGATGCATACGGACGGGATCAGCTACGAAGGAGATATCCTCGACATGGCGCTAGCCTCCAAGTACGTCGTTCGCAGCGGTGCCTGGTTCCGCTATGGCGATGTGCAGTTGGGCCAAGGCCGGGAAAAAGCGAGGCTGTTTCTGAAAGAGAATCCCGAGGTAACAAAAAAATTACGTGAAGAGGTATTGGCGGCAGGTGGTCATCACGACATGTTAGCTGATGCTGATGGCGCCGAGTCGTCAGAATCAGAAAAGCAGGCAGTCTCAGCCGGCTGAAGTGGAGTCTGTCAAGACTTTACTGTTGCCGTATGTGGTTGTTTGCCTCGCAAGACGGTAACCACGTCCATGCCTAAATTGTGATGACAGCCATCTGTTTAAAGCAATCGTTCTCCCGCCGCCTTGCACATTATTACCCGATGAAGGTTGACTGGCTTTCATCGGGCCTTTTTTTTGTATTTTCGCTGTCACCATGGCGGGTGTACCGCGATGTTGTGATATCGCTCGTTATCGGATTGTTCATTCTTAGTGTGGGCCTGGCATTGGGCGATGAGTTGGATGCCAGAGGCTCTCTATCCGGACTTGCCGTTGCGCAAGCGATGGAGGGCGCAATAATCAAGGTTATCGAGCAGACTGAAAATTCGGTCGTCCCGATTGCAATTTTTCGCAAAGGGGGTGTCGCCGAAAGTAGTCGAGTGATCGGGGGCCGGGGTTTTCGGGTTTCGGATCCTGCCAGTCAACCGCGGTTGGATGCGGTTCCGGATGCGTATGGTACGGGGGTCGTGGTAAGTGCCAGCGGATTAATTCTCACGAACTTACATGTTCTGCAAGGTGGCGGTGATGTAATCGCACGGATTTTTATCCGCCGTCCCGGTCGTCCGCTGTGGGACGAGGTCCGGATCAAAGCGTCAGACCCCTATAGTGATCTTGCCGTGCTTGAGGGAATTGCGCCGGACTATGCAAAGCAACTTTGGCGACCGATGCTGCTTGGCGATGGTGAGAAAGCGCGCAAGGGGCAAATCGTAATTACACTTGGAAATCCCTATGCACTTGCAAGTGATGGTGAGGTGAGCGCGGGCTGGGGAATCATTTCTAATCTTCGACGCAAATTGCCTGCGGATCAGCATTCGGGCAAGGCACCGAGTCGCCCGAGCATGCATCACTTAGGAACCATGATTCAAACCGATGCGAAATTGAATCTTGGCACAAGTGGTGGGCCACTGTTGAACCTGCAAGGCGAGATGATTGGTCTTACCACTTCGCTTGCGGCGATTGAGGGTCATGAGAGTGCCGCTGGCTACGCGATTGCTGTCGATTCGGCGTTTCGGAGAGCACTGGGATTGTTGAAGGAGGGTCGCGAGGTTGAATACGGTTTTATGGGAATTCGACCGGGGGAGCTGAAATGGAATGAGCGGATCGCGGGTCAGCGCGGGGTACGGGTGCAAAGCGTTGTCAACGGAGGACCGGCGGTGGGCACGGTCCGTCGGATGGATGTGGTGACACATATTGACGGCCAACAGGTCGGTTCGCTGGATGCCTTGTTGCTTGCCATCGGGCGCAAGCCGGCTCATCAAACGGTCCAGCTACGGGTGCTTCGTGATGGCCGACCTTTAGTGATTCCCGTAACGCTGACAAAAAATCGAATCTGGGGCACTGCAGTCGCCACAGTGCAGTCAGTGCCATGGCGAGGCCTTCGGGTGGAATATCCGGCGGCGATGCGCCCGTTTTCAGACGTTTGGCAGATTCCAAGTGATTGCGTGACCGTCCGATCGGTTGTGGCAGGTAGCCCCTCGGATGTCGCGGGGCTGCGACCTGGTATGCAGATTTTCCGCCTGGCAGACATCCCCATCGATTCTGTTGCCGTTTTTAAACAGGTTAGTCAAGATTTAACCGGAACCGTTCGAGTAGAGGTGCGTGATAAGCCGGGTGGGCCACCTTGGGTTTTTAAAGTAGCACCACTGCCTGAAGAATCTCCCCGGTGAAGGCAGCCGGTTTGAGGCTGGTGACCCCCGTTGGGACGCGGTATCATAACGCCTCACGTACGGGATGAAATGAAAACATTCTGTCGCAGCTATTTAAAGCAAGTCGGGAAGTACGCAATCTAGATTCTGCGGATGCGATTATGAATACGGATGAACTGAGAGAGAAGTATTTGAGTTTTTTTGAGCAGAAGGGACATCGCCGCCAATCAAGTGATGTGCTTGTGCCGACGTGGGACCCCTCGGTCTTATTTACCCCTGCCGGAATGAATCAATTCAAGGATCATTTTCTCGGGAAAGTGAAGCTTGATTTCACGCGGGCCACCACGTGTCAGAAATGTCTCCGCACCGGGGATATCGAAAATGTAGGACGGACCGCTTACCACCACACTTTTTTTGAAATGCTTGGCAACTTCAGTTTTGGAGATTACTTCAAGCGGGACGCGATTTTCTGGGCTTGGGAGTTTTTAACCGATAAAAAGTGGCTTGGACTGTCCGCAGATCGTCTCAGTGTGAGCGTTTACAAGCAAGATAAAGAGGCGGCCGATATCTGGCATGAAGAGGTTGGATTGCCTGATAGTCGCATTGAGTGGTTGGATGAGGATGAAAACTTCTGGCCGGCCAGTGCTCCAAGTCAAGGTCCGGATGGTGTCTGCGGACCATGCAGCGAAATTTTTTATCACGATCAGCAGGGTGGCGCGGTTGAGATCTGGAATTTGGTTTTTACGCAGTTTCAGCGGGTCGGTGAACCGCCCGATAACCTAAGACCGTTGCCGAGCAAAAACATCGACACCGGTATGGGATTAGAGCGCACCGCTGCGACACTTCAAGGTGTGAAGACCAATTTTCACATCGACACATTAATGCCACTAGTTAAATCGACCGCCGAAGTGTGTGGGAGAGAATACCAATACGATTCGGACGATGGTCGCAGGGTGCGTAGGATTACCGATCACATTCGCGCATGTGCCATGGCCATCCATGAAAACGTCTACCCTGGCGCGCAAAAAGAGAAATATGTGATCCGCCGTTTACTGCGTCGGGCGGTCCTTGATGGCCACCAGATGGGGCTTCGCAAGCCGTTTCTTTTTCAGCTGGTCGGACCGGTGTTCGACATCATGAAGCACGCCTACGAGGATGTGGCCGATTCGGCGAATCGGGTTGCCGAGGTGGTTAAGAGTGAAGAGACGAATTTCTTCGGCACGATCGACGCTGGACTGGCGCACATTGAGAAAATATTTTCTCGGATGCGCGAGACGCATCGCCAAGCCGTGGATGGGCAACAAGCCGCCGAACTCTATCAGACGTATGGAGTACCGGTGGAAATGTTTGAATCGATGGCCGCCGAAAATAATTTTGCATTCGACTGGGACGGGTATCGTCAGGCAATGCGAGATCATGGCGAAGCGTCCGGTAAGGTGAGTCATGCCGTAATGGGTATGCATGGTCCGATTGACGCAGCAAAGAAAGTATTGCACGAAGTGCAGTTTCTGGGATATGAGGCGATGGAGGCAGAAGCCGAGGTAAAATTTATCGTTGCTCAGAATCAACTTTGCGATCACTTCCAAGAGTTGGGGCACGAAGCGCCGGCCATTTTAATTTTGGACCGTACACCCTTCTACGGTGAAAGCGGAGGTCAGGTTGGGGATCAGGGAGAAATATTTGGTGATGGATTTCGATTTTGCGTGACCGATACGCAGAAAGAAGGCAAATTGCTATTGCACTCGGGCCATTTGGTCGAGGGCGAAATTGCACCCGGCTGTCGTGCGACGGCCTGCGTCAACGCGTCCCGTCGGGACGCGATCCGGCGTGCGCATTCGGCAACGCATCTTTTGCACCACGCCCTGCATACTCATCTCGGCGAGCACGCTCAGCAACAGGGATCGAAGGTCGAGGAAGATATATTACGTTTTGATTTCAGTAATCCGAACTCACTCTCCATTGATCAGGTAGAGCAGATTCAGTCGCACGTCACAGATTGCATTAATCAGGGTGCGGAAGTTGTCGCTTCCATCCTGCCGCTGGCCGAGGCGCGGAGTCGTGGTGCCATGATGCTGTTTGGTGAAAAATATCCGGACCCGGTACGGATGATTGCTATAGGCGATTTCAGCAAAGAATTGTGCGGCGGAACACACCTTAGGGATACGAGAGAAGTCGGCCTGTTTGAAATCATCTCAGAGGAGAGTGTTTCTGCAGGAACCCGGCGGATCACCGCTTATACGGGCGAGAGGGCCCGGGAGCATCGCGAGAGTGCCGACATGACTCTCTCTCGGATTGCCCGGAAACTTAGCATTGATCTCGATCAGGTTCCGGCAGGTGTCGACGCACTCGCGCGTTATGTCCGAGACATTAAAAAGCAGATTGATAAGCATGCAATCAATCCATCTGAACTCAGCTTGAAAGAGATGCCTCGGCTGCAGCGTTCATTACCACAGCTTTTACACGCAACGGCCAATATTTTAAATGTGGCAATCGGGGACGTAAAAGACCGGTTTGATGGGCTGCTCGCGGAGCGAGGTCTGTTGGAGAAAAAACTAGCTGAAGTCGAGGCAACCGAAACGGTGTCTTCCGATAATTTGTGGGAGATGCGAGAGGAGGTTGCGGGAGCGTGTCTGATTGTGGCGGAGGTGGCAGGAGGCAATGCAGGTCGATTGCGGAGCTTAATCGATCAGCTTCGCCGTGAAAATTCCAACGTGGCAGTCCTGTTGGCTAGTCGTATGCCCGAAGATAAAGTCTTGCTGGTGGCTGGAGTCAGCGAACAGCTCATCGGAGGGGGACTCGATGCAGGAAAGTGGGTTGGTGCCGTTGCGCCGGTGGTAGGCGGTGGCGGTGGCGGTAAGCCCGGGATGGCCCAGGCTGGAGGCAGATACGCGGAAAAAATTCCCTCAGCGTTGGAGAAGGCAAAGGATTTTGCCCGCAGTGCACTTCGGGACTAGGACCGCTTGGCAGCATCATCTCGATGAGATATGTTGCCTGCGTCGTCGAGGATTAGATGCAATCGCATGTCAGGAGACCAATGGTCTCGAGACACAAAAATCATAAGGAGGATTGAAAGTGGCCTACACCCTTCCCGAACTTCCCTACGCCTACAATGCGTTGGAGCCGCACATCGATGCGCGTACTATGGAAATTCATCACACCAAACATCACAACGCGTACATCCAAAAAGTCAACGCAGCGGTCGAGGGAACGGAATTTGAAAATTTAAGCATTGAACAACTCGTCTCGAATCTTGATGGTGTGCCTGAAAATATTCGCGGTGCTGTGCGGAATAATGGCGGGGGTCATGCCAATCATAGCCTCTTCTGGACCGTAATGAGCCCGGACGGGGGCGGTGCACCGACCGGTGCTGTTGCGGCAGCCATTGACACAGATTTGGGTGGTTTTGATTCGTTTAAGGAAGCGTTTTCGCAGGCGGCGGCTACCCGTTTCGGAAGCGGATGGGCCTGGCTGTGTGTTGACAGTGGTGGAAAGCTCTGTGTCTGCTCGACTCCCAATCAAGACAATCCTCGGATGACCAGCTTAGTCGATTGCCCCGGCACACCGATTCTCGGACTGGATGTGTGGGAGCACGCGTACTATCTTCACTATCAAAATCGTCGTCCGGATTATGTCGAGGCATTCTTCAATGTGATTGACTGGAATGCAGTTTCAGCACGCTATGATTCGGAAAAAGGTTAAACAGTCGCCTAATTCGATTGATTACATGATCAAAGAGGCCAGCCTGACCCTTGCAGGCTGGTCTCTTTTTTTCTTCAACTGTTCCTAGCGAATACAGTTCGTTGCATCCTGGTCAAGCAACTGCTGGCAGTGACTTCACTGAATTTATGTGATCTGTAATCAGGTGTTTTGCCGTTGACCCCGAGAGATAGAGATCTATAATCCGCACCCCTGTCAGCTGTGTGTTATGGGGCAAATCAAATCCTTGAATTCCCATTGCGGGTTAAGCAGGCAAGCTGCCGTAAACTGAAATAAAAATCCGGTTGATTGCGGGTTTTGATTTTTCATTAAGGTCTTTTCAATGCATATCGATCAAAAATACATTCTGGTAGTGACCACCATTTTCCTCGGCGTGAGCGGTTGTCAGAGTGGCGGGTCCTCTTCCTGGAAGTGGTGGGGCGCACAAAATAACCAGGCTGTTTCACCTTCCGAGCTTGCTGGCTCGCCCTACGATGGCGTGACCCTTCCCTCGACGCAGGTGGCCCCTCCTGAAGTGAGTGAAGGTGAAGAAGCATCTCAGAGGGAGTCATTGGCCACGGTTCCTCCGGGCACGCCCACCCCGAATCCTTACAGTGTCAGCGGTGGGCCATCGGCCTCTCCAAGTGGCAAGCCGACCTATCCGAGCACAGCGTATCCGAACGCGCCGTATACCCATTCTCGGCCAAAAAATTCGGGCGGCCCGGTCGGCGTTGCCAGTGCACAGGCACCTACCTTGGCCCAAGGCGGTTCACCTGCTCCGACGGAGCCCCGGTACCCGGTGACTGGATTTCCAGGTGGCAATCCACAACCCAGGTATCCCAGTACTGGATTTGACGCCAATCCAGTCGCATCGCAACTTTCGCCCCCAGCGGTAGCAAATCCGATACTCGCATCGAGCACATACGGAACAAAGTCGAAAACTCCACCGCAAACCGCGCAGACCGGGTTCAATCCTGGCGCTTCATCGATGGGGCCACGTTACAGCACCAGCTCCCCAGATCCAAATTCCGCACCTAATCCCGTTGCTCAACCCGTGGCAGATCCGACGAACAACACGTTTCCGAGCAACACTGCCACCATGTCACCACGTGCGATCGGACCACGATATGCCCGTTTGCCAGGCACCTCGAGCGGTTCGAGGTACGATGCACAGCCAGCCAGTCCTCAGGTCAACGCAACCCCGGTGCAGGTTGCACCAACTGCCTCCCCGCTCGCACAGCCGGTGCCGGGTAACACGGCCATGCCCAAACAAAATTATTCGCCACCGAATCGCTATCCCTCAGTGCCTTCGGTGGTAGACGCCTCGCCGGATACGTTACCAACGCGGCAGGTTGACTTCACGCCATTTCAGCCCGGCAGCACAGGTCGGTACGTGCCAGGCCCGGACCCTGTGGTAACACCCCCCACTTCCACCGGACCGTCCGGTGCAAATAATTTTCAGCCCGGCACGCCTTATAATCCGCCTGCTGAGGAGCGTCCGTAGTTATTACAATCATTTGGTCTGACAGAAAGCAGCCAAAGACGCCCAAATTACTAGACAGCATTCACAAATGCCAAGGACGGCGTTTCGTACAGAATTTTATTCTGTACCTCTTCAAAAGAGCAACGAACACGGATGTTCGTTGCTCTTTTTTTGTTGCAAATGCGATGGATTACGGATTCAAGTCCTCGGCACGTTACCAGCCCATCACCATGTTTGACTCGATCACTTTGCGTGACCGCTCCAGATCAGCGCCTGTCTCGTGCATGTAGAGTCGTATGGCTTGCACTTTATCGCCCGAAGCCTTCGCCAAACAGTCTCTGGCCGTATTGCAGGGATCAGTCTTATCCTCGGCGAGTCCCAACGCACTTTTGGAGATGACCCACGTATCCCTTGGACGCTTCGTTAGACGTATCACCTCTTCACCGGGGTACGCGTCTTGTACAACGCTAGTTGCAGATGGTTCATCGTCAGCCCAGGTAATTATAATGTGGTTGTCCGTCTCAACCTCAAACAGTGGCATAGCAGACTCCCCCTTTGTCAGTGTGAACCGGTCCATCGTCAAACCGCTAAGAATACCCGAAAGAGGGTCAGTTCCACAACAACCGGGCAAGATTTCGCGATCCGGTCCATACTTGCGGGTCCATTGACGGTCACTATAATCAGGCGTCTGAACTCCAGCTTTATGGGGCCGTAGCTCAATTGGTTAGAGTACCGGACTGTCGATCCGGTGGTTGCGGGTTCGAGTCCCGTCGGCCTCGCTCG
>DLCF01000099.1 GCA_002480485.1 Planctomycetaceae bacterium UBA7805
AGACGAATGGGCAAAAAAACACGGCATTCTCGACAATCGCATCAATTACAGTCGGGATGCCATTGTCTGGGGACACGGTTATGTGCCCGACGATACATGGCGTATCTATGGACAAATCGGTTATGGATTTTACGCAGATGTTGCCGAACCGTGGCACTTTGAATTCGGTATCGAATACAGTGATTTAGCGCCGACAGGATTTGCAGGGGTTCCATTTTTTGCCACCAATTGTCAGTTAAGACAGGAAAACAATTTCGGAGGATATGTGGCAATCCAAACAGGTTGGCAATGGACCGGAGACCAGAGCGGGCGACGCTTGCGACTCGGTGTGCAGTACTTCAATGGGCAACATGAGAAGCTTCAGTTTTACGAGTTTAGTGAGCAGAAAGTTGGTGCGGGAATTTGGTACGACTTCTAGCCGGGTGACGGCCTATGCGTCTGTCGACTTCTAGCGTAAAATCGATTCATTGGTCCGGTCCTCCTCATGTGCTGCCCCTCATGCGATATCACTCGGTTTGCCTTGAGTCGTTCGGTTACACGTTGCCTGAAAATGTTGTGACCTCGACGGACATTGAGGCTCAACTCTCGCCACTTTACGAGCGTCTCAAATTACCCGCCGGTCGCCTGGAGTTGATTACCGGTATCCGGGAGCGGCGATTCTGGAATCACGGTACGCTAGCGAGTGATGTAAGCGCCGCGAGCGCTGAAAAAGCGATTGCAGCAGCAGACATCGATCGGCGGCTGATTGGTGCTCTGGTGCACGGATCGGTTTGTCGTGACCATCTGGAACCGGCCACTGCATGCCGGGTCCATCATCTACTTAATCTGGATCCGAGATGCCAAATCTATGACTTGAGTAACGCCTGCTTAGGCCTACTGAATGGGATGGTCCAAATTGCCAATATGATCGAGTTGGGACAAATTCGGGCCGGACTCGTTGTGGGCACGGAAAACAGTCGCCCTCTGGTCGAAAACACAATCCAAAACCTTAACACTGATCTCACTCTCTCTCGGCAGGCAATCAAAACCGCTGTCGCCTCGCTGACGATCGGGTCAGCTAGTTGCGCGATTTTGTTGGTCGATCGCGAACTTTCGCAAACCGACAATCGGATCATGGGTGGAGTAGCGCGGGCCGAGACGATCCACCATGACCTTTGTCATAGTGGTCAGGATGAGGCTGGCGAGCATATGCGTCCCCTGATGGACACCGACTCCGAGGCGTTATTGGAAGCCGGAATCAATGTCGGCCGAGAAAGTTTCAGCGACCTTCTGCAAACCCTTCAGTGGAGCCGAGAGCAGCTGAGTAAAACGTTCTGCCATCAAGTAGGGACATCACATCGCAAACGGATGTTAGAAACCCTCGGGCTTGAAATTTCAAAAGACTTCGCCACGGTCGAATCCTTGGGGAACACCGGTTCAGTCGCTCTGCCAATCTCTATGGCCATTGGGATCGAAAACGGACATCTTCAGAAAAGTGATCGTGCTGCCTTGCTGGGAATCGGCTCCGGGGTGAATTGCTTAATGCTCGGAGTCGACTGGCAAAGGAATCCACCGAAGATGGCGAACAAGACAGAACCTGCAGTCATCCTGGCGGAAAATCGCTGAGTGATAATTACCTGGTAAATTATAGGAAATGAAGATGATGATTCTACGCAATGCAACACGATGGTTTATCCCGCTGCTTCTCGTCATCGTCAACTTCGGCATCATCTATTGCTATTGCGAGGGGCAATCGTTTGCAGATCAAGTGGCTCATCGGGATCAGCACTTCCAGGGTGAGTACACCGGTGTGATTGAGAGCGAAAGCGGTCCCAAAAAAATGGGTGTGCAGGTAATCGCACTCGGTAAAGGGGAATTCCGTGCGGTCGGCTACACAGGCGGACTGCCCGGTGACGGTTGGAATGGGAAGGCTCCGGAGGTCGTCACGACCACGGCCGACAAGGGCCGCATCACGTTTGAAGGTAAATATGCAAACGGGACACTGCATCTTGGAAGAATGGACATTACCAATAAAGCGGGAAAACCAATCGGATCGATACCGCGAGTACAGCGGAGTAGTCCGACACTCGGAGCGAAACCACCGGCAGGCGGTCGGATCCTTTTCGATGGAAAGCACGCCGATGCCTGGGTCCGTACTCGTGATCGGGGTGATGGCCGAATGACGGACGATGGATTATTGATCGAGGGTCACAACAGCAAGCAACGGTTCGGCGATCATCAATTGCATCTGGAATTTTATTTGCCGTTCGAACCCCACAATCGAGGCCAGGGTCGGGCCAACAGCGGTTGCTATCTGCAGGGTCGTTACGAAGTTCAGATTTTAGACTCGTTCGGCCTTGAGGGTCTCGATAATGAGTGCGGGGGAATTTATAAAACCGCCCGACCCAATATCAACATGTGTTTTCCGCCCGGCGCGTGGCAGACATATGACATTCAGTTTCGTGCAGCTCGCTACAACGACTCTGGGAAAAAAATCGAGAATGCGCGAGCAACAGTTCGGCACAATGGAGTCATCATCCATGAGGATCTGGAACTGCCGCAGCGCACCGCAGGTGGCCCGTTGGGCGAAGGCCCGGAAGACGGATTTTTGCACCTGCAGGATCACAGTAATCCAGTACGCTTCCGTAACATCTGGGTGGTAGAAGAATGAAATCTACCAAAATTCGATTGCACAACAGCGGAATTCGGTCGCACTTGAAACGCTACCGGTGGTGCCTTGTAGGCCTGCTGAGTTGCCTACTATTGAACGGGAATACAGGCAGTGCTGAGACACCCCCGTCCCTAGAGACCACAATTGCTGAAGGGATTACGCTGCTGGAAGAAAAAAAATATGAAACATTTCTAAGTCGCCTTCCGGTGCCTGAGGAACTGGCCCAAATGCGCAAAAATCGGTCACTGGAGGAACTGGCCCGCACCTTCGCCAAAGAGCACGCGGCACGATTGCTCGGCATGTTGGAGCAGATCAAGACAAAGACACCGGAACTATCCGACAAAGGACGAAAAGCTGAGTATGCGGTGCAATGGAAAAATTTTTCAAAAAATAAGCTCGTTTTTTTGAAAATTTCCGATCGTTGGTATCTCCATAATTAAAGATGCTATCTGCGTCACGCTACCCGGGGACTAGGAGTCAGACGGGGAAATGAGATCTCGATCAAAATAGTTAATGCTCATTCCGGCATCAATGACGAGTTGTTGAGCATTGATCCCACTTGAGCGAGAACTAAGTAAAAAGGCAACCGTATTGGCGACCTCCTCGGTTTGCACTGCCTCTCCCCGTGGAATCACGCGCTCCGCATAGAGGTAAGAGTCGACATATCCGGGAATGCCAGCGGAAGCACTGGTCTTAAGTAAGCCGGGGGCGACGGCATTAAAGCGGATACGCGAAAACCGGCTGAAGGATTTGGCAAGAAAGGCAAGCGAGGAATCGAGTGCCGCTTTAATAGGTGCCATGTAGCCATAGCTTTCGCTCGCCATCCGCGTTGTGGAGATGGAAATGGTGACCACAGAAGCCTCGCTTGTGAGCAACTCCTGGAAAGCACGCGAGATTGCCATTAGCGAATAGCACGAAATATCCACCGCCCGCAGAAACTCGCGCTTGGTAGTCTCATGAAACGGCTTAACACCCCCCTCATATTCTGCAAAGGCGATCGAGTGTACTAGGCCATCGAGTTGCGGGTGACTTGCAGCTACCTCTCGTTGGAGATTTTCAATCTGATCCGCATGTTCCACATCACAAACGAATACGGGCGCCTCCCCGACGAGTTTACGCACTTCGTCACGTCGCATCTCGCTCCTTACAACCCACAGCACCTCACAGCCGACGTCGGCGAGTACGCGACCGACATGCCAGGCAACACTTTTACGATTTGCAAGACCAAAGATCAAAATTGTTTTATCTTTGAGTGCCAGAAAATCCACCCGCTTCTCCTTCACTAAAATACATCCTTGGTCGCAATGAGCCTCAAGTTTTATGCCCGGATCGATGCTTGGTCTAATCGGTAACTTCGGTGAGCGTGCACGCAAATTGCATACGCATCGCTAATTCGTCCGCGACGGTCACTCTTGCGGTAAGAAAAAAAGCTTGACTGACCGTCTCATCTAATGTGACCTCCAGCGTCATCGTCTCGCCGGGTCGCACCATCCGCTTGAAACGGACATCGCGCATCCGAGTGGCAACCGGCACACCGTTTCCGCCCGCATGTGACGATAATAGGACGGCACCAGCCTGCATCGCCGCCTCGCAGAGCAAGACACCCGGCATCAACGGAAAATCAGGGTAGTGTCCGGCAAACCAGAATTCATCGCCGCCTAACGTTTTCCGACAGACAATCCGATTTTCATCCTGCTCCACCACGGTATCGATGAGCAAAAATGGATCGCGGTGCGGAATCGCCGCTTCAATCGCCTCAAGACTCATTCTAATTGCATCCTTAACCGACCTGGGCAGTATTTTTAGAGAGCAATAGGGCATCGACTTCGTTAGCAACGATCACCCCGTAGTTAATTGCTCCTAGCCAACCCGACATAATAATCCCGACACTCCCCGCATGAAACAGGCCATTTACCTGCGAAGAAAGTCCTCGGCTCACCGCCAAGCCCTCGAACTTCGTGCCGAAACTCGCACCCAGTGCATGCCGCGTGTAATACTGGAACGTTCGGGGGGTCGCCGCCTCAGCATGATCGAGTTTTTTACGGATTCCGGGAACATAACGATCGAGACTTTCCAGCGTCGTTTCAATCAGATCTTGTTTGCTCGCCTCATATGCCTCGTCTGAAAGCTCCGCCCAGTCTTCATACCTAGCATTGGTACTGGAAACCACCAGGGAGCGCGGTCGGCCTTGTGGCCGAGTTCGAGGATAATAGAAGCTAAACGTTCGGCTGGTAATGTCACGACTTAGCAGCAGGTCAGTCTGGAAGGCGGGCGCGGTTGAACTGAACAATAAATCGCCGGTTTCCTCATCGATCTGCTCGTCCGGCTTTAACGCCATGTAAACCTGGGTGCTGGAGTTATTGAGGCGAATTTTTTCCGTCTCGTCGACAAACTCTGAGCTGAAGTTGTCTCGTCCGACTAGATTCAAGATCGTGTTTTTAATGTTTGCATTGGAGACGACCACTCGGGTGTTAATGAATTGACCGTTTGCCGTCACCCCAGTCACTCGGCCTTTTTCCACGTGGATCTTCTCTACATCGACTCGGAGTCGCACATCGACACCACTTTTGATTAGATCTTTTTGCATCAGTTGAATGAGCCGATCGGTTCCGCCCTCGAAGGTATAAACTCCCTTCGACATGAAATTGGAAAATACGATTCCATACGTGATGGCTGGATCCTCAAGCGTGGAACCATTTGCATAGGTAATCGGTTCCATAAGCAGACGCACGATATCGCCCCGCCCCGGAAAATATTGGTCGAAAAATTCCCCGACCGTCAACTGTTGATCATCATAAAAGTTCATCCCTCGAGCCGCATCGAAGAAGGCATCGACTTGAGATTGAGATACGCCGAATTTTTCGGTCAACAGTCGTGTAAAGTCCTCACGGTGATAACGCGTGGTCAGCGAGAACATCGGATTGTCAAACCGCACATGCTTCAGTTGGACAATCGAATCTGCGATTTCACGAGTCCAATAGCGGCGACAACTTTTGATCATCCCGACTGGAAATCCGTGGAGGGAAACATCAAAAATGTGCCCCCCCTTCCGCTTGAACCACGTGGCCATGCCCCCGAGTTTGTAGTGCTGCTCAAGCAACAGCACGCGGTGCCCGCTGCGGGCCAGCGCGTTTGCCACTGTCATGCCTGCGAGACCGCTGCCGATTACCGTGACATCGTATTCTCCAGAGACGCCTTTTAGAAAATCCATTGGCATTTTAGGAACCACCTTCCAGAATCGGGGAATCGCTAGAATGCACCCCACTAAGGCAGTGATTCGCAATCGAAATCCCACCCATCATGGAACCGACAATGCCGATAAAACCCTGATCCGTCCCGCAGAGGTGCAGATTCGGGAGATGTGTATGTCCGTCAAGAATCTTATGGGTTGCGCCATAGACGGTCCCCTGATCGTGCCCGGTAAATCTGCGGATCGTCGTTGGCGTGAATATATCCGTGGCAATTACGCGATGCCGAAAGTCGGGAATAAATCGAACGGCAGAAGCGACTAGCTCGTTATAACTTTTTGTTTTTTCTTGTTGATAGGAGGATTCATCGAGTGCGTGCCAGCGATCAAAATTTGCCTGCGCGGTAATGCGAATCATCCCCTCTGGAAATGTTTCGCCTTGCCCCGTGTAGGCGTAGTTATTTGGCGAGCAGATGACCCCGGTTCGGGCGTCAATCAGCGTATCCGGTCGCTCCCAGCAAAAAGACTCAGAGTCATTGAAAAATACCACGGTCTTCTCTAAACCCACATCCTGTGGCTCGACATCAATCACTGAAATGGCTTCCATAAATGAGAGACGACCCGCATGGGTCGTATCCACCTGGGAGACGTCGTCGCAGAGCCGCATAGTTTCGACCAGCCCGGCCGAGGAGATAATCTGTGCTGCTTCAATCTCCTGGCCATTTTCTAGTACCAGACCGATGGCCCGTCCGTTTTCTACATGAATATGATCGACTCCGGCACGCGTTTTCAATTCACCACCGAGTCGGCGGAACTTTCGGATTAAATTTTTCAAAATCAATCGGACGCCGGCAAAGGGTCGACCGAAACCTTCGCAAAAAATGCTGCGGAACATTATGCAGAATTGGCCAAAATCCATGTCGCCCTCGCGGGCGTTGCCATACCACATTAAGGGACAGAGGAGCATTTCAATCAACAATGGATCCCGAATGGTCTCTGCCAGAATCTCACGGGTAGAAATCTCGAAAAGTTCTTGATTCAAATCATCGTAATCGACGATTTTTTCCATCAGGTTGGCAAAAGCATCACGTTCGGCTGGGAAGGCCCGGGCCACCTCACTTTCGAGCAACTCAATCCCGTTCCCGAATTGGAGCCGCTCCTGTGGAAATGCAATTTCCGAACCTATTTGAGGCGCGAGTGCGAAATCATCCCATCGAAAACGCAATTGTCGCAGCAAGCGGGCGAGCGGACCTTTGCGGGCACCTTTGGGGGTGAAATTCGTCACCGCATGGAGACCTACATCAAAATCGCGTCCACCAAGACGGTAGAAGGAATTCAAACCACCAATCGTGGTATGCCGTTCAAGGATACACACCCTTTGATCGTAGTGCGCAAGACGGATACCCGCTGCGAGCCCGGACATTCCCGCGCCGATAATGACCGTGTCGTACATGAGGCGGAGTCCCTGAGAACGAATCAGGCCTTCTCGACATCCTGCATTTTAGGTTCGAGATAGGTGACCGTGCTCTGCATGCTTGCTAACTCGCCATAGTCTTCTTCCGGCACCTGAACACGATATCGCTTGCGAAGTTCCATGACGATGTCGAGAAAATCCATACTGTCAAGTTCTAATTGATCGCGGAAGGCGATTTCATCCTTCAAATCACCTAATTCCTCATCCGGCGCAATGTCGCCAAGAATATCGATAATCACCTCCCGAATCTCTTCGCTCGTCATCCGTCTTCTCCGCTGTTCTTCTCGATCCTATCCTCGCACGGGCCCGCAAAGGCCCGCGTCACTCAGCGTCATCAGTGCGCCCTGCACCGTCGCTGTGTTACATTCTCTTGATAATCACCGCTGAATTAATGCCAAGCATGCCAAATGAATTATTCAGTATATAGTCGACCGATTCAAGTTCGCGGGGCTCACCGCAGATCAATTGATCGATCGCACATTCGGGGTCCAGTTCATCTACATTGATTGTGGGATGGCAGATCCGATCATGAAACGCGGGAAGATTACCGCTCAGTTCCAAAGAACCGGCTGCACCCATAGCGTGGCCAATAAAACTTTTTGTGTTATTGAAGTGAGTTCGATCACTTGTTTCGAATACCCGCCGTAGTGCTGCACACTCCTGGGCATCGCCACTACTCGTTCCGGTTGCGTGGGTGCTGACGATGTCAATTTGCTCCGGTCTTAAACCAGCTCGCTGCAATGCTAAGTCGACACACTGAGCTTGGCGATCGGGATTTGGAAGCACGAAATCACTCGCATCACTATTAATTGCATAACCAGCCAGCTCGCCGTAAACTTTTGCGCCTCGTTTACGAGCATCGGAAAATCTCTCAAGCACGTACAGACAACCACCCTCGGCAACAACGATTCCATTGCGGTCCACATCAAATGGTCGCGATGCGCGGGTCGCATCCTCATGCTCGGCCAGTGCTCCTTGGCTCTTGAAACTGGCAAAAATACCGAACGTGTGCACACTCTCCGAAACGCCCCCACAAATTGCCAGATCACAATCGCCAAGGCGGAGCATCTGAGCTCCCTGAATCAACCCGGCATTCCCCGCCGCACACGCGGCACCGATAGAATAGTGCGGTCCGGTGATACCCATGTTCAGGGATATCTCTCCCGCCGGATTATTGGCGACGGTCCGCGGGTTGTGGTGATGCGACCAGAACTGTGTGTCATAGTCGTAGCCCTTCAGTTCGTAGACCTCGTTCTCGGTTTCCACGTTGCCGTGCTCAGTCACGCCGACGTAGATTCCGACTCGCGAGCGATCGGTATTTTCCCAATCAACGCCCGAATCCTTCACTGCCTCCTGGGCACAATAAATACCTACGCTTCCCGCCCGCGTACCCCGACGGACTTCTTTGCGTTTCTGGTAGCGTAGCTCGTCGAATTGACAAATTCCTGCCAGCGTTTTACCGACGTAACGGATTTCGTAGGGCACGACACCGCTACGTCCCTCGAGCAGACTTTCACGGAATTCGCCCAAGTCATTACCGTTGGGCGCAGTGAGACCAATGCCGGTAATTACAATCCGTTGTTCATCCGCCGGGAGCGATATCATGAAGCAGGCCTGGTGCCGGGGGGGAGGGTCCACCGCAAACCGTATGAGCCTATCGGTTTTCGGCAGAATTTACAAGGACTCGGCAAAGCCCAGTCGCGCAGATGTCGGCTTTTTTCACACGCCCTAACAGGCTAAATCGCTAGCCAGTCTCCGCATGCCCTCTTCGGTCGAGATGGCTGGCCGATAACCGAAATCACGGGTTGCATTTTGGATGTCGAAGAAGTGCGAAGTTCCCAGTTGCGCTGCGAGGAAGCGGGTCATCGGGGGTTCCCGGGAAATACCGAGTGTCCGATAAACGAATTCAAAAACGTGGCCGAGTTGCCAGGCTCGCCGGCAGGAAATCGACCGCGTGACCGGCGGTTGACCGGCGAGAGCAAGCAACTGATTAATCCAGTCCCAACAGTTGACCGGTTCGCCCTGGCTGATGAAATAGGCCCGCCCGCAGCTTGCCCCACCCGGACGCAATGCGGCTGCGGCCTGGAGATGCGCCGTTGCTGCATTGTCTATGTAGACCATGTCAATGCGGTTGGTTCCGTCTCCAACTCGCCTTAGTCGACCTTGTCGACTGCGCTGGATCAGACGACCCACAAGATGACGGTCTCCCGGACCCCAGATCAAGTGAGGCCGCAGCGCACATGTCTGCATCCGTTTCTGGTCTTGTGCTAGAACCGCTGCCTCGGCGAGCGCCTTGCTGTGCGGATAATGGCATAACCATCGCGACGCATAAGGCGCCCGCTCATCAATTCCGTTCTGATTGTTACCTTCAAAAGTGACGCTCGGGCTGCTCGTATAAACAAACCGGGTGACACCAGCCGCACGACTGGCGGCGAGTAAATGTTCGGTTGCCAGCGTGTTGACTGTGTAGTATTTTTGCCACCGGCCCCAGATGCCCGCAATTCCTGCCACATGATGTACACATTCAACATTGCGACATGCAGCCGCCACAGCCTTCTGATTACGGAGATCCCCGAGGACAATCTCCGCGCCAAGATCGGCCAGCTCAGCATCGGGCTTACGACAGAAGGCACGGACCGGTAGCCCCTCTGCCAGTGCAGCCTTACAAACAGCGCGTCCCAGAAATCCTCGAGCCCCAGTGACAAGGGTTACTCCCGCCATTTCAGTTTCCTTTCTACCCAAGGCACCAGCTTCTCTCTGAAAATTTTTGCGTTGTGGCGGATATCGACCGGCAAATCTGGATGAAAGAGAAAATCCTCGATCGATGTAGTGTGCGAAAATTTTACGGCGATCGCGGAAAGCGCCGCTACAAATTTCTGCCGATCACGGTCATTGTCAGGAAATGCATGAGAAAACGGTTCGACAACCAGCACCGGTCGTTGACGACCCGCGGGACCCAACCCGATTAACGCCGAGCGGTAAACATCCTGATGCGTATTGAAAACCGCTTCACAAGGCACAGTAAACAAAGTGTCTTTCTCGGTCTGTACGCGATGCGTCATTCGACCACAAAACCAAAAACGATCTGAAGCGTCGAGATAGCCCACATCTCCCATCCGGTGCCAGATTGTTCCATTCACATCAATCTTTGCCCAACGATTCATATCTTGTCGCGTGACATAGCGAGATGTCACCACTGGGCCGGACACCACCAACTCCCCGATCTGCCCGACCGGCAGCGATCTCGGCAAACACTCAATCGGTGCATCAAGAATTGGGATCACTCGCCAGCGGATGTCTGCAAAACGTTTTCCGACACAAACCCCAGCACCAAGATCTGTCTGCATTTGCGTTTCGCGTAGAACTTCTGTGGCAGTAATCGAGGCGACCGGCAGCGCTTCGGTTGCGCCGTAAGGCGTATGAACCTGCGCTCCCGGGGGAAGCTGTGATTGAAGTCTTTCAAGGACTCTTCCCGGAACCGGGGCACCGGCCGAAAAAACTTGCTGCACATGCCGAATTGGAAGATCGTGCTCAGCACAATACTCGGTGACGGTATTCCAGAGTGCTGGGGAACCGAACGACTGAGAGACCTTCCAGCGATCGATGTCTTCCAAAAATTTTTGTGGATCAATGTCGGCCGGTCGCGTGGCATCCATGTCCGGCACAACGGTTGTCACGCCCAGACCACTGTTAAACAGCCCGAACAGGGGGAAACCCGCGAGATCGACGCCGCCCGGCTGCAGGTGATAGTGCTGCCTGAGTTGTTCCACTTGCGCCACAAATTGACGATGCGCGTACAACACGCCCTTTGGAACTCCGGTACTGCCGGTAGTAAAAATAATAGCTGCCGGGTCATCGCCGCCCGCCGTCACAGTATGCACTCTACCTGCACCCAACTTTCGCAGTCTCCGTAACGTCAAGCCACCCCAACCGTATCGGCGACCGACCGTAACTAAAAAACGTGCCTGCGGAAATCGGCTCCTGTAAAGCAGTCGGATCGCATGGACGATTGGCAGAGCTATAAATCCGTCGGGTTTCGCCTCGCTGAGACAAGCCAGAAGATTTTTACGTCCCATTCCTGGATCGATTAGGATAGCTACAGCACCCGACTGGAAAATCGCAAAAACCAGCATCACAAAGTCAATGCCCGGACGAACCATCAACGCAATTCGATCTCCGGGCTGGACGCCAAGAGCAACCAACCCGGCAGCCACCTTCATGCTCTCTGAGTGCAGCCTGGCGTAAGAGATACTCTGATAGGCGAGGACCCGGTTTAAAATTTTCGCGTTTTCTTCTGAGGGCAAATCGACCACGCAAATATAATCTTCTCGCGACCCTTTCGCGTGTTCGATCACTGCCGCTTGATGGGGACGCTCCCGAGCATGGCGAGCCAGTTGCGAAGCAACATTTTGAGCGGCCTTGGCCGAATCGTTGATTACCCCTTGGCCAGACATGTTGCATCCCGTTCTGCGGCTTGTCGAGAAAGAAACTGGAGCACACGATCCGCGATATCGACCTGCAGCGTGCGGGCAAGCGCTCGCCAACCGGGAACCGCATTCACCTCCAAGGCAAAAATTCGCCCGTCAGCGGCGGGAAGCAAATCGACTCCAGCGAAAGTCGCCCCGATTGCCGAGCTCGCCCGCCGAGCATACTCCCGCAATGATTCAGTGATCTCGATCGGCTCTGTTCGGGCACCACGACTAACATTGGTCCTCCAGTCATGAGGATTGCTGCGGCGAATCCCGAACACCTCGTCACCGAGTGTGAGCAACCTCAGATCGTATCCCGGATGGTCTATAAATTCTTGAAGATAGATCACCGCTCCGAGTTGTTCGAGCATCCGAAAGGCACGCAGTGCCAATGCTGGATCATTGACTGCCGTGATGCCTCGCCCCTCCCCGCCAAAAAGCGGTTTAATCACCGCACGACCGCCGAGACGCTCGAACCCCTCCATCGCCGACTCGGAGTCCTGACAAACAATCGTCTCTGGCACCTCAAGGCCTGCTTCCTGCAATTTCTCGGTTGCCAGATATTTGTCTATCGCCACCTCCAGGGAGCGCGGAGGGTTACAAACTACTGCGCCGCATGACTGCAACCGCCCGAGCAGGTCCATACGAAAAACAACCTGCTCGAGCGTACCAGGTGGCATGCTCCGCACGAGCACCGCATCGTATGCCAAGAGCGAGGCATCCTCCACCATGACTTGCGTGCCCGATCCCGAACTTGCTCTGAGTCGCCGGAATGCGAAACAGCGGAGCGTATGCTCTGAACCTGCAGCCCGCTGCAAATCTTTGAAATACCAGCTATCCGGATTGCTCAGTACGGCAACTTGCATATCGTGACACTCTCGCTCTCTACGGGGGCTCTCTACCGAGCCCGTGTACCAGATTAGTCCCCGAACGAACTTTGCAACACGCCCGGCAGGGTATCTCCAAAGGAAAAGCTCTGACCCGAGTCGAGATTCACTAGTCTTATCCGAGCCGGGCTGAACAGATGGGGATCGATTTTGTAGAAATCATGTTCGTAGCGGGCAAAAATCTCCGCGAAGGTCTGTCCATGGTCTGACGATGAGCAACTTGGGATCTGCGGACCGATCGCTTCAAGACTGGCGTCATCACCTCTTACCCAGAGCGTCACCTGACCGCCGTATAGGATAGCATCGTTGGTTCGACCGATGGCCGACAGATCATCGGGTGCAACCGGTGGCAGCGGCGCGAGACCCCAGCCGCTTTCGATACGGTCGAGATCAAATCCCAATTCGTAAAGCTTATGCAACGCAGTTTCAACACTGCGGGCAACCACCTGCAGTGTGCCCGCCTGACTTGCTGTCGGTGCCAACAGCAACACAAGATCAACCGGTTTCACGTGGCAGGCCGCTGCAATCGACTGCACGACATCAGCGCCAGGAAACCTGCCAGTCTCTAGCACGCCAACCGCACAGTTTGGCTTTTCCGCGTAACCGATATCCTCAAATATTTTCTCTCGGTTCGCAGCGGCACGCATCGGACCTGAGCCCATCGCAAAAAAATCTCCCTCTCGGATTTCCCACCCCGCGTATTGAGACGCCATGCACCCGGCCACTGGTTGGTCCGTGGTAACCTGCACGAACGGCCCACCCGCAATCGTTGGCGGACCCGGCACCACCTCGACACGACCCAAGCCGGAAAGCGTTACCAGAGAAAGGAGCCGACCCGCTTCAACACTACCTGGCACGTCAATTCCACAATCCAGCACACAAGCGCCACCAATTCGGTGCTGCTCGATCCTGAGTAATTCGGCCGCGTCAAAAAGACGCTGGCTTGCCTGCAATGCGAGTCGGTTAAGCTGCACGATGCGTCATGCCAGGAATGAGTTTGGGCCGGGAAACCGTATATCTTCGCAATCAGCGACACCCAACGCAATGGCCAACGGCAATGTATACCTCACACATCATTCAAACTTCTTGCATGCCTGAAATGCAAAAGATCGCGGGACTGTTCCAGTCTCGACATGGAATTTAAAATAATGACATAACGATATTTGCTCCTGCATCGCCACGTGGACAGATGATAGGTGCTTCGGATCTTTATCGCTTGTGCCGGATCGCCCATGCCCAGCCTCACGGTCGAAAACTACATCAAGATAATCTATCAGCTTTCGGTCGACACAAACGGCGAACCGGCATCAACCGGAAAAATCGCGGTGGCACTCGACGTGTTACCGGGAACGGTCACCAGCATGCTCAAGACCCTCAGCGAAAATGGACTGGCAACCTACACGCCCTACGAAGGTGTTAAGTTAACCGAGACAGGACAACAACTGGCCCTCAAAATCTTGCGACGCCACCGATTGATAGAACTCTTTCTGGCCCAATCACTTGGGATGACCTGGGATGAAGCGCACGCTGAAGCCGAGAAAATGGAACATGCGGTGAGCGATGAGTTGATCGCGAGATTGGAAAATTTCTTTGGTTACTCACAGGTCGATCCGCATGGCGACCCCATTCCCAGGAAAGACGGGGCTCTGGAAACACCCGTGGGACGATCGCTCTCGACGTGCAACGAGGGGGAACGTTTTTGCCTCATTCGAGTCATCGATCAATCACCTCCATTTTTACGATATCTAAGCAAGACAGGGCTCGCGCTCGGCGCTGAGGGCACCGTTTCACGGATCCATTTCGAGGCGGGTGTGCTGACCGTATCGGTTCAAGGAAAGCAAACCACAATGGGAATCGCTGCCGCCTCAAAAATTTTTGTGACACCAAGCTAAGGGCTGTTTTCGTCATCTTGTGCGGTGGGCGATCCGATTTGACGAAGTCGGTTCAAAGGTTTAAAAATAAGCATCCGATTGGGATTATCTGAGACGAACTGTTCATCGAGTGAGGGGCCCCTGCGAGGGAGACCTGCGAACCTGGTCAGGGACGAAAGTCAGCAGCCATAAACAGACATCTTCTTGTGCGGTGGGCCTCTCACTTGATGACCAGTTAATCTTTTTTTACTTGCTGTTTTGCAGGACGCTCATGCCTGATAAGTCGGCCGAATCTTCAGGATTGTCGGACGGGAACTTGCCGGACGACTACGTAGTTGTGGCCCGACGCTATCGGCCCCAAACCTTCGTTGATTTGATTGGGCAACAGCACGTGGCCGAATCTCTCGAGGCGGCCATTCAGACCGGTCGCGTGGGGCATGCCTATCTATTCACAGGTGCCCGCGGCGTCGGCAAAACATCTGCCGCGCGAATTCTGGCCAAGGCACTCGATTGCACTGAAGGACCGACGGTCACGCCCTGCAATCATTGTGAGATCTGCCAGGGAGTAAACGGCGGCGAAGATGTCGATGTGCTTGAAATTGATGGTGCCAGCAACCGTGGCATCGAGGAAATCCGCCAACTCCGATCGAATGCCAACATCCGACCGAGTCGAGCGCGATTTAAAATCTATATCATCGACGAAGTGCACATGCTGACCCGCGAGGCTTTCAATGCGCTGCTCAAGACGCTCGAGGAGCCTCCGGAACATGTCAAATTCATCTTCTGCACCACCGAACCGACCAAGATTCCGATTACCGTGCTCTCTCGGTGTCAACGTTTTGATTTTGCCGGAATAGAAACTGATTCGATTCGTGAACGGCTCGAACAGATCGCAGCGACCGAAGGAGTAGAGGTGACTCGAGATGCGCTCGAGTTGCTCGCCCGCCGTGCGGCCGGCTCCATGCGGGACGGTCAGTCGCTGCTGGAGCAGCTACTCGCCCTTACGGAAACCCCGATCAACGCCGACGCGGTCCATCGCATGCTCGGCACGGCTGAGAGCGCACGGCTCCTCGAGTTAGCCAGTCACGTTGCAAGTGCCGACCCGGCAGCGGCGTTGACGGCACTTGATGCGGCGATTGGAGAGGGCGTCGATGAGGGCCAATTAATTGATCAACTATCTGGTATTTTCCGCGACGCGATGGTGGCACTTGCTGGATGCAAGGTGGAGGCATTTCAACACACGTCCACGTCGGAGGAAAACGAGACGGTTGTACGCATTGGCGAGCTGATGGGTCTGGAAACGGTACTTGCTGTTCTGGCGGTTTTGCAGCGGACACAGGCCGATATGCGATACTCTACCGTGCAGCGAACCCTGGCCGAACTTGCCCTGGTGCGCTGTTGCCGTCTGGAGGGCATGCAACAAATTGGCACATTGCTTGCTCGGCTGGATTCCTTCAACGAGCCCTCTACCAAGGAAATAAAAAAAAAATTAAGCCCCGCTCGTCCTGATTCGGCATCAGGCACCAAGTCTCGCCAGACGAGTCGACCAAACCATAAGTCAGCTACCGCATCGAATGACGATGTTGTATCGCGACCGATCCCTGACCGACAACGCTCGGCACTGCAACCGCCACCGACAGAAAAAGGCGATCGAGTCGAAGAGAAAACTTCCGTGCAGAATGCCCCGGCACAGCTCAATCAACAGCGTGCAAATGAGTTATGGGAACAGGCCCGGCGACAGCTGTCAGGCATCGTGCTTGCCAATGCTCAGGAATTTCAATCGGTAGAGGTTATCGCAGATGGCCAGTTGCGGATCCGGTTTGCCGAGCAATACAAAATTTGTAAATCGGTATGTGAGCGACCGGAAAACGCGCGTCAAATCAGCGAAGCGATTGCTGCTGCGGCCGGTCAGCCGATTCGGTTAGAATTTGATCTCGCCCCGGAACCGGAAGGTTCACGTGAGCCGATTGTACCTCGCGCAACGCAACGCAAGGAAAGCCGACTGGCGGTTGCTGAAAGTCCATTAGTTCGTCGCGCTCAGGAACTCTTCGGTGCAAGGCCGACCACGATTGAACAAAAAAACAATTAGCCGGGTCATACCAAACACCCTATAACTACGAACCGCCGACACATTTTTCTGACAGATTTACGATCTGATGGAGTAGTATCATGTTCAAAGGAATCGGAGACCTTGCCGGAATGCTCAAGCAAGCCCAATCGATGGGCTCGCGTATGAAGGAAATGAATGAGCAACTCTCGGCAATGCGTGCGACTGGAAACGCGGGTGGGGGGCTTGTCGAAGTCGAAGTGAACGGACTAGGAGAAATGACTCGGATTTCAATCGATCCGACACTGCTGGAAAAAAAAGATCTGGAATTGATTGAAGATTTGGTTCCAGCAGCGACCAATGCGGCGTTGCAGAAAGCAAAGCAACAGCAGGCTCGCACGATGCAGGATCTTGCCGGTGGGATGGACATTCCCGGATTGAGTGACGCGATTAATTCGCTTGGCGACCCCTCGGGAAACGTACCACCCGCCTCTGAGAGCTAACCGCCGCGGTCGGGCACGGCCCACCGTTGCCCGGTGTAGCATCTGCAATTGTTCAGGAAAAGCGATGGACCAAGTCAGCGAATCGGTCTCGAATCTTGTGGAGCATTTCACCAAGCTTCCGGGGATCGGAAAAAAGTCGGCGGAAAGACTGGCCTACCATATTCTCCGCATCTCAGAACCAGAAGCCACGGCGCTGGCTGAGGCGATCCAGAGCGTTAAGCAGAACGTGGCCTATTGCAACACCTGCTTCAATCTGACTGAGGGGGAGCGGTGTGGCATCTGCCGGGACATCAAGCGAGACACGACACGGATTCTGGTGGTGGAACAACCGCGTGACCTGATGGCTTTGGAGACGGCGGGAACCTACCGCGGCCTCTATCACGTTCTGCTCGGACGCTTGGCACCCCTGGAGGGCATTGGTCCAGAGCAACTCACCATCGAAAGTCTGTGCCGCAGGGTGAGGGAGGGCGGAATCGAAGAGATAATTATGGGCACCAATCCAACGCTGGAGGGTGATGGCACCGCCTTGTATCTGAGCAACATCTTGGCCGATCTTTCGGTCAAGGTTACGAGGCTGGCACGCGGGATCACGAGCGGCAGTGTCTTGGAACACGCCAACCGAGAAATGCTCACCGATGCGATCACGGGGCGACAACCATTTTAGCGATTTTTCCGTAGTTAAAGATATCTTTCTGTCGGGGAATGGAAATCCCTTGCCTTACAACCCCCACAGTAAGCTAAACTACCCGTATAGGCTGGCGGAGGCAGATACGGTCATCCTGGACACGTGGGACAGACACCCGGTACGAGAACATCATGCGACTCAGTTTCGGTCAACAACTCAAAATGGCGCAGAAGCAGATTCTGGCGCCTCGGATGATCCAGTCGATGGAGATCCTGCAGTTGCCGATTCTGGCCCTGCAGGAACGAATCGAACAAGAGATCGAGGAGAATCCGGTACTGGATCTGGTGGAAGTCGATCCGGATTTACCGGATGAGGAATTTGAGCAGGAAAAGGGTGAGACGGCTGCCGATTCAGAGAAAGAACTGGTGGTCGACGAAACGCAGGATAATCAAGACGACTTTGAGCGACTCGATCAGATGAACGAAGAGTGGCCGGAGACCTTTGAAGAGCGTCGGCAGCCATCTGCCGATCGAATGGAACAGGACGCCCTCCGGCGGCATGACACGATGGCGAATATGGTGAACCGGCCACAAACGCTCCAAGATCACCTTCATAACCAGATCAGCTGGTTCGATCTGGATGAAGAGCTGCGGCTGTTGGTCGACCGGATCATTTATAATCTTGATGCCGATGGTCGCCTGCAGGGACAACTCTGCGATTTACTTGAATCTGACGCGCCACCGGAGCGGCTTACGTTAGCCGAGGAAGCACTGCAGATCGTGCAACGACTTGATCCTGCCGGCGTCGGTGCCCGCAGTGATCAAGAATGCTTGCTTCTGCAGTTGGAACCCGGCATGCCGCTGGGGCAAGAGATGCGCAAGTTGATTGAAAACCATCTTGAGGATCTTGCAGCAAATCGCCTCCCTCTGATTTCAAAAAAGACCGGTTTTTCGATCGAGCGCATTCACGCAATTTGGGATGAGCTCAAGAGATTGAATCCTCACCCTGGTGCACGCTTTCGTGATTCGCACGTGCCGACCGTAACTCCCGACGTGTTCGTCGAACGCGATGACGAGGGGAAATACTCGGTCCGACTCGAGGATGACCGGACACCCAACCTCAATATCAGCCCCTACTACCGCAAGCTACTGATGAGTTCGGAGGCTAATGAAGAAACACGCGAATACATTAAGCGGAAGATCAATGCCGCGCAGTGGCTGATTGACTCCATTCAGCAGCGTCAAAACACCCTGACTCGGGTCTCGCAGGCGATTGTCGACCATCAAACGGAATTTCTGGATAAAGGGCCCGAGGCCATTGAGCCACTTAAGATGCAGCAGATTGCCGATAAAGTTGGAGTTCATGTGACCACCGTCAGTCGGGCCGTTGACGACAAGTGGATCCAGACCGCACGTGGACTGTTCCCCTTAAAACGTTTTTTCGTAGGCGGCACGGTCAGCAGTGATGGAAAGGAAGTTGCCTACGACGCAGTGCGGATCAAATTGCAGGAAATTGTCGATCGGGAGGACAAACAGAAACCATTCAGCGACGATGAACTCGTTCGACAGCTCGCAGGGGAAGGCTTGAAGGTAGCCCGGCGCACCGTCACCAAGTATCGAAAAAACATGGGAATTCCCAGTTCACGCCAACGACGCGAATGGCGGAGCGAAGCCGATCAGAATGCCCCTTCTTAAGAGGGCTACACTACGCATTGCTAGCGTGCCGTGATAAAGCTGACGTTTTTTGCTCAGAAGTCCCAAAAAACGATGCCTTTTTCCACAAAGCGTCGATTTCACTACCTCAAACTCGCAAGGATTGCGTATATTCGAGGATGCCGGCGGAGACGCAACTGAGCGGTATTGATTGTTCTCATTCGCCCCCATCTCAACCATCGTCCTGTTGACAGTATGATCTGCCCCTTTTGCCGAGTAGACAATGACCACGTGATCGACTCGCGAGCGAGCGAGGACGGTTTTGTTATCCGTCGCCGACGGGAGTGTCAATCTTGTGAAAGGCGATATACGACTTATGAGCGTGTCGAGGAGCGACCCGTTAAAGTCGTCAAAAAAGATGGGACGCGAATCGCGTTTGATCGAAATAAAATCAAGTCCGGAATTGAAAAGGCGTGCTGGAAACGATCTGTGCGTGATGATCAAATTGAAGACATCATCGCCATGGTAGAGAATGATGTGTACGCCAATTTCGAATCGGAAGTCGAAAGCGTCTACATCGGGGAGAGAATCATGGTCCATCTCCGACAGCTTGATCAGGTCGCATATGTTCGATTTGCAAGCGTCTACCGAGAATTTAAAGACGTGCATGATTTCGTCGATGAACTTCAGCCGATGCTTAAAGAGTCACAGTCGGAATAGCGACAGACAGGGGAACGCGTCATTACTACATTCCATCTGATCGGCGGATTTCTCGGCGCGGGCAAAACGACGGCCATGGCCCGATTGGCTGCCTATTACACGGCACAAGGAAAACGTGTCGGTCTAGTTACAAACGATCAGGCAGCCGGCTTGGTCGATACACACACTTTGGCTAGTGCCGGTTACCCTGTGGGAGAAGTCGCCGGCGCGTGCTTCTGCTGCAAGTTTGATGATCTGGTCGATGCGGCCGGCACACTCGCCACCGATGCACCACTTGATATCCTGCTAGCCGAACCGGTTGGAAGCTGCACCGATCTTGTGGCTACAGTCCTTGAGCCACTAAGGCGGTTGCACAGCGAGCGGTACCGCATCGGCCCCCTGACGGTCCTACTCAAACCGGAGCACGGTCAGAAAATTCTTCGCAACGAGGATGGCCTCGGTTTCTCTCCCAAAGCGGCTTACATTTTTCTAAAGCAGCTTGAAGAAGCCGATATCATTGTTGTGAATAAGGCGGATAAACTCTCAAACACCGAGCAGACAGAGCTGATTGATTTGCTCAACATGCGATACCCCGAAAAAAAAGTGCTGCTCGCAAGCCTTCAGACCGGCTTGGGTATGGACGAATTGACCGATGCGCTCGATTGCCAAACGCAGCAGAGTCTGCCCTTACAAATTGATTATGACACGTACGCCGATGGCGAAGCGGAACTGGGCTGGCTCAATGCTGAAGCCGATCTTGAGGGGGTCGACCTTCCACTCGACACGGTGGCTCAACAGATCGTCAGCCGACTCGGTGACGAACTTACGCAAAGTGTATTGGAAGTTGTGCATTTAAAGGTCTTGTGCGACGGGGGCGATGCATTCGCGGTGGCCAATCTTGTGAGTTCTGAATCTCCGGCAGAACTCTCACGTTCTTGCGGGCAAATAACACCAAAAGTGAGGGTGATTATCAATGCCCGCGTGGCAGCGGACCCAGCAATGCTAGCCGATCTGACCGATCAGGTGCTTCAGGAGATAGCAGCGTCGCACAGTGCAGCCTTGAATCGGGGCAAATTCAGGCATTTTCGACCGGGTCGTCCGCAACCGACGCACCGCGTTTCGTCGCCCCCGACAGCGTAGATGCTGCAGATTGCTTTGACCTTGCAGCGGGTAGCCATTTTCGACAAACTTCTGCCCCGCGGATCTTGCGGAAAATCTCTTTAACCTCTCCTGCAGCAAAGCGGACGTATGCAGTCATCAACAACAGCAATGCGCAGAATCAGTGGTCTGCTCTTTATCGTTTGTCTGCTCCTGGGGTGCCATGGTCCGTTAACCCCAGGGTATTACGGCGATGATGGTCCGATTGAGGGAGAGTTTCTGATTGTTCCCGAGGATGAGGCAATCGACTTTCCCAACCCCTCTACCTTCACCCCACTTAATGGCGAGCAATTCTGGACAGAACTAATTGACATTACTAGTGATTACTTTCGAATTCAGCGTGAACAACGGGTCCAGAATGTGGGTGGCGAGTGGCTGGAGGGCGAAATCATCACTTTCCCCCAAACAGGCGCGACCTTTCTGGAGCCCTGGAAATGGGATTCAGTGACCCCGTACGAGCGAACATTAGCGACATTTCAGTCGATCCGACGTTCCGCCCGCATTCGCGTTATCCCCCACGGCAATGGCTATCTGGTCGACGTGCAGGTGATGAAAGACCTCGAAGACGTTTATCAACCGGAGAAGTCAATCACGGGGGTCGCAAGCTATCGTTTTGGTGAGACGGTTAGCCAAGCCACCGACCGGATCGCACAGCCGGGTGGCCCTGCATGCTGGATTCCCATCGGTCGTGATACGGCTCTAGAGCAGGAAATTCTTTGCAGGCTCTACGAGCGAATGAACCCGACCCCGTTTTGAGAGCAAGCTATCGATCGGATCGCGGTAGTGCGTGCCCGGTCGGCATTCCAAGTGCAACGGTCGGGGTTCCAGCCACAGAAATATTTTGTGCCACTGGCAGTCGCAGCGTGAAAGCGGTGCCCTTACCTACGGTGCTGGCGACTAAAATTTTTCCTTGGTGGGATTCCATAATATCACGGCACGCAGACAGGCCGACGCCAGTCCCGCCCTTTCCTGTTTCGTCGGGTCCCTTTTTAGTCGAGTAGTAGGGATCAAAAATACGCGGAAGTTTATCTTCGGCAATGCCCGGTCCATTATCGCGCACTGTGAGTTCTACCATCCCCGAAGCTTGATCAAGGCCGACGCGAATGACGACTTGGCCCCCGTTGGGCATCGCCTGACGAGCATTGATCAGTAGGTTCAAAAGCACTTGCTGAATTTGGTTTGGATTGGCTTTTGCTGGCGGAGCGGACTCCAGATGCGTTTCAATAGCGATCCGGTATTTTCGAAGCTCCCGTTCCAGAAGCACTAGAGCGTCATCGACCAGCTTTGCAAGATCGGTCGGCTCGAAATCGCCAGAACGATTGCGGGCAAGTCCTAGAATGCTGTTGGTGATTTTGGCCGCTCGCTCGCCAGCAGCCAAGATTTTCTCAAATGCTTTGTCACGGGTTACTTCATCTTTGTGCCGAATGCCCATCTTGGCGTAGTTAAGCACCGTCATCAAAACGTTGTTGTACTCATGGGTCGTTGTGCCAAGCAATTCACCCAGAGCGGTCATACGTTGCGCGCGGGCGAGTTGCTCCTTGAGTAGAACAAGCTGTTCACTTTCACTCAGTTCAGTCGAATGCTTTTCTGCCATACTTTGTGATCCGCCCAATCGCTACTGTTTCGCCTGATAGCCTGAGTGCCATCGTCGTTGTTATTTGCCGGAAAGGAATCGCTTAACTTATGAATTGATTGTGACTTAGAACCAAAATCCATATCGACGAATTCGCCTGGGCCTCTCTACGTGATCCTCGTATAATTCGACACACGCGTCCCCGAAATGGGTGGTCATGGAGGAACCTTATGGGCTGGAGAAACTAGGATGCACCACGTAGAACTGCTGGAGCACGCATTGGCGACTGCTCGGAAACTCGGCTTTCTGGTTCGTGAGGAATATGTGGGTGATATCGACGGCGGAAGCTGCGTGGTCCGTGGCCAAAAAATGCTTTTTCTGGACCCCCAACTGAGTATCCCGGATCGGCTCATGATCGTCTGCGAAGCCCTGGCTGGGGAAGAGCAGCTTGATCACAGCGGCTTACCCGAAGAGCTCACCCAATGGCTCACTGTTCGCAAAGCGGCCTAGGCATCAGTCGCACTATTAGAGACGGTATTGGCGTAGAGACCTGCGTGACGAATATACTGCTCGACGCCTCGTGGCATTCGGTAGCAAATGCTCTGGCCATGTGCAACACGATCGCGAATCTCTCGGCTACTAAAATCGATAAGTGGCATGGAAACGCGTAGCACCTCTGCACCGGGGACCAGCACCGATTCGAAGTTTGCGCCCGGTCGATCAACCACCGCAATACGAGCGATCGCCGCTATTTTTTCGGGGTCTTTCCAATTTGGCATATCGACCAGCGTATCGCCCCCGACTAGCAAAATCAGCTCGGCACCGGGGTAGGATTCGTGAAGCGCAACGAGCGTATCGATCGTATAACTCACACCACCCCGGTCAATTTCTAGAAGAGAAATTTCAAGTGCCGTGTTGCCGCTTATGGCAAGCTTAAGCATTTCTATACGTGCTGTGGCAGGGGCGGACTCATGCCCACGCTTGTGGGGCGCGATAGCGGCCGGAACAAGGAGGACCTTATCGAGCTGGAGCTGCTCCCGTGCTGATTCAGCCAACAGCAGATGCCCGTAATGGATTGGATCGAATGATCCGCCGTAAATTCCGATCCGCATCGTTTGCTCTCCCTCAATTCGTCTCGTCGCCTCTCGTCAAAGAGCGGTCGATAGCCGACAATCACGGCACCCTTAACTTAGTCGACCGGCACACCGCGCGGTAGTTACCAAAATTAAGATGCCTGAAGATCAACCCAATCTGTTCGAAACGCAGCCCCCAGCGTGGGAACAAGACGCAGCTGCAAGCATCTGCGCTGCACGTGTCGTGCTGCCGAGCGGTCTGACCCGGCAGCTCGATTATAAGGTGCCTGACCCGCTTCGATCCCAGATTGAGGCCGGTCGGCGTGTCCGAGTGCCGCTCGGGCGGAGCAATCGAAGTGTGGTCGGTTATTGTGTCGAAGTTGTGCCCGAAGCCAAACCCGATCGACCTCTCAAGGAAATTGAAGCTGTCATCGATTCGCGTTGTTTGCTCTCGCGTGAACTTCTCGAAATTACTCACTGGATGGCCGACTATTACCTCTGCCCTTGGGGACAGGTTCTCGATTCGGTGATTCCCGCCGGTGTCCGGAGCGGTGCGGGGACCCGGATGGTAACCCTGCTCAGCGTGCCCGCTGAAGTCGCTGCATCGCGCGGCGAGCATAGACTGCCAGCCAAACAAGCCGCCATACTCGATTATGTGATCGCGCATCCTGAATCGATCCCTGCCGAAGTCGCCGCGGCCGTCGGCTGTACGCAAGCCCCCGTGACGACGCTCCGCCGCAAGGGCTTGCTGACAAGTGAATCACGACGGATGGCCGTGGAGACTGATCCTGAGGCTGTAACACCGCAAGAGCCACATCTGGAGATGAACGAAGACCAATCCAGAGTGCTCGCATCTATCATGACCGCCATTCGAGAAGGCCGACATGAAACAATTCTGATCCATGGTGTCACCGGCAGCGGTAAGACCGAGGTCTATCTGCAAGCGATCCGAGAAGTCGTGTCGTACGGTCAGCAAGCGATCGTGTTGGTCCCAGAAATTTCGCTCACCCCGCAGACCGTCTCGAGGTTCCGATTGCGGTTTGGTCGTGTGGCAGTGCTGCACAGTCACCTGAGTGATGTCGAACGACACCGGCAGTGGGCACGGATTGCAGCCGGCGGCGCGCCGGTGGTGGTCGGTGCCCGTAGCGCTGTTTTTGCCCCCACACCAAACCTGGGACTGATCGTTATCGATGAAGAACACGAAAGCTCATTCAAACAGGATACGGCGCCTCGATACCACGCTCGCGAAGTCGCTGAGCGACGGGCAGCGGCCGCAGGCGTTCCGCTGCTACTCGGGTCGGCGACCCCTGCATTGGAGAGCCATGCTCGAGCGATGGAGGGCCGCTACAAACGCGTCGAGATGCCACGGAGGATCAGTAATCTGCCGCTTCCGGGGGTGGCGACGATTGACCTACGAGCGCATCAACAAGACCGTCATAACCGCGGGGCGATCAGCCGGCAGCTGCACCGCGCGATGCAGGAGGCACTTGATGATGACGGGCAGGTGATTCTGCTGCTCAATCGTCGCGGTTTTTCAACGCACATTCAGTGTCCGTCTTGCGGTCAGGCCAGTGAGTGTCCGGAGTGCGAAATTGCTTTGACTCACCACCGAGGTCGCAAGCAGGCGGTCTGTCATTACTGCGACTATCACATTCCTGTTCCGAATCAATGTCGAGCGTGCGGTTTTAAGGGACTCAATTTTTTCGGTCGTGGCACCGAACGACTCGAAGACGAGGTGCGGCAGCGATTTCCAGCGCATACTTCACTGCGAATGGATACCGATACGATGAGCCGTCCGGGAAGCCATGAAAGTGCGCTTGACCGGTTCCGCTCCGGCGAGATCCGCATCTTGCTCGGCACACAGATGATTGCCAAAGGGCTCGATTTTCCAAACGTAACGCTTGTCGGTGTGATCAATGCCGACACGGCCCTGCATCTGCCCGACTTCCGAGCCGCGGAAAAAACATTCCAGCTGATCACACAGGTAGCCGGTCGTACGGGACGCAGCAAACGGGGCGGACACGTGCTGGTGCAGACCTGCGAGCCGGATCATCCAGCCATCCGAGCCGCAATCCGACATGACTACGCACTCTTTTCAGCCGAGGAACTGCCGCTCCGCAAGGCGCTTGGCTATCCTCCCTACGGCGCGATGGTACGCATTGTAATCCGTGGCCCGATCGAAATCGCAACTCGGGAATTTGCGTCGTCACTCGGTGAGCGAATCGGCGCGGCGTGTCGAGACGCCGATTTCCAATTCCGCCTTCTGGGCCCGGCACCGGCGCCGTTTGCCAAGCTTCGGGGAAAATACCGATTTGCGATTCAGTTGCAGGCGGAGGATCCACTGGCACTCTCGCGAGCGGTGCGGGATGCGACCGAGGAACTAAAAACACCTGAGGATGTGCAATGGATTGCCGATGTCGATCCGCTGGAGATGATGTAGCGTAATTGGGGATATTGCTTTGAAAGGTAGGTCCCGATACTCTGGTACCTTCGGCACGGAATTCTCAAGTGCTTCCCCTGTGCCAGAGTAGCTCAGTTGGCAGAGCAGCTCATTCGTAATGAGCAGGTCATCGGTTCGAGTCCGATCTCTGGCTTTTCTCTTCTGCCTTCGATTGCCTAGCGGCAACGTCGCCGGGGCAACAAGGCGAGACCGAATAGCAAGAGTAGAAGTGTCGCCGGTTCAGGCACACTCGTGGTTTGGTTGCTGAGCGGGTAGATCGCTGCAACGGCATCAATATCAGCACCCGCCTTATTGAACATGTTGTAGGAGTTGTTACCTGTGTCAGAGACCCGCACATAACGGAATCGAGTCGACGTGTCGTACCCATTCCCGACAGTAAAGTATTGATCGATATCAACACCCACTCCGTAGTCCACCGTCGCGCTGGCCCGATCAGCTACCCCGACGTCGAGCCAACTGCTACCGTCAATCGATATCTCGATCTGCAATTCCTCTGGAATACCACCGATTTCAAAAACCCAAAGGTCCTTATCGCTGTCACCGCTTCCGCCGACTTCATTGTCGACAAACTCCATGGTTAGATAGCCACCATTACCGAGCGAAGTTCCGATTTCGCTACCCCACTGATTTACACCAACCATGTCGGCAGTCCAGTCGTTGCGACCAAGCGCTGAGGTTGGGTCGTTGTAACCTGAGATCAGGTTGTAATCGACAACTGCATCGGCAAATGCACGATCGTGAAAAAGAATTTCAGCACGCGCGGTGGACGCCGCCAGACTGGCGACGAGACAAAACATGATCAAACGCATTAGCTTTACTCCTGCCTTCGGTAGACACTTTAGTGTAAGCGATTTGGCAAAATGCTCAACAAATGGGTGTAACAATTCCAAGAAGAAAACGAAATTATACCTCATGTATACTTCGTGGCTCGCGGCCTCTACAACGCGAGTAAATTATGACGACACCCTATTTCACCTCGCTTTTCGCCGCCGCATCGGCGACAAAAACAGCCCCAGCAACAATATGATGAGCGCTGCCGGTTCGGGCACGGCGGTCGAGTAATCGTCCACCAAGCTGGGGATCGCAAAATCGAGAGCATCGAGGTCATCGCCGGTCATCGGATTGAGGCCCAAATCCCCGGCGGTCGCAAACCGGCTCGGAATGAGCATGCCGAGACCCACTTGGAATATGTCAGCACCGCTCTTGTCCGCAACGCCCGCAAAGTCGACCAATCCCAGCGACGCAGAGTTCCCGGTGAGTGAGTAGATGATGGCATCAACAACTGGATCAAAATCACGGGGGTTGCCGTCGAGATCAATCACCACCAACGCATCAATGTCGTCTCCAGCCGTGAGACCTAGGTCACCGCCATCGGCATACTTTGAGATGCCGCCGGGATGATTAGAGTACCCATCCAGCGGTAAGCCCACAAAGACGTCGCGGCCCGTATAACCAAGCCCTGCGTATTCCGGTTGTGGGTCTGTGCCCCCAAAACCATTTTTTTCGGCAACGCTCCAATAGATTGACGGGTCTGGCAACGATGCAATGCCAAGCGACTGTGAGGGCGAGGACCGCATATCGAGAGCGTCGAGATTTGTGCTTACTGACTCGGCAAGTCCTAACTTCCGCGCGCCAGGTTGCATGGACAGACCGTTCCCATCATAGACCTGTCGATTCGCACCTGGCAGTTCTGAAGCAAAGATATCTGAACCGCGATCATCAAACGCTTCTGCGTGGACTGCTGTCCCGGCGACACCGATTGATTGGGGCGAGACGCTGAAGAATGCCGAGAGCATGTTGACATCGCGGGGATGCTGCTT
>DLCF01000117.1 GCA_002480485.1 Planctomycetaceae bacterium UBA7805
GCACGGGTGGCCGAGGCAGGTGGTTCCTCGATGGGCATGGCATAAGTAGATCCCTTCTATGGTTCGCTCATGGATCCGCTAGAAGAGACGCTCGATGACTTGCCAGTGAATGGGCGATGGCAGTTGAGGATGAAATCCTCATCTGCGGTAAGTGTTTAGTTCTGACGATATAAATTCTCTGGTACGCCAATCACTCCGAACGACTCTTGGCTTTTCTCTGAGCCACCCATGAAATGCAATGCGTGAATAACTGTACGGGCGAACACTGAGGCTGACCGCTACGTCATCAAATTTTTCAGGCATCTAAGTTTTTTGTTTGGCCATCTTGATGGCGTCGGCGTATTTCCCGCATGGTAATCGTAACCCCATGGAGGTAAAGCTCACAAACAGTCAACATGCTTGTAGCGATCATTAACAAAAAATCTGAAGTCCTGTTCATTGACTCTGTTTTTTCACAGGCAGTAAAAAATCTCTGCGGATTCCGACAAATTGTCGGTCGCTCTATCTTTCCGCACATTAAAGAAACCAAGGACGCATGGGTCACCGCGGTTGCCAATTGTTTCGCGAATCGTGTCTCACAGACATGCGAGATTATTCTAGGCGTCGGGGAAAATCGCTCGCGATGGCGTGTGCAGATTTTTCCGTTGAATGCGAATCAGGCCGTGGTACTGGGCGTGAGTCTTCCACTAAATATTGCTGCGCTTTCGACACGAGAAATTGAAGTTATGAGGCAGGTGTCGCTCGATCGATCGACAGAACAAATCGCAGAATCACTCGATATCAGTATATCTACCGTAGAAAAGCACCGGCATCGAATCAGGAACACGTTGTCTATCAGTCGCGCGGTACAGTTATTGATTGTGGCAAAGTCGATGTTTCACGTCGACTCTTTTTTTTGCCCCTCAACAAAGAATGACCAGTGAGGGATGCACCGGTAATCAATTCAGCGAGGGTTTGGTCGCTGCCGAAAATGCATTTTCGACGATCCATTCAATAAATCGTGGACCCGGTCGGTATCATTTTCGAAGTAGCAAAACGAATTTTGTGCAAAACAATGTTTAAACGCAATCGTGGCAGTGGCCGCGGAGGAGTATTTCTGTAACTTGACCATAATCGCTGCTTGCCGTTTTGCTCTTTTTGGTTAATTCGATCTCATCCATACACGAAACCGTGCCACAATCGACACACACGAAGTGTGGGTGGGTCGCATGAGCTTGATCCTCTCCAGCTATAATTTCAAATCGCCACATGTGATCGCCAAGCTCGGAACGACGCAACAAATTCGCTGAAACCATGTCGTTGAGGTTGCGAAAAACCGTTGCCTTATCGATTCCATCCTCTGCCAAACGAGTAGAAACCTCTGCGTGCGTAAGAGGGGTAGAGTTGCGAAGGGCCAGCAGCGTTGCCACACGTGCGGTCGTTGCTCTCAGCCCGCTTGCTTGAATCATTTGTCGGGCCCAACTGCGATCGGTTGTCTCCTGATTCATGAGAGTTCTCTCTGCTTTATGGGCTGCAGCGTCTCCTACGTCCGACGGATATATGTAGGGGTTAGAAAGCGACGTATTGGGCCCGACTGTATGACACCCGTTTCCAGTCGGCCACAAGAATTACAGCGTAAACGCCTCTCCTCCTCTCTGCAGGCTCTCAAATCTTGCACGCCGGGTCAACGGTAGACGAGTGGTTGCCGGCTTTTAAAGGACGATATCGGCGGTCGCGAAAATTTCCTGAGCCGTATTATTGCATAACAATTGCAAATGCAATATATATGCATAAATGCCATTTCACCGGGTATTTTTTGAAACTTGCGAGACAAAGTTGAAATCGCATCACTAATTTCGCCAATTATGCGGCAATCCTGATTCTTGGACGCTTACGAATAACAAACGAATTTCAAGCTTACGTGTTTGGTCGTTACAGGCGGAAGGCCTTTTGCCAAGCGCTGAAAATAAACCTGAGGATATGAACGGGTGAATAAAACAAAAGCCAAAAAACATTCAGAAATCTATGATGTCATCGTCGTAGGCGGTGGTGCCGCGGGCATGGGAATTGCAATTACACTTGGGCACGCGGGAATTGATAATTTCACGGTGCTCGAGCGAGATAAGGTGGGGGCGTCGTTTGCTGCATGGCCTGCCGAAACTCGATTTATCACCCCCTCATTTCCAAGTAATTCGATCGGGATGCTCGATTTAAATGCGATCGCCATCGGTGTCTCACCTGCCTATAGCCTTGAAGTGGAACATCCGACCGGTGAGGAATATGCTTCGCATCTGCGAGCAGTTGCCAAGCATTTTAAAATTCCTGTGAAACAGCAATCTGATGTGCGGCTTGTTTCGAAGGTGGGTGACGAATTTCACATTCAGTTAGAGCGGCAGATGCTGCGAGCCAAGCATGTCGTCTGGGCTGCCGGTGAATTTCAGTACCCCCGTTTAAATGGATTTCTGGGCAGTGAACATTGTCGACACACTGCAACCGTTCCGAGTTACGAAGATATCTCTGGTGATAATTTTATAATCATCGGTGGATACGAGAGCGGCGTCGATGCTGCATACCACTTGGCATATCAGGATAAGAAGGTGCGGCTGTTTGACAGCGGTTGTCCCTGGACAGATGAAAGCTCTGATCCGAGTATTGCACTCTCAACCTATTCTCAGGAGCGGATGCGAGAGGATTGGTTCAAGGAGCACGTAGAGCTCTTTCCCGAATCGCCTGTTGCATCAGTATCGGTGGTCGATGGTGGCTACGAGGTGGTCACCACGGGCGGGAACACATTTCATACCCCCTGTCAGCCACTATTAGCAGGTGGTTTTGAAGGCAGCCAGAAAACTGTTGCCCATTTGTTCGAGAAGCGTGACGATGGCTTTCTCTTGTTGAGCGAACAGGATGAGTCGACCATTGTAAGCGGCATATACCTTTGCGGCCCCGCCGTGCGTCATGACAATCAGGTCTTTTGTTTTATCTACAAGTACCGTCAGCGCTTTGCCGTGGTGGCAAAGTCGATCGCAACCTCGCTCGGACTTGCGGCTGAGGATCTTGAACAGTACCGGCAATGGGGCATGTATCTTGATGATCTTTCCTGCTGCGGGGAGGAGTGTGCAACATGCTAACAGCGGCAAAGGACAGTGATGTTGCTTCGGTAAAACAGGCGACATTATCAGGGGCAACGTCAACAGTGACGGACGCGAAAGAAAAAACGGGCAATGGGATTCCGATCCCAGATCGAATCGCACGCGTGCTGCGCATCGAATGGCTCGGGCAAACGGTGGCTAGCGTTTGTTGGATTTGCAGTGTGTTCGCTTATGGAATAAGCTCGATCGGTGATTGGTTGCAGTTGCTTGCAGCATCAGCGTGGTTGGTTGCCAATGTCGCGGCAGTGTTAACAATCAGGGCGGATTAAGATGTCGGTGCTGCGGCAAGCAAATGTCCCGCAACTTATGCGATCCGATCTGGTAAAGCACGCAGTGGATCTGTTGAGTCAGCAGATTTGGTGTTGGGGTCGCGACATTTTGCGTCCCGAGGGTAATTGGCTTCTTGAGTTAGGCTTTGATCGAGTTAAACCTCCCGACGATCGCGAGGGCTATTCCAGTGTTTACTCTCTACAATTGCCGAAAGACCGGTGCGTGATACTCCGCGGCTTTGGTGTGTTTTATGGCGACGTTCGCGATGGTGGCATTTTTATGCCCCGCTACGAGTTCCGGCCGAAATACACGACACACGGAACGCTCCAATCGCCTCCATGGGCCGACACGGATCTGCCAAAATTGGACTTGCCACAAGAGTCGCAACAGAGGTCTTATTTGACTCTCACTTGCAATCTAATCGACTGGTTACACGAATACGAGCTGGAGGTCGTAGAGTTGCTCGGAATCGAGTACCGGCGATCAATACTGCGACAGTGGGATAATGGAAATCGCACTCTGATCCCTGCTGAAGCGATGGCAAATTCGTGGAAATTACTCGGTGGTGCACTCGCGGCCGATTGCCGCTTGCTGTTACCCGATTGTCTTGTAAGAAAAGATCGGTCGCTTCGCTAAAGCGACCTCCGTAAGATGCTCTATACGGTTATCTACACCGAATTCATTGTGACTAATGGACGCAGATGAAGCACGCCATCTGGTCCCAGGATGAACAATATGGACGGTTGAGAGTCGATAGGCGGATGTAATTTAATTATTGTTTGCCAGACGACCAGGCAGTTGCTCAAGATTTTCGATTGATTCGAGGCTTTCTTGCCGACGAATGATGTCTTGCTCGCCATTCGATCCGAGTAGCACGACCGGGGGCCGATAAGAGATAAATTGCATTGACTGGGAAATATGATAAGCACCGATCGGATGTAAGACGAGTAAATCGCCCCGATCGAGCGGCGTCAGTTGTGCCTGCTCGCTCAGGACATCAGTGTTCATGCAAAGCGGTCCGTACACGATGGTGGGTTCAGCGGGCCTACGAGTTGTTTGCACTGGAAGTATCTTGATATGTTTGAGATGGTCAGGATGCAGCAGATTCACCCCTGCGTCGACAATAATGGATCGGGTACCCTCGCCCGTTGTTTTGCTACTTAACAAACGCGTTACCATGTAGCCGGCCTCGTCAACCAGCGCGCGACCATTTTCAAAAAGTAGAAGCGGTGGATTTGAGGTATCCGGCAGATAATTCTGAAGTGAATCACAGATGGCCTCGGCATATTCTTCAAATGATGGAGTATGTTTTTGCTCAATGCAGCCGTTTGTCTCTGGCAGGTTGCCAGCTGCGAATCCGCCCCCGGCGTTAAGGTAGCAGAGTTTAATGCCGAAGCGTTCGTGCGCATGGCATGCTAAACCGGCCAATTTTTTAGCGCCCTCGCGGTATGTCTCTACGTTGATAATTGAGGTGCCAAGGTGCATGTGCAAGCCGTCGAGACGCAGCGACCGGCTGCGACTGATTTGCTCTATCACCCGATGGGATTCGCCTGATTCAAGGTTAAAGCCAAATTTGTTCCACCCTTTTTCGTGCCCAACATTCATGTTGACTCGAATGCCAACACCGAGGGGTTCATTTCGGGTGCCGGTAATGCGCTCCAGAAGCTTCAGTTCATCATGATTGTCGATTTGAATGCGGGCTCCATCGTTGATGGCTCGACGCAGTAGCGGTTCACCTTTAATGGGCCCATTGAGGATGATGCTCTCGCCAGCGATGCCAAGGCTTCGCGCTTTGTCGTATTCGAAATCAGAGACGACCTCAGCCAGCGCGCCCTCCTCATGGAATATTCTGCAGATCGCCTTGAGGTAATTGGTTTTATAAGACCAAGCAAATTGCACGCGTGGATAACGGGCGACAAGTGCCCCGAATGCCGATTGATATTTATTACGCAGGGTTGTCTCCACCATAACGATAAGCGGTGAGCCATATTTCGCGACTAGTTGACGCACTTCAACTCCTGCGATTTTCGAACAACATGCTATTGGGGCTGAAACACTCGAGCGCGGATCCTCCTGGATCTTATTCGATGTCGGAAAATTTAGATTTGCTTTACGCATAGCGGTAAAACCAGAAGGCAGTCGATGGCCAGTTTGCTTTGTCGCCGGGTCCGCAGTCGCATGTTTTTATGAAGCTAAATGCGCTCGCCACCAGTCTATGCGAAACCTTACCCCTGAACAGGGTGTAGGGGTCGCCATGGCGTGCCAGAGGATACTCAAACAGGCTACGGATTCCCCGCCGGCTGAGGAACTATCTGCGAGCGAAACGCATTGCGGCAACCAAGGTATTGTTTCTCGACATAAGGAATCAAAGCCGTCGCTTCAAGGTAACGGCCCGTCTTTACATATCCCTCGAGTGTCCTCAGGCTATAAAGTGCTTCATCGGCCCGTTCTCGTTGCGTATCGTTCACGCGGCCAAAACGGATCGCCGCGCTTGTCGGCAGCTTTTGCATTCGTGTTTGCCACTGCTCAATCCGACGCATTGTTTCCTTCGGATCCTTTTCCTGAATAGCATCATAAACGCTGACACGAATGTTATTCATGTCTTTAATTAAGGTGTCTACGGGAGGGTAGAAAATGTAAAGCCCGATTGTTGCGGCCACCAGCACGCCGCACACGCCCACCGTACAGAGTTGGAGGGGCGACAGCGGTTCCTCACGACACGGGGCAATTTCTTCGTCGGATGCATTTTTATGCAGTAGGTGCTCGACGCTCGCGCGTCTGCCGGCAAATCGTAGTCCGATGCCGCTTGCGGCTAAAAGACACAAAAGGATTAGGCCCATGAGTCGGTCGGTCGTCATCGATCTTTTTACTTCGTGATAGAGCCATGTCGCATTCGCATTTTCGTTTGGCACGATCGGTAGCCGCGTGAATGCGTCAAACGCATGGGTATGGTCAGTTGCATTTGCAGCACCCCGCATTACGGTACGTTCGGCAGTGAAGCCAATTAGAAAAGTTGCACTAATCAGCAGGCCTACGAACAAGGTGAGGGACTTTAGACCATAATCTCGCCGCAGCCAATTCGCCACACCTACGTTTGCCCCCGCTCCAAGCACAATCAGAGCGAAGGCGGCGCTGAGCGAATAACCATCGCGCACGATCAGCCCGAAATGCATCATCACCTCAGTCGGAGTGACATAAACGGGAATTGCAACTGCACCCATGATGATCGGAGCCAGTGGATTATCGCGCGTCAATCCGGTTTGCAGCGCTCCGTGCGGCAGGAACGCTCCGAGTAACCCCACCGCGAACAGTGCGAGACTGTAATCGACTGCCGCCGGCCCCACGAGTGCAGTGGCCGAGGTGTGGCCCACGATTGTTATCCGCTGGCGACTTGTTTTCGGCAAACTCTCAGATACTTCGACCGGTAGATCATATTTGTCAGCAATGACCCGATTCCAAAGCAGCCCGATACCCACTGAAATCAGGAAAGTGCCAGCAGCAAAGTAAAGTAGCATGCTTGGCGGGATGTGACTCAATCCGTAAATAATCGACACCGGATTGAGCACGGGAGCAACAAGGACAAAGCTGATGACTGTTCCACTCGGCACGCCCGCCCTTCTTAATTCGCGAGCAACCGGCAGGGCACCAAGCGAGCAGATCGGTAGCAGGATTCCGAGACACCACGCGCGAATCGGGCCGGACCAAGTTGCCACCCCGAGGATTCGGCGTGTGCGATCTGCGCCCACCATGCCCCGCAGGATACCAGCCACAAATACCCCGGCAACCAGGAAAGGTGCTGCGGCCACCATCGCCAAGGCTATTCGTAACACCGCACTCCAGACCGTCGTGTTGAAATCAGTGAACAGGCCCTCATAGCCTGGGCTTCCGGCATCGGCCAGCAGCAAGAGATGCGGCAGCAGATCGTTCACTCGGAGTCCTCCGCCGTCGTATCTTCCGACAGGTCGGACGGCGGCACGCTGGAAGTTTGGAAGCTGAAATTCTGCCACTCGTCACCGAGCGTCAGCTTGGGGATAACGACTGACAGACCACTACCTTCCTTGAGCGATTCGGGTATCTTCGCAGACCAAACGGCGCGATCACCATCTTTCGTGGCATGGAAAACTAGTTCGGTAGCCAGGCCTGCTTGCCGATCGAGCGGGGCTGCATAGGCCAAAATTTCTTCCGCATCAATCTGCAACGGTTGTGATTTTTCATATGCATCGGTTCTCGTGAGGTACATCGTGACCTTTCCATCGGCAGGGGGCATGATCTCGGCATAGTAGTGCGTTGCCTCACTGCCCTGATGGGTGTGCCCGATCGGAACCATGCGACCTCCATGTGCGGGTTTTATCGTAGAGTGACTGTGAGCATGCGGATGCCCATGACCGTGAGCATGCTGACGCATTTCGCTATGATCGGATGCCGTTTCCGACTGATCGGTTTCATTGAAAGATTTGGGAGAATTACATCCGGTAACTAGAAGTCCTGCGGCCGTTAGATAAACGAAAAAAAAGTGAATAATAAATCGCATGGATCACCTTTATCTTCTGCGTGCTGTTTCGTGCACGGGAACAGGCACGGCTGCTAGAATTTCTTCTACGATTTGCGGAGCAGCATCAAATTCCCCGCTCAATCGAACCTCCAGTACCGGACCGGCGACGCCCTGAATATCGTCAGGGGTTACAAAATCTCGACCGCAAAGATGGGCGCGTGCCTGTGCAATACGCTGCCAAGTGATCAAGCCCCGCGGGCTTAGGCCCAGGGTGATCGCACGGTGCTCTCGAGTTGCCCGTCCCAGGTCGACCAGATAACCGCGTACATTTTCTGCGAGCGCGACTTTTGCGACGTGCTCCTGCAATTCGTTCAGCTGGTTCGGGGAAATGACTGTTGGGTTTTCAGCTTCACCGCCATCGGCCGAGCCGATATTTGCGCCCAGCATGTCGATCTCATTGTCCCGATTCGGATACCCGATTCGTAACTTCATCGCGAATCGATCGAGTTGGGCTTCCGGCAGCGGAAAGGCGCCATGACTCTCCACTGGATTTTGTGTGGCGATCACCAGGAATGTTTTGCTCAAGCGATAAGATTGACCATCGATTGTGACCTGCCGCTCGGCCATCGCCTCAAACAGCGCACTTTGAGTGCGGGGAGTTGCCCGATTGATCTCGTCTGCCAATAAAATATCAGAAAAGACAGGTCCGCGGTGGAATTCGAATTCGCGGGTCTTCTGATCGAACATATTAAAGCCCGTGATGTCGGTCGGCAGGAGATCGGGAGTGCACTGCACTCGCGCGAATTGTCCGCCAACAGCGTGGGCTACGGCTTTCGCCAGCGTGGTCTTACCCAAACCAGGCAGGTCATCAAACAGCAGGTGTCCTCGGGCAAGTAGGCACGCGAGAACCATTTCGATGATCTCGTCTTTGCCGATCAGGGCTTGATTTAGCGCGCCACGAAGAGCATCAATGGTACCTTGGTGCTGGCAAGATTCATCATGTGCGTGTTCCATGGATGATTTTTGTACGATGACGGTTTTTTTAATGCTCATCACAACTTCCCGTTGTTTGCTTTAATCATATTTTCTTTTAGATACCTCCGCATCCGTCGCGGATGGCTTACGAGAAGGGCCGCGTTACACGCATGGGAAATGGCGCACTCGTCCTCAGGCTCGAAGACCCGATTCGAATAAAGTAGTTTCTCGACCCAGAGAAAGAAACGTTGCACATCCCGCCGTGTGTGCGCATCCTGGTCCTGCATCAGCGGTCGATACCAGGAGGTGATGGTTCGCGTCATCGGCCTCCGACACCCGACCAAGCGAGTTCGCCAGCTAAGTAAACGGAGGGTCCAGCGGATCCGAGCCTCGGGCGATCGTAACCCCATGAAGCGGCAGAGAATATTGCCACAAAATGCTAGCCAGTCGCTCCGTGTTTTGAACAGGATGGCTAGTGCTACAGTAGATATTATTAGCACCATACTGTGTCGACGGCATAGCTGCAGGATGGATGAAGCCATAGCGGTCGCCCATTGTGCGAGGCCCATTCTTTCAGCAGGTGGCTCATAGCCGGGCGTCGGTTCGATTGACAGCCAGGTTTGATCGCCCACATACACTTCGGCCCAGACATGTAGGTCATCCGGTAAAACCACGGTCTGGCCTGCCCGACGGTCAAAGCGGTCCGGATGCGCGTAGAATCCTGTCACCAAGCGAGTCGGATAACCGAGCGTGCGGAGCAGCATCGCCGCCGTTGTCGCGAACATGTAATCCGGCCCGCGATGTGCGGATAAAAAATGCGAGACTACATCGTTGCAACCTTCACTGGCGACCTCCATGCGATCAAGCTGAAAGTCGGATCGCAGTCTGTTTACCACCGCCTCGACCTGCTGCCATCCTCGCGGCACGTTGGCCGTCCATCGACGTGCGATTTGCGAAGCAAGCTCACCCTCTTCGGCAGACTTAGTGCAGATGGCTGTCATTTCATCAGTGGGATTAACTTTGCCGGCGAATTGCGTGTCGTTACCAAGCGTTTGCGAGAATCGTGCCGTGAAATCAGCATCGCGGAGTGGTTGTAGGTTCAGTCCGTGCGATCGCAAATGCATTACGGTCAGCTGCGGAATTTGGTCGCGGTCCGGCATAAATAGCACTGAGTCGTCGGTCCACCCGAAAAAGTCCGACCGATTTACCTTGCGAATATGCACAGCGGTCAATTGGGGCGGTGAGGGAATGCGGTCGGTTTTTAAGTTGATTATTTTCACTGCATTGGGTTGCAAATCGCGTTGCAGGTCGGTCTCAGTCTTTGTTTCCCAATAGGCCCAAGGTTCTCCTTGACGCTCTACGATTTGAATCGGCGAGTGCTTTTCGGTTACCTCGGAATGCGACCACTCTAAGCCGTTAAACGTGTCAAAACGCTCAAGGCCCAAATGAAGTGGTGTCTGGCCGACGACATACAGCATGGCATCTGCCTCGCGATCCTCTAATAATTTCCGATTGTGCTTCGGTTGGCGACGAAGTGTGGAAAACTCGCGCCCACTTTTTTTTGATTTTGCTATCTGCTGCTCAGTAACCTTAACCTTGCTGGGTGCAATCGCGACACTCTTTTTCCGCTTTTTGGGTTTCAACGGCTCTCCATAAATTTCGGTAACCATGTCGTAGAGCGATGGCATCTCGGAATCGAGAAAAAGTTCACTTTCAACCGGACCGAACGTCATCGCCTCGTCCTTGGCAGCAACCAACGCATCGCCATCCCCGACTCCTGCTGTTGAAAGGTCGTCGCTCCATGGTGTTCCTCCCGATGACGCCATGAAGCCACGAATCACATAGGTCGACGCAGACGTGGAGCTCAACGCCAATGTTAACAATCCAGCCGCGATCACTCCGAACCCTATAACGGTCGACCGAAGTGGCAAGCATCGGTCAATCGACCCCGCAATCACAGGCTGCTGAACCCGTTGCCAGTAACGCGCCATCAGCCACCAGAGCATCATGACTCCAAATAAACCGGCGACCATGTACACGGCCGTGGAGGTACCGATTGCGATGGCAAATAGGACGATGAAAGCTGCAAATAGGCAGGAAATTGACGCTGCGCGCGGTCGATGGCTGAACGCCCCAAGTATCAGGGAAACATTTTGGAGGGTGATAAGCATTGTAACGACCCACAAATCGCCAACGCCAAAATGCCGCATTACAAGTTGAATTCCCAAGGGGAGCAGCGCCCAGATGATCAGCAATAGCGTGAATCGGCGATCAATTTGGCGACCTCTACGGGTATGGAGGGCAACCCAGACAAGCCATGGCGCGGTGATGAAGCAGGCAGAGGTAGTCAACATCCAGGTAAGTGACATGCATGATGGAATTCGGGCAACGGCGAAAGATCCGGCCGCGAGTGACACCAGCAGTAACGTACCGGATTCTTTAGCGGGCCCAGTCGTCATGGCATTGCCTCTCCCATTGCCGTTGAAACTGTCGTGATGGTTCGCCAGCAAGAGAGATTCCGATCCATGGTGTTTTCACGTGCTCGTCCGCTGGGCTTGCAGATCGCTTGAGTGGCTCCTGCGAGGTTTCCTCGAGAACGACTGAACGAATCCCGATGGATTTACGCACTCGTTTATCACTCAGTTCGTGCCAACGTGTTTCCGATGTCACAAGAATCGTATGCCGATTTGACGCAGCTGGAATTCGCAGGACCCGCGACTCTGGTTTCCCCTCTGGGCCACAATACATGGCCAAACGGTCGAATAAGCGATGCAAATTAACGATACCCGTTCCCACGGGATATTGCTCGTTTCCTAATTGGCACATGAGATCACATGCATGATTGTGGAACTCACGACAGAGACTGGCAACCACCCGCAATCCCCAATCAAGACCTTGTTCATTCCCAGCAAAGGCAAAAGGGTCTAGCAAGATGGTGAAGCCCAGCTGCGACGCGGTTTGGCGTTCACAAACGATCAGAGCATCGCGCCGGGCCGTGTGAACCCAATGAATTCGCCGCAATGAATCGCCGCGAATGTACGGACGTGCGGCGATGATATCACCATCGTGGCCAGGTCGATCTATGTAGCTGCCAGTGGCAGCCATGCGATCTCCAGATTGCATCGGCAGCGAACGAAGGTCGGTGGGACGTGGCCAGACGATCAATGACCGATCGAGAAGAATTTTCCTGCTTGCATTCCAGAGGCCGAATGGAAAACCGATCACCAACAGTGGTGGATCGATTGGATAAACTCCACGCCGCATCGGTTTAAAAACGAATTCAAAGCGGCTGTTAGACCAGCCGGCCACTTGGGCCAGGGCGGTTGTGGCCATCTGATGTGGTTGATGTGCCTGGGTGACCTTTGAAAAAAAACCTCGCTCTACGAGCAGTCCCCATACCGGCAGCGGCCACCGATTGGTAACGGTTAGCACGACGGTTGCCTCGTCAAGTTCCTGGCAGCGACGTCGATCGAAATGAATCGATGCACTCAACCCTCGCATCGCCAGCCATGGCCAAGCCAGCCCCAAGGCCAGTACGCCAATAATAATGCCGCATACTACCCAGCCTTGCGGTGCGACTACGGCTCCGGTCAAACCAGCCGCTACTGCAGCTACGATAAACCACGCAATTGGCGTCCGAAGCGGCGCAATAATGCGGTTGCTCCGGGGAAAAAAATCTTGGCTGGAGATGGAGGAAACCCATTTAAAAATTGTCGAAAAATTCAAAATCTGGCAGCCCCCTGCTTGAGGATGAGCTGCGGAGTACATGCTAAAAGTTCGCCGAACTCGGGAGAACCTTTGGCAGACTCCGTTATCGATCGATCAAGTAACGATTTTATTCTGGCGATAGTTTTGAAACACTGCTTTGCAATTTCGTGCTCGGCTGTGAGGTCAATGAAGACTGCCCTCAACCGATTAGTAATGTGATTGGTGATTTCGTTCATCGGTTGCTTTGATATAACGAAGCATTGGCAGGTAAAGTGACAGAAAAAAGTAATGCCGAATTGCAACAGCATCAGCTGTTTGGTCTGTCGCATCCGTGTCGCAAGTGCCGTAATTCGGAACAGCGGCGCACGATTATGTTGCGTCACTGAACTGCAACCTTGTGGGGAAATCGATGTTCGTGGGCCCTTCGAAAGTCCAAGGTCGACTGGGGCTGCGCAACTAGATACGAAACCCAGCATATATCTCATGTTCGGCAAGGAACAAATGCATCGCTCTTTGGGAATGAGGTTCATAGAGAGATTCCGTAAGTTAGAAGAAACGGCGTACTGCCGCTGGCTTTGTCGCGAAACAAAAGGGATGAGAAGTGGCCTGTCCCACGCACGCAAAACCAATTTCAGTATCGGAATAAAAAAAAATTATGTCAACTATTACGGCAATCAGTTGCATGTTTCATTAATTTTGCAACTCTACCGTAGTCGACTCTTTGACTGGCATCCGAGCGAGTCATGCCAGTTTGGCCATGCAGGCCCACGTGAACCGTTAAAGTGGTTCTAGACGCGGCTGATAGAACAAGGCTGCGATCCCTGGCAACAGAGACAGGCAAAGCGGTGGTTCAGTAGGTGGGCGACGACCAGCAGTAAGCCACCGATAGGCGTCACCCAGGTCGCGATCAATTTTGTTCCGAAAAAATAAGATTGCCCCGGCAATTCACATGCCGTTTGGCACGAGGCACAGTTTGCACAGCCTAAGCCCAACGGTTCGAGGACAAACGCCGCCGACATAAGCAGCACGAGGCCTACTACACCACAGATTACCGGAGAGGGTCTACCATGTTTGCGCCATCCCGGTAGAAATGCGCCGAGGGCGAGCACAACACAGATCGCAGCCATCCATTTGTGGAATCCCTCCTCTGCCATCCACGAAAGTCCAAGTGCCGGCAGGTAAGCGATTACTAGCGGCATCGCGGCACAATGGATAGCGCAGGCCAGCGAGGCTGTGACGCCTGCAAAGTCGCGCCAGGAAACCATAAGTTTTTTGGCGTCGGCATGAAACTGGGGCGTCAGTCCGATAATCGCCGTGGGGGATTTAAGCGGAAACTTCATGTTCCCTGAACCTCTTGTTCGTGAATCGGGTGGAAAGCAAAAACCGTATTTGATTCCAGCAATGCTCTGGCTAGCAAAAAAACATTGCCAATGAAAAAGAGATCTGCGGCCATGAAGACCGCAGATCTCGTGGTGCACAAAACGCGTTAAATCAGGTTCCGACGACGACGCACGCAAGCGAACGCGCCGATCAGTCCCATCAGTGTCATGGCAAGGGTCGAAGGTTCGGGAACGGCAGCACCGTGATCGTGCTCCTCACCCCCAAACGTCTCTGCGACGTAATGCTCGGCCGCTTCCATGAGTTCCTCGAATGCCTCCTCCACATCTTCTGCGTCGGATGGATCAATATTCGAGTAATCAAAAGGTGGCATCAAAGAGGTGTCCACGCCAACAGTGCTCCCGAGCCAATAAATCGGGTCGCTGTGCGCGCTACCGAGTTCAAATTCCATCTTCCAAAGGTATATTCCCGCTGCTGGGTCTACGCCTCCGGTTTGCACAAGGTCAATAGTTAAGTCTTCATGGATGGTGCCAGTTCCGGACGTGGTCCCTATAACGAAACCCTCTACATCGGAGCCGCTTCCATCGATTGAAGTTGAGATAGCAGAATTACTGATATCCGAGACTGTCAGCGTATGCCCGACTGCAGGTGCAAAGCTTACGTCATCCTCGTCAACCGTTGTGGGATCTACGCCACTGAAGTCCCAGAACAGCAAATTCGAATCCACGCCATCGTGTTCGATATGAAGAAAACCAAACTCAAGATCAGTGTTGGCCGGAAGATTCAGGTTTGGTGACACGTCGTACGGACCGGACGAAAAGCCCGGCTCACTAGCGGTGAATCCATCGTCCAAGCCGAAGATGCCCTGAAGTTCGACTTCCGCAATAGTCGTGCCTTCCAGTTCATTGATCGTCGTTTGGTTTGAAACTGAACCAATGGCAAGTTCACCTGTCACCTCGTCGACCGTGAGCAGGATGTCACCATGCGCGTGTTCATGTTCTCCCGATGCAAACGCTGATGACGAGACACATAGTAGCGCGCCGATCAGCAATATAAATGCACCGCCTCTTTTCATTGAGACCTTATGATCTAACGTAAACATTTTCTCATTAACCTCCTAGCAAAAAAAGTAATAATCCAAGTTGTAAAGTCTTTTCGAAACCGCTATCTAACGCTCCTTTTGGTTTGGTTCTGTATCTACTCGCGTGCTTCTTGTTTGAATCCGAATTTCTGGACTGCGTCAGTGATGCCAAAAATTAGCCGTCTGGTGGATATCCTGGGCTGGGAAGGACAAAATTAAATACCACATTTCCAAAATTGTTCGGGTTGTGTTTGCACCACCCGGCAATGGTTTCCTCGTCGATGAACTCTACGCGGCCATCTAAATAGAGGTAATTCGAGCCCTCCCCGTGTCGAGCTGTGTCAATTGCTCCTTGCACGTGCTTCTCAAAAGCCATGTTGAAAACGATATCAGTTCTTTCGCCCGCACTGAACCACCACATAGAATGAACGTGATCGGTAAACTCTGAGCCTGGCTTCGCGTGCCCGGCGATTTCGAAAGCCCACATCGTTTGAGAATCGCTCATGAGATCTCGGTCAGTGCAGCGTTCTTCTTCTGGCGCCTCCGTAGTTACATACGCGTTCATGACATAGCTGGTCTCGCGCACTGCGACCCGTTCGGGGCCATATGGGTCGCTCGGACACATGCGAATTACATCCACATCCTCTGTGTAGGGGGAAAGGCTATCAATCCAAGCCTTCTTACCCTCACTGACAGTGTGTTGGGATTCAGGCATCCTGCCACCATGCGCATCGGTGTAGAGAAGCATGGCGAGACCAATTTGTCGCATGTTATTCGCACACTGCGTTCGCATTGCGGACTGGCGAACCGAACCGATCGCTGGCAAAAGCAGGGCGACTAAAATGCCGATCGTTGCAATCACGACAAGCAGTTCCACCAGTGTGAATCCA
>DLCF01000057.1 GCA_002480485.1 Planctomycetaceae bacterium UBA7805
ACCGGTCGCTGCTTTCTGTCAGGTTAATTACACCGTTGAGTGTCACGCCCTGCAGCGTATTGTTTCCGTTGCTGTTGGTCTCGATGCTGTTTAAAGTCGTAATTGTCCCGCCGATTAACCTTCCACCGGCGAGACTGATTGGACCAGATAGGGTTGCTGTTTCTAGAATCTCCAGCGATCCACCAGTGAATATAAGTGACTCGCTGCTAATGAGCCCCTTAATCTGCGTCGATCCGCTTGACTCGCTATAGGTGATCGCCGGATCGACACCCATGCGATCAATCCTGACGACATGATCAGTGCCCCCGGGCACGTAGCCCTGATCCCACTTGGAGGCGTCATGCCAGGCACCGCTCGTATCACTTGAGAATTCAAAGACAACATCTGCCCGACCGTATGGTGCAGCGAGCACCAGAATTGCCAGCGTAGGTAGCCCCCAAGCTCCCCGATTTCTCGGCATTAGCCCACACCCTCAACAGGACGACGTACTTACATAATAGAAAGCATATCTTAGCCGCTATGTTGACTAATTGCGAGTGTTTTAAGGGTTTTCGATCCTACGAATCTTCTCTCGATGGTGCATCACCGGTAGTTTTCGTATTTTTGGCAGCATCGACTTCGCGCAACAGCTCCTCGACGGCCTTGGCTAATTGCTTGTCTTCGCCACGTGCCACCGACTCGGCATCATTTATTACCAACACATCCGGATCGAGTTGCCAATTTTCGAGGTAGCGACCGTCGAGGTCCGTAATTCCCACCTGAGGAATTCCAAAAATCAGCTTCGGTTCAATTTGCGATTCCCACCAGACGGCCGTCGAAGTTCCAGGAACCGGTGCACCAATTAATTTCCCAATACCTTTTCGCTTGAATGCCCACGGGAAAAAGTGGGCGTCACTGTAATTACTCTCACTCTGGAGAACTGCAACCGGGCGAGTCCACTTATCGACCGGCTCTCCACCCAAATCACCTCGCTCATGTCCCCGGGGAACAAAATAGCAGTACAACTCGCCATCGAGAAAAGTGGCTAAATCTTCGTGCAACCAGCCACCGCCATTGAACCGTGTATCAACGATCAACGCTTCTTTATCATAATTGCGGCCGAGCACCTCGGAATAAACATGCCTGAAACTCGATTCATCCATTCCCCTCACATGCACATATCCGACGCGTCCATTCGACAACTCCTCCGCTTTCTTACGGCGGCTTTCGATCCAACGCTGATACATGAGGCTGCCCTCGGCGTGCGCTGATGTCGGTCGGATAAATTCTTCCCACTCTTCATCCGCCTCTGGATCATGCAACGTTAGACGCACTAATTTGCCACTTTTGTGATTCAACAGTTTCCAATGGTTCGTATCTGCTTTAATTCGTTCTCCGTCAATGTGCGTAACCAAATAGCCAGGTTCTATATTGATTTCTGCCTTATCACTGGGCCCTCGCGGAATCACCTCAACGACCTTCAAGCCGTCGCCATCGTGTGATTCGTCAAATAACAGACCCAGACCCCCAGTCGAATCACCACCTAGACGGGGATAAAAACGAGCTCCCGTGTGACTCGCATTTAACTCGCCGAGCATCTCGCTCAACAGTTCCGTGAAATCATAGTTATTATTGATCGAGGATAGAAATTCCGCGTAATTGTCACCCACCGCATCCCAGTCAACGCCATGCATCTCAGGATCATAAAACTTCTGTGCGGTCTGCCGGTGCACATGATCAAAGATGTACTGCCGTTCCGCCGGGCCATCGATGTTTATTTCGGCAGAAAATTTGACTGGCTTGGCGGTCGCTTTACCACCAGAGAGCGCTGCCGCAAGATTTAACTTCGACACACCCTTCCCCTGACGGATGAAAGCACTCTTGCCATCTTTGGTGAATTGAATCTCGCCAGGACTACTCAGGCTCATTGCCTTTGTTGTTGAGCGATCCCGCAGCTTGGTAACCCATAATCCCCATTTTCCCTCAAACTTTGCCGTAAATATTAAAACTTCACCATCGGGCGAAACATCGAAGCTTCCTATCGGAGCCGACATCAGCGTCATGCGCTTCAGTCGTTGATCGCGATCCTCAAGCTCAAATTCAATTGGCTCAACTTTTTTCTTGTCCTTGTTTTTCTTTTTTGACTTTTTCTCCGCGGGATCTGCGTTGCTTTTTTCTTTTTCGTTTTCCTTCTTTTCTCCCGTATGTTGTCCGGCACGCGGAGTGGCAGACGACAGGGTGACCCTTTTCACATGGCTTACGGCACCAAGCACCAAATCCGCTTCTTTTTCATCTGGCGTTTCGGACGGTTCATCCTTTTTTTCTTTTTCTGATTTCTCTTTGTCTTCCCGCTCTTTCTTCTTCTTCGCCCGCTTTTTCTTCAGTGCCAGTTCGGCTTTGCTTAAATGCGCTTCATCAAAAGCCTCTTGGTTTAAATACAGGCCAAAGACATCGGCTTCGCTTCCATCGCTTCCGTGCCCTCTCTCTCCGAATCGGTTGGTTGCATAGAGAAGCAATTTTCCATTCGAGCTGAATTTGGGCTGATACTCCGAGTATCCACTCTGCGTGACGTTAATTATGTTTCCGTCAGCGAGTTTGACTGCAGCGATTTCCGGGGTCCACAGACGATGACCGTGGTAGGTTGCTGTTAACCAACGACTGTCCGGTGACCAAGCGTATTCGATATCACCATCGGCATACGAGTGATTTTTTCGACGCGGAATCACACTGCTTGTTTTTTTTGATTCGAGGTCCATCACCATGATTTCATCCCGGTTTTTCAGAAACGCAAGTTTCTTTCCGTCAGGAGAGACCACTGGTTGGAACGTTTCATCCCCGGTTACGAGCAACGGCTCCTCGGTCACAATCACTGCATCGGCAAACGAATCATCGTCTTCTCGGGCAATCGAGCTTTTGTAAAGATTCCAAGAACCGTCTCGCTCGCTATCGTAATAAAGGGTTCGTCCATCGGATCCCCAACTAACTACTCGTTCCTGCTCTGGCGTACTCGTAATCCGCTTCGTGGTCCCAAATTCAACATCGGTAACGAAGACTTCACCCCGTACGATCAGAGCAACTTCTTTTTCATTTGGCGATACTGCAAAATTCGAGACACCACTACTGCGGACCTCGCGGCGAGAATCATTACTACGGTCACCGATCGGAGCCTGGATTGAAATTTCTTTTGCTTCTTTTCCCTTGGGTTTGATCCATATGCCACCATTGAAACCGTAGGCGAGCGTGTCATCGTCGGAAACACTTAAAAATCGTACCGGATGTTCGCGGTGGCTGGTGAGACGACGACGCGTGGCTGGATCATTCGGATCCATCTCCCAAACGTTAAAATTATCAACATCTTCTTCGGAGAGGTAGAAAATCCACTTTCCATCTGCTGACCACACCGGATTACGATCTTCACCCTCAAACGGGGTGAGACGCGTCTGTTCGCCTGTTTCCTCATCGCGCACAACGATATCACGCGTAACACTTGATGTATGGTGTTTTCGCCAACGATCTTCGATTCCCTTGTAATCGTGAAAGACCAGCTTGCTTTGATCAGGATTATAGTTAGCGTACTCTGCCTGCGTTGTCATTTCCTGGCGGGGCCGACCACCGACTGCAGGAATCGAATAAAGCTCCGCCATTCTCAGCGTTCCAATTGCAGCATCAGCTGAATCGAGTCTCCGACTTGCAAAAATTATCCGTTCGCCATCGGGTGTAAATGAGAACGGAATGTCCTGAGCGGAATGATGAGTCACTCTTCGCGATGGTCCGCCATCAAATGGCACCACAAAAATATCGTAGTTACCATTTCGGTCACCCGCATACGCGATCGTTTTTCCATCCGGAGACCAAACCGGTGAGCGCTCGTGTCCAGCGTGGCTGGTGAGCAATCGAGCTCGGCCACCCTCGCGGTCAACCAACCAGATGTCACCACGGTAGCTGAAGGCAATCGTCTTTCCGTCTGGTGAGATCGCCGGATAACGCATCCACTGCTTTTCACTAGTTGGAGCTTCTGCTGATTCAGTGGCAGCTGGGCATTTATCCTCGCCGTAAAATACGACTCCACCAAGGGCCAAGCTCATGAGCAAATACCGAATCAAGCAATGTGACAACATAGATAGCAACCTCGATTTATGAACTCAATTAACAAAAAAGGGAAAGGTTCGTGCCGCTCGATGGCTTGGCGACACCAGGCTAACGCTGTGCCATGCTGGCAGGCGAATCGGCGGCATCGGCGAATCGTAGGGGGCCGGAAACCACCTTCGAGCTTTCTCCATTATAGCACCGGAAATAATTTGTGTTTGGACGCTTTTGATCTATCTGCTGGGGCATTTTGACTCACTTTTAAAGGGGGTTTTCCCACGATTTTCAAGGTTCAAAGATTTTTCATAATTTTCAAAACCCCCCGGAATCTGCCCCCGTATCTGAAGTTAGAAATTGCCACCTCCCACCCCTTAAAGAGGCCCCGGCAAACAGGATTCTGAAAAGAAAAGCTCTTCAGGAATCAGCGTCCTTTCCCCAAGGACAATAGCGACAAAAAAACGGCGTTCACAGTTTTGTACAGAAAAAGGTGCAAGCATGCGTCGAGCGATCCCAGACAAGATTCGACCGAATCCCACGATGGCCTCCCTCAAGTGCCTGCTCCACCTCATTGTTATCGGACCATATTCAAATAGCAGCAGATACTGCGGCACTAATCGTTAGAGAGGAGAGGACACCATGAAACGTTTCCAAGACATCGTCCGGGAGTTGTTGAAGGACAAATCAAAGAAATCACCATACAAACGAGGGGCGAATCTCAATATCGAATCACTTGAGAACCGTTCCTTGCTCGCAGCCCATCCGTTGGCCGACGCTCCCGATGTGAATTTCAACGTTTCCGAACAGTGGGAAACCGGCCATACCGCAGACCTGACCATCACCAACGATGAAGGCACTGCATTCTCAAACTGGCAACTTGAATTTGATTATGACGGTGCTGTTAGCTCCTTCTGGAACGCCAATGTCGCCTCAGACGGAAACGGGCGTTACACCGTCACACCACCAACCTGGGACAGCACGCTGGATCCGGGCGAATCACTCGGTGTTGGAATTGTTGCCGATGGTCAACCGGGAGAACTTCGTAACGTGACATTTAACGGCGTCGCCGAGGAGGGAGAATCTCAGACTCCCGATATCGCACCTCAGGACCCGCTGAGCGTGCCGGACAATAGTGGTTCCGGGGATCAAACCAGCCCAGCCGATCCCGTCGCGCCGGTTGCCGGTAGCCCAAGCACCCCGTCCCTCAGCGTTCTGACCAACTGGGAAACCGGTGGATACGATGTTTCAGTCAACCTCTGGAGTGGAGACCCGGCGGAGAGCTGGAAGGTCTATGAGAACGGCGAGTTGATCCACGAGGCTGATTTCGAATCGACAGACGCCACGCCTCAATCGGCAAAGGTAAACATCAGCGATAACACCTACGGGGTATACACCTACCAGGTCGAGGTCTCAAACGCCGCCGGTTCCACTGCTAGCACGCAGGTCACCCACGTTGTAGGCGGTGCAAGCCAAATTGAGATCGTAAGCGAGGATGCCCAGTCGCAGGCCCTGCAGCTCACGATCCAACAAGGCAGCAACGACTACGATCTGTCCATTGGTGAATCGGAGAATGCTTCCTTTAGCGTGGCAACCAACAACAGCCGAGTGGTGTCGGTTGAAATGATTGACGCCGATACGCTAAGGGTCACAGGGCTAGAGGCCGGTCGCGCATCAGTCAAAATCACCGATGCCGACACCGGCGAAACACGATACCTCGGTTTCCGAGTACGCACCGCAGACGGGGAACTTCCTGGACTACCCGACTACCTCACTATTGGTTCAGTAAGCGAAGATTCTGCCGGTGATCTCGCCTTCTGGCAGGATTTTGACGGCACCGACCCGGCGACCAATAAATTCGTCGATTCTCGTTACATCTATCTGAACGGCGGACCGGTCAACGGTTGGCGAACCTGGGGCGATCGGGTCGGCAGCTACGTACGCGAAAGCCTCAAATTAGGGATGATTCCCCAGTTCGTCTACTACAACATCCCCGATGGCGGTGAAAGCTTCACCACCAACAATGAGCATCTGGCCAGCACAGAGTACATGGAAGGCTATTTCAACGACTTGAAATTCGCGCTCGATACGATTGCCAGCGAAGCGGGTGATGAACTAGTGCAATTCATTATGGAGCCTGACTTCATAGGTTACCTGATGCAGAATGCAAATGCCCCAGCAAGCCAATTGTCGGCGATGACCAGTGCTGCATACAGCAGTGGCGTACTCACCGAGGGCATAGATCCTCAGTTTGACAACACCGTGACAGGATTGATCAATGCGATCAACTACACCATCAGCAGTCACCAAGCGAATGTCGAATTCGGTTGGCAGTTCAATCTCTGGGCATCGCCCGGAATCGAAACCCCGATCGGATCGCAGGGTATCTGCCACCTGACAGATACGATGGGAATCGAGGCCGGCCGAGTCGCGATTGCACGCGAAGCTGAATTGATTGCCGAATACTATATGGACGCCGGCGTTCTCAGTTACGGAGCCGAATTCATTTCAATTGATAAATATGGCCTGGATGCGGGCGCACAGAATGGGGCCGCAGCGGATCCCGCAGCAAGCACCTGGTTCTGGAATGCGGATCACTGGAATAACTACCTGCTGGTTGTCGAGACTCTTTCCGAGACGACAGGAAAGGAGATGATTCTCTGGCAGATTCCGGTCGGTCACATCAACGACAGCCTATCCACCAATCCGTACGACGAGAGCGGCAAGTTCGAGGCACTCGACAACACCACTCGTCAATATGAAGATTCGGCACCAACCTATTTCCTGGGCGACACCTTCACTGCCACCGGCGACCGATATGATCACTTCGCCGCCAACGAGAGTGGTGATGCAAAAATCACCAGTGACGGTAACACCATCACCTGGGAGTCCCACATGGAGGAAGCCCGCGCGGCCGGTGTCAGGCAAATCCTCTTCGGTGCGGGTGTCGGTATCAGCACCGACAGTATCGGCACCGAACCGACCGATGACTACTGGTGGATTTCTAAAGTTCAGCAGTACTACCAGGATCCGGTAGAGATGGAGGGCACCATCGTGACCCCTCCGGCGGACGTGATTGACGATCCGGCGAATCCGATATCCCCACCGATGGAGATCGTCACTCCTCCGTCAGAAAACATCGATCCTCCTGCATCGCCGTCCGCACCGCCAGCGGACAACATTGATCCGCCCGCCGCAGCACCCGTCGCGACGGCCATGATTATTGAGAACGGCGATGTCGGATTCTCGCAAACCGGATTCAGCTATCTGAGCAACGCCCAGGTTGCTGACGCGGTCGCGGGCGATGTTTTTGAGCTGCGTGGGGGTACGGGAATCGCCACGTGGAAATTTGATAACGTGTCGCCCGGTGAATATCAGATCGCAACCACTTGGTCCGGAAGATACGACAATAAGTATAACGCCACCGATGCACCCTACACGGTCCGCGATGGATCGGGCAATGTGCTGGCCGATGTCTCAGTAGACCAAACGACAACCCCGTCAGATTATGAGGATGCAGGCGTCACGTGGACGGTTCTGGCTACAGTCACCGCCAGTGACGGAACGATCACCGTCTCGCTCTCCGGGGGTTCCAATGCGAACCGTTACGTGGTGGCCGATGCCGTTCGATTGGTTAAGGTGAGCACCGACTCGGTAGTGGAAGATAGCCCGGCAGCGCCGGTCACCCCGCCGGCAGACAATGTCGAAGTTCCGACAGAGAATGTAACTCCGCCTGCCGATAATATTGATCCTCCGGCAGATCCAATCGTGCCCCCGGCTGAGGAAATCACTCCACCGGTGGTCGAAGAGGAAACACCTCCGTCAGAAACCATCGATCCTCCCGTTGATCCAGTCGTACCTCCCGCCAGCGATATTACCCCTCCGGCTGAGGAGACTGGCGAGCAAACACCGGCTGGGGATACGGTAACGCCACCAGCTGAAAACATCGATGCTCCGGCTGAGATCGTGTCTCCCCCTGCCGAAAACGTTGATCCTCCGGCAGAGGAAATCGCACCGCCGACTGCCAGCGATGATGATGTAGAGGCGGATCCGATCTCACAACCGGTCGTCGCCGCCTACTATCCAGAGTGGGGTATCTATGGCCGTGACTATCAAATCGCGGATGTTCCGGCCGAAGACCTCACCCACTTTATTTATGCCTTCGCCAACCTGACCACCAGTGGAGAAATGGTACTTTTCGATAGCTATGCGGCGACCGAAAAACGGTTCTCGGCTGAAGAATCGGTAAGTGGTGAAGCGGACCTGTGGTCCTATCCTGCGGATGATCCACGATCACAACAGACGGTGTGGGGCAATTTCAATCAGCTCTCCCAGCTGAAGGAGAAGTATCCGCATCTTCGCACTAGCATCGCCCTCGGAGGTTGGACACTCTCGGGCAACTTCAGTTCGGTCTGCTCCACCGCTGCCGGCCGCGAAACGCTGGCCCAGTCCATCTATGACTTCCTGGACACCTACACCGTGTTTGATGGAATCGACTTCGACTGGGAATACCCGGGAGGAGGTGGATTGAGCAGCAACGGCGTAAGCGATCAGGACGGTGAAAATTACGCTCTGCTTCTCGGCCTGGTCCGTGACAAAATGGATCAGCTCGGCGCTGAAAACGGACGTTACTATGAAATCACTGTTGCCTCACCGGCGGGCTACGACAAGATCGCGAACTTCAATCTGGAAGGCATGAAGGAGCACGTCGATTTCTTCAATGTCATGACCTATGACTTCCATGGCACGTGGGAAAACACCACGGGTCACCAAGCGGCCCTGATGGGCGATGCAAACGGCTATGACATCGCCACCGCAATCGACATCTACCTGAATGCCGGTGTCGAGCGTGACCAAATTGTTCTGGGTGCACCTGCCTACACCCGAGCTTGGAGTGGAGTCGCCGACGGTGGCGACAATGGCTACGACGAGGCGACCAGTGGTGCGGCTCCCGGATCATTTGAGAAGGGCACCTACGACTACAAAGATCTTGCCGGTCAATATCTTTCCGGCAGCGGAGATTGGGAGTTGAACTGGGACGACGATGCTCAGGCGGCTTACATGTACAGCGAAAGCCAGGGCATCTTCAGCTCCTTCGAGACACCAGGTTCAATTTCCTTAAAGAGCGAATGGGCCCAGGATCTCGGCCTAGGTGGAATGATGTTCTGGGATGCGTCGAACGATGCAGCCGGCCAGGAAAGCTTGATCGGTGCGGCAGCGGACAGCTGGCTTGCCGGTAAATCGTTTGACGAAATCACTTCGGCATCCGACTTGGTTTTCGAAAACATCTACGGTGGCAATGGATTATTCGACGCGATCGTCGAGGTGGATACCACCCCGTCCTTACCACAGGCACCGGTGAATAATGGGAACGGTAATGGTTCAGCGGGAACGGAAGTCCCGGCAGCACCAGCACCCGTCGGACCCATCGCTCCTCCGGTCGAAACGATTGAGCAACCGGTAGGTGATCCTGTCCCTGCACCGGTAACGCCTGTTGAAACCCCCTTGGAAAACCAAATCGACTCGGCAGCCGTAAGCTACAGTGTGGCGAGCAGCTGGAATTCCGGTTTGACCGCCAACATGGCCATCCAGAATACGGGCGATGAAGCCATCACCGAGTGGACCCTCGAGTTCACGTATAGCGGCGACATCCAAAGTGTCTGGGACGCGGAAATCGTCTCACGGGACGGTGACCGTTATGTGATCACCGGGTTGAGTTGGAATAGCAACATCGCAGCCGGTGCTCAACTCTCGTTCGGCTTCACCGCTGCCGGGAGTGCCCAAGACGGACCCCGTGACGTGTTGTTCAATGGAAAAAGCATCAACGTCTAAGGAAATTTGTGTGTGAGAGATTTCACAAAACGATCGTTATCCTGCGGCCCTGAATTCCGATTGAATTCGGGCCGCAGAAAACGGTCAAAACATGCAAAAACCCCTGGAAAATAAAGTTTTTACGAATGCGAAAAATCCGCATCAGAAAAGGTGTTCACAAATTTTTTGCAGGCTTTAAATGATCTTTGTCGCCACTAACGCAGAGAGGCAAGACCATGTCAACGAACCACCTGGAACAACATCAGATGAAAAACCACGCAGGCTTGGTATCGATGGACGGTTGTGCTCGAGAAACGCTAGTAAGAGGCCAGCACCTGGCGACAGCCGAAGGGCATATTCGGAACAGAGAAGGAAGCAACTATGAGTATTTGGCATCGACTCACACAATTTTTGGCTCGAGGATTTTTTAAGAATCACCAAGATTTCAAAAACGCTAAGCTGCAACTCGAATCGCTTGAAGTGCGTTCGCTACTCGCGAGCCACCCATTGGTCGACGCACCGGATGTCGATTACGTGGTCACCGATCAATGGAGTACCGGTCACACCGCTGATGTGACGATTACCAACGATGAAGATTCATCGTTTACCAACTGGACGCTTGAATTTGAAACCAGTGGTGAAATCGGTAATCTTTGGAATGCCGAGGTAACAAGCCTGGGCAACGGTCGTTATGCAATCACGCCGCCAAGCTGGGACAACACCCTCGATGCGGGTGAATCTATTTCATTCGGATTCTCTGCCACCGGTCCATCGGGTATCAGCAACATTTCCTTTAGCGCGAATGGCCAATCGACGCCCGCGCCTGCACCTCCGTCGGAAACTCCCGTTGCTCCTCCGGCCAATGATCCGATAGCGCCACCGATTGACACCGATCCGGCAGCGCCCGTAGCAAGTGAACTGAATTACGCCGAAGCGCTGCAGAAATCATTCTTGTTCTATGAAGCCAATCGCTCTGGAGACCTCGACGAAGACACAAAGCGCATCGACTGGAGACAGGACTCGACACTCACTGACGGGTTCGACGGAATCTATTTCGGAGACCGAACCGCGGCGAACCTGCAGGAAGGCCTGGCATTCGATTTGACAGGCGGATATTTTGACGCTGGAGATCATGGAAAATTCGGGCTCCCGCTAGCCTCGACGCTAACGACCCTCTCGTGGGGTGGCATTGAGCACGCCGAGGGATATGCGGCCAGTGGCCAGAGTGACGAGTTGCTCGAAGCGGTACGTTGGGGAACCGACTACCTGCTCAAAGCCCATGTGACTGACTCCAATGGCGATACTGAATTTTTCGTTGTTCAAGTCGGCGATGTATCCGCAGATCATGCACTCTGGAGTGCACCCGAAACCCAATCGATCGATCGACCGGCAATGGCCATTACCCCTGACAAACCGGGGTCGGATGTCGCCGCGCAAAGTGCCGCGGCGATGGCAAGTGCATCGATTCTCTTCCGCAACGCCGGAGACACGGCTTATGCCGATATCCTCCTGGCAAATGCTGAGGCACTATTTGATTTCGCTGATACCTACCGAGGAAAATATTCTGATTCGGTAACCGAGGTTCAAGGCTACTACGCATCGTGGAGCGGATATTACGAAGATCTTGCTGTAGGTGCCGCGTGGCTTGCTCGCGCAAATGAAGCCGCCGGCAACAACGGCGATACCTATCGCAATCAAGCGCTCGATTTTTACCGCAACGATGTCGGCGGCCTGAATAACGGCTGGACCCATAACTGGGATGACGCCAGTTACGCTGCGGCTGTAATCCTTGCACAGGACACTGGTGATGCGGCAATCCGACAGGATGTCGAGGGCTGGCTCAATACATGGGTCAACGGTGGTGAGGGCGTTTCCATCACGGACGGCGGATTACGGTTCATCAGTCAGTGGGGATCACTCCGTTATGCGGCCAATACATCGCTACTCGCCGGAATCTACGCCGACAATGTCAACGATCCGAATGGTGCCTACAGTGACTTGGCTCAGGGAACTGTGGATTACATCCTAGGCAACAACCCGGTCGGTATAAGCTACATCGTCGGTTACGGGGACGCTTATCCACAGCAGCCACACCACCGCGCTGCATCCGGAGTCGGGTGGGATGGGTTCCGAAATGGACAGCCGAATCAAAATATTCTTTACGGTGCATTGGTAGGTGGACCCAGTGCGGCGGATGACTACTCCTATAACGATTCACGCGACGACTACATTTCGAACGAAGTCGCGATTGACTACAACGCCGGAATCACCGGGGCCCTTGCCCGCAGTGCAGGTCGCCTCGGCGGTTCTCCCCTTAACTCGACACAACTCGACGCCTTACCAGGCATCAGTGATCCGGCGGCTGGACAAACTCCCAGTCAGCCGGTTGCACCCCAACCGGAACCGGAATTGCCGCCGAATGATCCCGTGACCCCACCGGTGGACAGCGATCCGGAACAACTTCCGGTCATCTCGATTTCCGATGCTCAGGTGATTGAGGGGGACAGCGGCTTTGTGCTAGCAACCTTCTCCGTGTCGCTCTCCCGGGCATCGAGTGAAGAGGTTACCGTCGCTTTCCATACGATGACCAACACAGCAAGCAGCGGATATGATTTTGAGAGAGCTGAGGGGACCGTTTCGTTCGCACCCGGCGAAACCTCGCAAACCATTGATGTCCGCGTCATCGGCGATGTTGCGGTCGAGGCCAACGAGCGATTTGAAGTCATGCTCATGTCTCCCTCGGGAGCCGTGTTTGACGGATCCACCTCGAATGACACCTACACGCCAGTGCCCGTTGTCCCCGGTGAACCGCTCAACGTGCCCACTAGCGGCACGTTCGGGTATTTCAATAGCCAGGATGGTGCGCTGATCATGGATTTAACCACCACCGGTGCGCACAGCACGCAATTGATGGTCAATAGTTCCGGCAACCTGATCGTTCTGGGGCCATTCAATGGCCGGGCGATTCAACAGCACGAAGTTCCGCTGAACGAGCTAATTGCCGACACGAGTGCTGAATTTTTAGAAATCCGCACACCCGACCCGGAGGAGGATCCAAACCAAATGATCGGCACTTGGATGCAGGATCCGATTGGCGGTTTACAGATCAGCAATGCGCACCTTTATGCGGATGCAGCCGGCCTGTTTCTTGGCGAGAAGCTGGGAATCGTCGGTGGTCAAAGCAATGAAGGTTACGTTGTGACATCCCACCGCATGGACGACAGTGGTGTGCCTCTGGTCCATGTGATCGACGGATTCAATCCA